>DASWEF010000066.1:0-24347 GCA_036394855.1 Gaiellaceae bacterium | reverse complement strand
CCGAAAGCGATCGGACTCGGAGAAGGCGGTCTCGAACCACTGCTGGAAGGACTCGGACAACTCGATCCTCTTCGCGGACGGCCGCAAAGCCGAGCCGCCGATCGGCACGTGCGAGCTGCAGGGATATGCATACGACGCCCGCCTGCGCGCGGCCCGGCTCATGCGCGCGGTCTGGGTGTCCGTTCGATGTCCTCCCGCGACAGGGGCTTCAACCCGCTCGAGTACCACAACGGGACGATCTGGCCACACGACACGGCGATCGTGGCGGAGGGGCTGCGCCGCTACGGCTTCCGGGCCGAGGCTGCCCGCGTCTGCACCGGGCTACTCGACGCGGCCGAGGCCTTCTCGCATCAGCTCCCGGAGGTGTTCGCGGGCTTTCCGCGGGACGAGACGGAGATGCCGGTGGAGTATCCCGACGCGCTCAAGCCGCAGTCCTGGGCCGCCGGTGCGCCGCTGCTCGCACTCCGAACACTGCTCGGTCTGGACGTCGTCGACGGCCGCCTGCGCTCGCGTCCGTGCCGATCGCCGGACATCGGGAAGCTGTCCCTTCGAAACGTCCGCGTCCGGGGGAAGCGCGTCGACGTGGCGGGCTAGAACGACGACCAGTCGCGGAGCAGCGGCCACGGCGACTCGCTCCGGGTCCCCACGATCCGGCCCGAAGCCAGGTCGACGACTCTGAGAGCAGACTCGCCGGCAACCGAGACATAGGCTTGTCCCCGGTAGACGAAGGCGATCCAGGCCGGGCGCCCGGGAAAGAGCTGGAAGCGGCGGGTGCGGTCGGGGCCGTAGACCGCGACGCCCATGCCGGACTGGGTCTGCCGCTCCGAGCTCGATGAGCCCCTCGCCAGGAGGAGGCCGTCGGCGACGGTGACAGCGTCCGCGCCCGCGTCGAGCAGACGCACGCTCCAGTCGCCCGTGTCGACGATGTGTAGCCCGCGCGGCCGCGCCGAGACGCGAAGCTCCCCGTTCTCCTGCACCGCGCTCTCATCGCTCCCCGCAACCGCGACGAGACCGTTCCCGAGCCAGCGCGCGGTGAGCGCGGGGCCGTTGATGCCCTTGGCCTCGGCGACCGGCGTCAGCCAGCGTGCCACGCGGTCGAGGACCGAGCGCGGCTCGGTCAGCCCGTGGAAGGAAACGGCGAGCGAGCCGAGGTCGACTTCGACCGCAGCGCCGTCGGGCGCGATCACGAACGCCCGCTTGCCGGCAGGGTCGACGGCGAGCCCAGGAATCAGACGTGTACCGATCGGCTCGGTCGCAGGCTGGTCGGGCCACGTCGTTCCGGCGGAGGTCCCGTCGAGCTTCACCGAGCGGCTCGAGCCCTGCGCATCGACGACGACCAGCCGCGACGGGCCGATGCGGTTGGGCTCGGCGACGAGCAGGACGAACGAATCCGGACCGCGCGCGAGCTGCAGGACGGAGCCGTCGATCGGCGTACGGGCAACGACGCGGCGCGCGCCGGGGTCGATCGCAAGGACGGACACTCCTGGGTCGCCGCAGCAGCGATCGACGTACGCGAGGATCCGGTCGGAGCGCACCCATGCCAGTGCTGCTGCGGCCCCGCCCAGCGAAACGCCACGCCTGAGCGGTCGCGGACCCGCGGTCGTGAAGAAACGGAGCGTGTCGTCGTTCCCCTCGGGCCACCGCCGGACGGCGAGAGCGAGGAAGCGGCGGTCGGGGGAGAAGGTCCAGGCACCGCCGTAGCCCTTCAGGGGGAGCGGCCGTCCGGAGCGCTCGAGCGAGACCGGGTCGAGACGTACGAGCGAGGTGCCCTCCTGGCTCGACATCACCCCGAGCTGGACGGTCTGCGGCGGTGCGGCGAGCTCGAGGGGTCGCGGCCCCGGCGCCGGCATGAGCGCGACGAGCACGAGCACGCCCGAGCCGGCCAGGCCACCGATGCGGAAACGGCTCACGTTCCTCATACGCCGTCGGCGCGGCGAGCGTTCCCTGGGAGCGCTTACTCGACGGTGACGGTCTTGGCCAGGTTCCGCGGCTGGTCGACGTTCAGACCGCGCAGCCGGGCGATGCGGTATGCGAGCAGCTGCAACGGCAGCACCGCGAGGACGGCCTGCAAGAAGGCGGGAGTTCGCGGGACGTAGATGACGTCGTCGGCGTGGTGCTGGATGTCCTCGTTCCCGTCGGTAGCGATCGCGATCACCTGCGCGCCACGGGCCCGGACCTCCTGGATGTTCGAGACGACCTTGTCGTAGACGACGCTCTGGTCGGTCGCAATGCAGACGACCGGAGTGTCCGAGTCGAGAAGCGCGATCGGCCCGTGCTTCATCTCGCCCGCGGAATAGGCCTCCGTCGGAATGTAGGAGATCTCCTTCAGCTTCAGCGCGCCCTCGAGGGCAACGGGCAGGCCGATGTGCCGGCCGAGGTAGAGGAAGAACGGCTTCTGGTAGTGGCGAGCGGCGATCTCCTCGATCGGATGGTCGCCGTCGAGGAACCGCTCCATCTTCTCCGGGAGGTCGTAGAGCTCCTCGAGGATGAACTCGATCTCCTGCTCCGGAAGCGTGCGGCGGATCTGCGCGAGCTTGAGCGCGATCAGCGAGAGAAGCGCGACCTGGGAGGTGAACGTCTTCGTCGCCGCGACCCCGATCTCGAGGCCGGCGCGAGTGTAGAGAACCGAATCGACCTCGCGGGTGACCTGGGTTCCCAGCAGGTTGGTGATCGCGAGCGTTCGTGCGCCCGATTTCCGGGCGAGCCGCATCGCCGCGATCGTGTCCGCCGTCTCACCGGACTGCGTGATCCCGATCACGAGCGTGTCCTTCGAGAGGACCGGATTGCGATAACGCCATTCGCTCGCGATGTCCGGCTCGACCGGAACGCGCGCCCACTCCTCGATGATGTAGCGCCCGACAACACCTGCGTGGTACGCGGTGCCGCACGCGACGATCACGATCCGGCGTAGGTTCTGGATCTCCAGCTCGTTGAGCCCGATCCCCTCGAGCACGAGCTTGCCGCGCCGTGCGCGGTCGCCGATCGTTTCTCTGACGGCGGCCGGCTGCTCGTAGATCTCCTTCAGCATGAACGTCTCGTAGCCGCCCTTCTCGGCGACCTCGTCGTCCCAGTCGATGGGCTCGACGTCCTTGTGCTCGACCTCACCTTCGTCAGAAAAGAAGCGCGCGCCTGTCGGCGTGATCGCGACGACTTCGTCCTCGTCGATCAGCTGCACGCGGCGGGTCTCGCCGAGGAACGCGGCGATCGACGAGGCCAGGAACATCTCTCCGTCACCGACCCCGACCACGAGCGGGCACTGGCGGCGCGCACCCACGAGCAGGTCCGGATGGTCGTGATGGATGACGACGAAGGCGAAATGACCCTCGAGCTCGCGATACGCCGCCCGCACGGCTTCCGTGAGGTCGCCGGCGTAGTGGCGCTCGACGAGGTGCGCGACCACCTCGGCGTCGGTCTCGGAGCTGAACTCGTGTCCGTCGGCTCTGAGCGATCCCTGTAGCTCGCGGAAGTTCTCGACGATACCGTTCAGCACGACGGCGAGCCGGCCGTCCTCGCAGCCCGTGAGCGGGTGTGCGTTGCGCTCGTTGACGGCGCCGTGCGTGGCCCAGCGCGTGTGGCCGAGGCCGTGGTTCGAGGTGGAGCCGTTCGGCCCGGCGGCGTCTTTCAGGAACTGTAGGTTGCCCACTGCGCGCACGTACTCGAGGCCGCCGTTCTCGCGCAACGCGATCCCGGCGGAGTCGTAGCCGCGGTACTCCAGCCGCTGGAGGCCCTGCAGCAACAGGTCTTTCGCAGCCCTGCTACCGACGTATCCGATGATCCCGCACACCCGAAGCTCCTCTCAGTTGCACAGGCGGATGGAAATCGCTGCAGATTCGCGGTCTAGCCCGAAACAAACGTCTCGAAACGGCAAAAGCCCGGCTGACGGGTCCGTCCCTGCGTCGGGACGGTCAGCCGAGCTCTCGTCGCACGAGACCCGCGATCCTAGCACAGAGAGATTCCGCCTCCTGGAGGCCCTCGGCCTCAGCCAGGACGCGGACGACCGGCTCTGTGCCGGAAGGCCGGACGAGGACGCGGCCGGCGTCGCCGAGCGCCGCATTGACGCGCTCGACCTCGGCCTCGATCGACGGCGTCAGCCTGCGGTTCGCAACCCGGACGTTCTCCCGCGCCTGCGGGTACCGCGGCATGACGGCGGCGACCTCGGACAGCGGCCGACCGTGTAGCGCGCCGCAGAGCAGGAGCGCGGCGACGAGGCCGTCGCCCGTGACGTGTCCGTCGAGCCACATGAGGTGGCCGGACTGCTCTCCACCGAGCTTCCCGCCTTCTCGGCGGAGCGCTTCGAGCACGTAGCGGTCGCCGACGTCGGTCGTGACGACACGGATTCCGTGCTCGGCCAGCAACCGGTGCAGTCCCATGTTCGCCATCACCGTGACCGCGACCATGTCGACGCGGCGATCCAGCGCAAGCACGGCCACGATCTGATCTCCGTCCACGACGTCGCCGTTCGCATCGACGGCCAGCATCCGGTCGCCGTCGCCGTCGAACGCCACGCCGAGGTCCAGGCCGTGCGACGTGACCGTCTCCTGCAGGGCCCGCAGATCGGTCGCACCGCAGCCGACGTTGATGTTCGTTCCGTCCGGATCGTCGCCGATGGCGGTCACCTCCGCACCGAGCTGTGTGAACGCCGTCGGCGCGAGACCGGAGTAGGCGCCGTTGGCGCAGTCGACACCGATCTTGAGCCCGGAGAGGTCCGAGCCGAAGCGCTCGACGACGTGCTCGAGATAGCTGTCCGTCGCAACGCCGACCTCGTCGATCTCGCCCCCGCCGGTCGGCGCCTGGTCGAGCAGCGCCTCGATCTCCTCCTCCTGCGCGTCGGAGAGCTTCTGGCCGTCGCGATCGAAGAACTTCACGCCGTTGTACTCCGGCGGATTGTGCGAAGCGGTGATGACGCAGCCGAGGTCGAGCGTGAGCAGCGCCACGGCGGGTGTCGGCAGGACGCCGGCGACGACTGCGCTGCCGCCGGCAGACGCAATCCCGCGCGCGAGCGCCTGCTCGAGCTCGGGCCCGGATGCGCGCGTGTCGCGTCCGACGAAGATCCGCCCGCGGCCGGACCACACCGTCGCCGCGCGGCCGAGTCGCTCGACCAGCTCCGGCGTGAGGTCCTCGCCGACAACGCCACGGACCCCGTCCGTGCCGAAGTACCGGCGGGGCACTCTAGTGCCCCTCCCAGCAATACATGCCGGCGGCATTACTGGAAGGGGCACTTACCGCTTGCTGAACTGCGGTGCCTTGCGCGCCTTGTGCAGGCCGGCCTTCTTGCGCTCGACGATGCGGGCGTCGCGCGTGAGGAAGCCGGCGCGCTTCAGGGGGACGCGCAGCTCGGGATCGGCCTCGACCAGCGCGCGCGCGATTCCATGGCGGACGGCGCCGGCCTGGCCGCTCGGACCGCCGCCGTGGACACGCACGCGAATGTCGTACGTCCCTTCGGCGCCGGCGATCTGCAGCGGCGCCAGCGCGACCGTGCGGTGCGCCTGGCGCGGGAAATAGTCCTCGATCGTGCGGCCGTTGAACCAGGTCGTACCGTCGCCGGGCCGCAGGATGACGCGCGCGACGGAAGTCTTCCGCTTGCCCGTGCCCCGGTATTGCGCGATCTGGCTCATGCGTTCTCCCACTTCAGCGGCTGCGGCGCCTGCGGGCCGTGCGGATGGTCGGGCCCGGCGTAGATCTTCAGCTTCGTGATCTGCTGCCGCGCGAGGCGGTTCTTCGGCAGCATCCCCTTGACGGCGGTGCGCAGAACCTCCTCCGGCCGGCGCTCGAGCTGGTCGCGGAGCGTCCGGCTGCGGAGACCTCCCGGGTAGCCGGAGTGCCGGTAGTAGCGCTTCTGATCCAGCTTGTCCCCGGTTACGTGGATCTTCTCGGCGTTGACGACCACGACGAAATCACCCGTGTCGACGTGCGGCGTGTATTCGGGCTTCCCCTTTCCCCGCAGCGTGTCGGCGATGCGCGTCGCCAGTCGCCCGAGGGTCTGACCCTCGGCGTCGACGACGTACCAGTGGCGGGCGATCTCACCCGGTTTGGCTGTGTAGGTCTTCATGCGTCAAAACGGCGGACAAAGACGTCCGCCGGCGCAAGACTGTAGCAGCCCGGCCCGGAATCCGGCCGCACCGCCATGGGAGGGATGGCGGACGTACGAGGCCCCCGTGACCGCCGCGGCGAGCCGGCCGACGGCCACGATGCGCCGCCCGGAGAGGAGTTCCTCGAGGAAGGGCCTGGAGGCCTCGATCTCGGCGCGGGTCGGGCGCCGGTTCGAGCTCGCCGTCCCGGGATGGGTGGGAACGACGTTCCAGCAGAGGGCGTCGAGCTCCAGCTCCGCGAGGACGCGCTGGACGATCGTGGCGGTTGCCTCAGCCGGGCCGCGGCCGGTGAGCTGCCGCTCCGAGGTGAAGGGGATGCCGGAGATCCGCGCGCCGCGATAGCCCGCCGCCTCTCCCACCAGCAGGAGCGGCGCGCCGGCCCGCGCCTCGATGTAGTCGCGGAGCCTGGCCCGGCGGAGATCCGCGCCCGCGCCCTCTCGGTAGAAGTTGAAGGTCCTCCCGATCCGGGCTTTTGCGAGCCGGGCAACGAACCTTTCCGCCTGCATGCCGTCACTATGCTCGTGCCCGTGAGAGGACGCGTCGCCGCGGTCGCCGCGGTCTGCGCCGCGGTCTGCGCCTCCGGCGCACAGGCTGCGCCGCCACAAGGCTTTCAGTCAGACGCCGCCTTCGCCGCGAGCTATGCGCAGCGCGGCGTGACGAGCGTCCCGGCGACCACCCAGCGGGTGAGCTGTTACGCACCCGAGGTGCTGTATCTGGGCAGCCTCTCTCCCTCCGAGGGCTATCCAGACGGCGGCTCGACGCCCTGCGCCGGTGCAGCCGACACGGGCGAGGACGTTGGGCCCTTTCAGAGCCAGGACGTCGCCAACCAGCCGCTGCGGGTCAAGGATTTCTCGGAATCCGACCTGCACGTCGATCCGACGGACCCAGGCCATCTGATCGGAGTCAGCAAGTGGTTCGTGAACGGCGAGGGCTACAACCATCTCACCGGCTTCTTCGAATCGTTCGACGGCGGGCTGACCTGGCCGCAGCAGGGCCACATCCCGGGATACGAAGGGTGGACCGACAATTCCGACCCGGTCGGCGCGTTCGACCCGTGGGGAAACTTCTACGCGGTCGTGCTGCCGTACATGTTCTCGTACCTCCCGAGCGGGGAGCACTTCTTCCTCTCACCGGGGGTCAATCCGTCGCTGCCGCGTTCCGGTCTCGGGATTGCGGTTCGACCACACGGGGCGGCGACGCCCACCGCCTGGAACGTCGCGCACGGCGGGCCGTTCGATCTCGTTGCCAGGACGCCCTTCGGCGGAGCCTCGGTCTTCGACAAGCAGTGGCTGGCGATCGATACGAATCGTCACAGCCGGCACTTCGGACGCGTGTACGTCTCCTGGGCGATCGGGACCACGGACAGCTCGCTGCGGATTTACCTCTCGTACGCGGACGCGCGGCAGAACGGTACGCACACGAGCTGGTCACGGCCGCGTCGAGTCATGGAACAGGTGCGCGGCGTCGGCGACAACGGCTCGTTCCCGCGCGTGACTCCGGACGGGACCGTCTGGCTCGCGACGTCGACCACACGGGGGTTCAACGCACCCTTCACCATGTCGTTCACGTCGTCACGGGACGGCGGGCGCACCTGGCGGGCACGGCGGGTGATCGTGCGCCACGATGTCAACCGGTATCGAAATACCACCTTCCGCGGTGCCTTCGGCGAAGCCTTCGCCGTGGGGACCCGGAAGATCGGACGTCTCTATCCGCTCTACGCGGTGTACGAAGACGCGCAGGAGAACGGTGCGACGCTCTTCATCCGGGCTTCCTTCGACGGAGGTCGTCACTGGCGGCGACTGGTGCAGGTGAACGACAACGGGGGCGAGGGCGAGGCGTTCCAGCCGGGGATAGCAGTGGCCCCGAACGGGCGCGTCGCCGTCGCCTTCTACGACCGCCGTCTTCCGTGTCCCGAGCGAAACACGCCCGAGGTGGCGGTGGCGGGCTTGCTCTTCGACCCACGGTCGCCGTACGGCCGCAGGAATTACTGCGTCAATACCGCGGTTCAGTTCTACCGGGCGAATCTGCGGCCGCTTGGACACAACGTCCGCCTGTCGGCGCACAGCTGGGACCCGCAGCTCTCCGCGCCGCGCTTCGATTGCAGCTGCAATCCGGCGAGCTTCATCGGCGACTACTTCGGCGTGGACGCCCGCGGCGGCTTCACCTACGCGGCTTCGGTCGAGACCTACAACGCCGCTGGGGAGAATCCGGGGTACCACCAGCAGCAGCTGGTATCCAGGATCCGGACGCCCTAGCTCCAGCGCTCCCAGTGGACGATGTCGTCCACGCCCTTGCGGGCTTGGGTGAGGCGGCTCGAGAGCGCATCCCAGTTCGAGTCATCAGCCGGCACGCCGATGGTGATGCAGCAGGCAACGGCTACGTCGTCCGGAATCCCCAGCAGATCCTTGAACGGCCGCATCGCCTCTGCGAAGACTCCGAAGAGACCGGATGCGTAGCCCTCCGCGATTGCGGCCAGAAGGATCAGCATCGCGGTGGCACCGGCGTCGAAGTGCCAGTAGGGGATCGGCCACTCGATCTCACGGCCGTCGATCAGCTTGTCGGGCTTCTGGTACCGCTCGTGGTAATCGTCTTCGCGGACGCCCACGACGATCAGGACGGGCGCCTTCAGCCACCGGTCGAGCGCGGGGCCGCGGTCACGACCGAGGAGCTCGGCTATTCGTCGCCGCGTGTCCTCGTTCGTGACGACCACGAGCCGCTGGCCCTGGCTGAAGCCGGCGCTCGGCGCGCGCCGGATCGTGCCGACGATGCGCTCGATCGCTTCCCGTGGAACCGCCTTCGGTTCATAGGCCCGCACCATCCGGCGCCGTTTTAGGACCTCGGTGAACTCCACTGCGCGAGAATATGCCGCGTGATCCGTCGCCGCGTCGTCGTCCACGGCCACGTCCAGGGCGTGTTCTTCCGCGACAGCGCGCGGCGCCTCGCGCAGCAGCACGGCGTCGCGGGTTGGATCTCGAACCGGTGGGACGGCGCGGTCGAGGCGGTCTTCGAGGGCGAAGAGGATGCGGTGGAACGATTGGTCGACTTCTGCCGCAAAGGCCCGCGCGGCGCTCAGGTTGCTTCGGTCGAGGTCACGGACGAGGAGCCAGAAAGCCTGTCTGGTTTCACCGTCCGGTGAGGTCTATTCCCATTCGATCGTGGCCGGCGGTTTCGAGCTCAGGTCGAGCGCGACCCTGTTGACCCCGGGAACCTCGTTGATGATCCTGCTCGAGATCGTTTCCAGGAGATCGTAGGGGAGGCGCGCCCAATCGGCGGTCATCGCGTCTTCGGAGGTCACTGCGCGGATGACGATCGGGTACGCGTAGGTGCGCTCGTCGCCCTGCACGCCGACCGAGCGGATCGCCGGCAGCACCGCGAACGACTGCCAGAGCTCGCGGTAGAGGCCCGCGCGCCTGATCTCGTCCTGCAGGATCGCGTCCGCCGCTCGCAGGATCTCGAGCCGCTCGGCCGTCACCTCGCCGATGATTCGAATCGCGAGCCCCGGCCCCGGGAACGGCTGACGCCACACCATCCGCTCCGGCATCCCGAGCTCCTCGCCGACACGTCGCACCTCGTCCTTGAACAGCAGCCGCAGCGGCTCGACGAGCTGCATGCGCATGTCGGCCGGGAGCCCGCCGACGTTGTGGTGCGACTTGATCTTCGCCGCGACGCCGTCCTCGGCCCCGCCCGACTCGATCACGTCCGAGTAGAGCGTCCCCTGCACGAGGAAGCGCGTATCGCCGAGCTTCCCCGCTTCTTCCTCGAAGACGCGGATGAACTCCTCGCCGACGATCTTGCGCTTCTCCTCCGGATCGTCGATGCCCTCGAGGCGCGAGAGAAATCGGCGTTGAGCGTCGACGTGTACGAGCGGCACGCGGAAGTGGCCGCCGAAGGTCTCGATCACCTGCTCGGCCTCGTTCTCGCGCAGCAGCCCGTGGTCGACGAACACGCACGTGAGCTGGTCGCCGACCGCTTTGTGCACGAGCAGCGCCGCGACGGCGGAGTCGACGCCGCCCGAGAGCGCACACAGCACGCGCTCGCCACCGACGTCCGCGCGGATCCGTTCCACCTGCTCTTCGATCACGGCGGCCGGCGTCCAGGCAGGCGGCGCGGCGGCGACGTTATAGAGGAAGTTCTTCAGCAGCTCCGTTCCGTGCGGCGTGTGGACGACCTCCGGATGGAATTGCACGCCGTACAACCCGCGCTCCGGCTCCTCGAAGGCCGCAACGGGCGTCGAAGGCGAGATCGCAACAATGCTCGCGCCCGCCGGGGGCGCGGTGACCGTGTCGCGGTGCGACATCCACACGCTCTGCTCGTCGGGCAACCCGGCGAAGAGCTCGGACTCCACTGCGGTCAGCCCCGTCTTCCCGAACTCGGAGACGCCGGTCCGCTCGACCTTGCCGCCGAGGTCGAGCGCCATCAACTGCGCTCCGTAGCAGATCCCGAGCGTCGGAATCCCCAGCTCGAAGAGGCCCGGATCCACGTGCGGCGCGCCCTGTGCGTACACGGACGCGGGCCCGCCGCTCAGGATCAACGCGTGCGGATTGCGCGCACGCACCTGCTCGGCGGTCACGCCGTGGCCGACGAGCTCGGAGTAGACGCGGCACTCACGCACGCGCCGGGCGATCAGCTGCGCGTACTGCCCTCCGAGATCCAGCACCAGGACCGGGCGCTCTTCCGGTGCGCGCTCGGGCAGGGGCAGGATCTCAGCGCCGATAGTTCGGAGCCTCTTTCGTGATCGTCACGTCGTGCGGATGGCTCTCTCGCAGGCCCGCCGCGGTGATGCGCACGAACTGCGCCTGCTTCATCTCCTCGATCGTCGCCGCACCGCAGTAACCCATCGCCTGACGCAGGCCGCCGACGAGCTGGTGGAGGATGGCCGCGAGCGGTCCCTTGTAGGGAACGCGCCCCTCGATCCCCTCCGGCACGAGCTTCTCGACGTCCTCGACGTCGCCCTGGAAGTAGCGGTCGCGCGACGACCCGCGGGCACGCATCGCACCGAGCGAGCCCATGCCCCGGTACTCCTTGAAGCGCTCGCCCTGGTGGAAGATGACCTCTCCCGGAGCCTCGTCGGTACCCGCCAGGATCGAGCCGGTCATCACCGAGTCCGCGCCCGCAGCAATTGCCTTTGCGATGTCCCCCGACGACGTGAAGCCGCCGTCGCCGATCAGGGGGACGTCATGCCGTGCGGCAACCCGCGCGCAGTCGTAAATCGCGGTCACCTGCGGGACGCCGACGCCTGCGACGACGCGGGTTGTACAAGAAGCGCCGGGTCCAACTCCCGTCTTCACCGCGTCGGCGCCGGCGTCGATCAGCGCTTCGGTCGCCTCCGCGGTCGCCACGTTCCCTGCGATCACCTCGACGTCCCACCCGGATTTGACGCGCTGCACCATCTCCGGGACTGCGGCCGAGTGGCCGTGCGCCGTGTCGACGACCAAGACGTCCACGCCCGCGGCGACGAGCGCACCTGCGCGCTCCCACGCGTCCGGGCCGACACCGACGGCGGCACCCACGCGTAGCCGTCCCCGCGAATCCTTCGTCGACTTCGGGAACTCGATCCGTTTCTGGATGTCCTTGACGGTGATCAGTCCGCGCAGTCGACCTTCCGCGTCGACGACAGGAAGCTTCTCGATCTTGTGGCGGTGCAGGATCGCCTCGGCCTCCGCCAGGGTCGTGCCGGCCGGCGCCGTCACGAGGTCGCGCGACGTCATGAGCGTGGAGACCGGCTGTGAGCTGTCGGGCGCGAAGCGCAGATCCCGATTCGTCAGGATCCCGACGAGGATGCCCTCCTCGTCCGTGATCGGCACGCCGGAGATGTGATACGTCGCCATCAGCTCGAGCGCGTCCGAGACGAGCGCATCGGGCGGCAGCGTGACCGGCTCGACGATCATGCCGGACTCCGAGCGCTTCACCTTGTCCACCTCGGCGACCTGCGCATCGATGGAGAGGTTGCGGTGCAGGACGCCGATTCCGCCTTCGCGCGCGAGGGCGATCGCCAGCCGGGCCTCGGTCACCGTATCCATCGCCGCCGAGACGATCGGGAGCTCGATCGCGATCCCGCGCGTCAGCTGCGTCGCCGTCGAGACGTCGTTCGGGAGGACGCGCGACTCGGCCGGTACGAGCAGGACGTCGTCGAATGTCAGCCCCTCCCTGCCGAACTTCCGGTCCAGCTCGAGGAGGCGCTCTACCTGCTGTGGTTGGAGCTCGACTCCCATCGGTTCACGCTAGCAGGCCGCTCCGACATCAGCCCGTGACCGGCTCGAGCTCGCGCACGTCCACGGAGCCCTGGAGACGTCCGGCTTCCCGTGGATCGAAACGCCCGGCACCGACCTCGAGCGTCGAGGCGGTGCCAGCGGCCACCGCGTTGCGGAGCGACTCGTCGAGCGGCTTCTCGGCCAGACGGGCGGCCAGGAACGCCGCGAGGAGCACGTCCCCTGAGCCTACCGCCGAGATCGGTTCGACCACCGGCGCCGCGGCGCGGAACAGCAGCCGGCGCCGGTCTTCGCGAAAGAGGCCGAAGCAGGTCGACTCGGAGGTGATGAGGACGTTGCGGGCGCCCATGTCCGCGATGCGATCGAGCGCCATCATGAAGTCCTCGTCGTCCCGAAACTCCTGCCCGACGATGCCCTCAGCCTCGCGTTGGTTCGGCGTGACGAGGAACGGCTCGGCCTCGACGCCGAGGTGAAGCGGCGGCCCTTCCGAGTCGAGTACCGAACGGACATTGCGGCGGTTGAGATCGCGGATCGCCTCGGCGTAGAACGATTCCTCGACCTCGCGCGGCAGCGTGCCGGCAAAGACGACGACGTCCGCGCCACGCGCCAGGTAGTTGATCTTGTCGAGCAGCATCGCGAGCTCCTCGGGCGCGACCTGCGGCCCCCACTCGTTGATCTCCGTGTAGGTGCCACCGGTCGGATCGACGACGGCGGTCGACGTGCGCGACTCGTCTCCGATTCGCACGAAGTCGTTGAGAATCGCCTCGGAGGTCAGCTCCTCGACGACGCGCGTGCCGGTGCGCCCGCCTGCAAGTCCCGTCGTGACGACCGGAACGTCGAGCCGCTTGAGAGCGCGCGCGACGTTGATCCCCTTGCCGCCCGCGAGCGTGAGGCCCTGGCTCGCGCGGTGGCGCTGGCCGAGCTGAAAGTTCGGGACCGTCAGCGTCCGGTCGATCGCGGCATTGAGCGTGACCGTGACGATCACGTGAACCAGGCCCCGATGTGGCTGAACGTGCGGCCGGTATAGAAGCCGAGGCGGCCGCCGAAGCCCGGGCGGGACGACGAGCGTGCGGCGACGAGCGCGCGACGCCCGACGAGCTCCTTCCCGGAGTAGACGCGCACCTCTCCGACGCGCTGTCCGCGCGCAACGGGCAGCTCCAACGCCGACGGCGCGACGACGCGCTCGACGAGCGGCCTGTCGACGCGCACCGGCCGCGCCAGCCCGCGAAGGGCCACGATCGGCACCGCCTGCTTCCCGTAGCCGACGCTCGCGTGCAGGTACACACGACGCGGCTGTACGACCCACACGCGTCGGTAACGCGAGATTCCCCACCGCAGCAGCGCGGCGAGGTCGGTGTTCCGCTGGGAGCGCGTGGGGCTGCCGAGCACGGTCGTGTACAGGGTGACGCCGTAGCGACGCACGGCGGCGACTTCGCACCAGCCCGCAGCGGCCGTGTGACCGGTCTTGACGCCGTACAGACCCTTGAAGACGCCGAGCAGGTCGTTCCACGTGTGCAGGCGACGGCCGCCGGCGATCGTGTCGGTCCTGATCCTCACGACGGACCTGACCTCGGGGATCCGCATCGCCGCCTCGGCGAGGGTCGTCACGTCGAGCGCCGTCGAGTAGTGGTCTCGCGCATCGAGGCCGTCGGGCCGCGTGAAGTGTGTGCGCTCGAGACCGAGCTCCTCGGCCTTCGAGTTCATCATCGCGACGAAGGCCTCCCGGTCCCCGTGACCGACAGCGTCCGCAAGCGCATCCGCGGCATCGTTCGCACTCTGGATCAGCGCGGCCTTGACGAGATCGCCGACCGTGATCTTCTCTCCGGCGCGGAGGTTGACGGTCGACTCACCGACCTCGGCCGCGGCCGAGCGAACGCGCACGACGTCGTTCCAGCGCGCGTGGTCGAGCGTGACCAGGACGGTCATCAGCTTCGTGATGCTCGCAATCGGGACGCGCGCCCAAGCACCGTGTTGCGCGAGCACTTCCCCGGTTGCCGGGTTCGTGACGAGAAACGCGCGCGCCGAGACCGGCGGCGCACCGGCTTGGGCAGGCGTTGCAAAGAGGAGCGCCGCTGCGACGGCGGCGAGCATCCTGGCCTTCACGAGCGGAGACCCTAGCTCACACGGATACGGTCACCGGGATGCAGGGCGTTCGGGTCGACGTCCGGATTGAGGCCCATCAACTCTTCGACGGTCGTGTCGTACTTGAGCGCGATCGACCCAAGCGTGTCGCCGCTCTGGATCACGTAGTACTGAGCGCCGGGGGTCGTCGTCGCAGCCGTCGTGCCGGTCAGGACGAGCTTCGTCGTCGTCGTCCGGGGCTGTGTCGCCGTCGACCGGGCCGTGGGGAGGGCACCTACGGTCGGCGAGGCCTCAGAGCCGCCGCTGAGGCCCGCCTTGACGAGGAGAACGGCGATCGTCGCCGCGGCGAGGAACGCGGCCGGCGCTCCGAACCGCGTCAGCTCCCGACGCCTGTTCGGATCCATGGACGTTTCATTACCAGCCGGAGACGGACCACACTTCGCGGGAGTACTTGGACGCCTCGGCGGCGGCCGCGCTCCGCCAGTCCATTCCGGACACGCGGAAGGCGTAGATCACGTTCCGGGCGACGTTCACGAGGGCGCTCGCCGGTCCACTCGTGAACGCGCGGGCGACGTCCGCAGGCGTCGCACCCTGCGCGCCGACCCCGGGAAGGAGCAGGATCGCCCGAGGCAGCAGCCTGCGCGCTTCGCCGACCGCGCGTGGCTGGGTCGCCCCGATCACGGCGCCGACGGACGAGAGCCCGTGCTCACCGACGAGATCGGCGCCCCACTCCGCGACGAGCTCCGCGACCTGGTGCCAGACCTGGCGTCCGTCCGAGAGAACGAGATCCTGCACCTCGGCGCCGCCCGCGTTCGACGTCTTGACGACGCAGAAGATCCCGGCGCCGTCGCGACGGCAGGCGGCGAGAAAGGGATCCAGCGAATCGCGCCCGAGATACGGGTTCACGGTGAGCGCATCGGCGAGCGGAGCTTTGCCGTTCGTGGACTCGAGGAACGCGGCGGCATACGCTCGTGCCGTAGAGCCGATGTCGCCACGCTTCGCGTCGGCGATCACCTGGAGTCCGGCGGACCGTGCATAGGCGCAAACGTCCTCGAGCGCCCGCAGGCCGTCCGCTCCAAGCGCCTCGAAGAACGCAACCTGGGGCTTCACGCCCACGACGTACGGCGCGACGGCATCGACGAGTCCGCGGCAGAAGCGCCCACACGCGTCGGCGGCCTCCGAGCGACCGAGATGCGCCTCCCCTTTCAGCTCGACAGGAAGGAGGTCCGGGCGCGGATCGAGCCCGACGACGAGCTGCGAGCGCTTGCGCTCGACAGCCTCGGCGAGGCGGTCCGCAAAGTGCGTCGTCGCGACGGCGGCCACACGCTGAGAGTACTTCCCTCGAAAGACGGCGGCACCGCTCGCGGTGCCGCTTGAGAGGAGTGCGGGCTTCGCCCGCGCTCCGTTAATCCCGACTACGCCGGACCGCGCACGCCGAAGAAGCAGACCAAGTGAGAGCGAGGGCCCCGGAGGGCCCTCGCATGCTGGAGGAGAAGCTCGGGCGCTAGCCGCCTTTGACGGCCGCCTTGAGCTGGCTCCCCGCCGAGAACTTCGGCACCGTGGCTGCGGGGATCGTCACCTTCTGGGTCGGATTCCGCGGGTTCACGCCCTGGCGCTCCTTGCGGTGCTGGGTCGTGAACTTCCCGAAGCCGGTGAACGCGACTTCTCCGCCGCCCCGAAGCGTGTCGGTGACCGCGTCCAGGAAAGCGTCAACCGCTCGAGCCGCGTCTCGACTCGAGAGACCGGCCTTCGACGCGACCTCGTTTACGAACTCCTGTTTCGTCAAGTCCTTCTCCTCCTGTCGACGGGTCGGACCACCGGGCAAAGACCCTAACACTCGCGTCGGACTGGCTCAACCATGCGGTTTTGCGGGTGTTTTTGGCTCAATGACGATCTCGCTGGCACGGAAAATGGGCCGGAGGCGCACCGCATGGGCGGCCAGAGCCTCTGCTCCACCCTCCTCCCGGTCGACCACGCAGACGGCCGTCTGCACGGTCAGGCCGGCCTCGCGGAGCGCATCCACGGCCCCGAGGAGCGCGCCGCCGGACGTGACGACGTCCTCCACGAGGCACACGCAATCCCCTTCTTCGTACGCCCCTTCGACCCGATTGGAGGTCCCGTAGTCCTTTGCCGCCTTGCGCACGATCAGGAAGGGAAGCCTCGAGGCGAGCGAGCCCGCCGCAGCGAGCGCGACGGCGCCGAGCTCGGGCCCAGCGAGCCGAACCGCCTTCGGCTCGAACTCCTCCACTGCCTGCGCAATGCGCTCGCCGAGCGCCGCCAGGAGGTCCGGCCGCGTCTCGAAGCGATACTTGTCGAGGTAGTACCTGGAGCGTCTGCCCGACCGGAGGACGAAATCGCCCTCGAGGTAGGCGTGCTCGCGGAGCGCGAGCTTCAGCTCGTCGTCGGTCAAGCCCCTCGGGCCTGGCTGATGATCTGGCGCGCCAGAGGAAGCAGCCGCTCGGCGCCCGGGGTTCCGTTCGTCAGCGACAGCATCGAGCCGTCCTCGAAGTAGAGGTCGGCGCGCTCGCGGTGCGCGGCCTGGCGCCGGATGAAGGCGGCGCCGGCGAGCATGCCCCCGACGACGCCGAGGATGGCGGCGGCGCTACGACGCATCCTTCTTCTTCCTCGGCGCGGCGGACTTGCGCGCGGCGGTCTTCTTCTTCGCGCCGGCAGCCGCGGTCGTCTTCTTCCGCGCAGCCGGCTTGCGTGCAGGTGCGGACTTGAGACTTCGCAGCGCCGACTTGAGGTCGTAGAAGACGAGCCCCACGGTCGGATCGCCGGCCGTCGTCGCGGCGATGCACGTCTTCCCTTCGCGCACGACGAACACGCTGCCCTCGCCCGTGGCGACCTCGAGCTGCGTGAGCGGGCTCTCACCGGTCTTGACCCCGTCGGCCGCGGCCAGCAGCTCTCCCGCGGACCTGGCCAGCGCGTCCGCCCGGCCCGAGTCCGCGAGCGTCGACCCCGTCACCTTGCCTTCGTCGTCGAAGACGACCGCAGCCTCGATCTGGGAGGAGATCTCGGTCAGGTCGGACAGTGCCTGCTGAGCGTCCATCGTCCGGCGAAGCATAGATAGAGATACTGCCGCGGCATGCGGGTGCGCAGACGGGACCTCTGGCGCAAGTTCTTCGGCGATCGCGGCCCGCACCTGGCCGCGATGATCGCGTACTTCGCCCTGCTCGCCTTCGTCCCGCTCACGTTCCTGTCTCTCTCCTTGCTCGGCCTCACCGGACGCGCCGACGAGTCGTCCTTCCTCGTCAAGGAGATCAAGCACACGCTCCCGGGAACGCCGATCGACCGGATCATCGACCTCGTCCACACGGTCCAGGACAACGCGACCGCGCTCGGGCTCGTAGGCGGGGCCGCGCTGCTGTGGACGTCACTGTCCCTCTTCAGCGTCCTCGAGTCGGCTTTCAACATCGTCTACGGCCGCCCGAACCGCTCGTTCCTGCACGGAAAGGGCCTGGCCAGCCTGCTGATGATCGGTTCCCTGGTGACCCTCTTCGTCGCGCTGCTCGCCGGGTCGCTGGGCTTCTCGGCACTGAAGGAGTACGCACCCGGCTTCGTGTCGAGCTCCGCGAGCGCGTACGCGCTTTCGATCGCGGTCTCGCTGCTCGGCGTCTTCGTCTTCCTCGTGTCCTGTTACTACGTGTTGACCAACGAGGACCTGACGGTGCGCGAAGTTCTGCCGGGCGCGATCCTCGCCGCGATCTTCCTCGAAGGGACGTTCCAGATCCTGCCGCTGTATCAGCGCTACGCGGATCTCAATCCCGGACTGCGCGCGTTCGGCGCGCCGGCGATCCTGCTCGTTTGGCTGTACGTGATGTCGAACGTGATCGTCTTCGGCGCCGAGCTGAACTGGTGGCGTTCCCGCCGGCGCGAGCAACGGCTCGTCGAGGAACTGGCAGGATTGGCGTAGGAGTTACGCGGCGAGCGTGGCGACGTCGTACTGCCCAATGTGCGGATCTCTCGTGACGATCGTCAGCCCTTCGAGCTGCGCTTGGGCCACGAGCATGCGGTCGAACGGATCGCGGTGATGCGTTGGCAGCCCGCCGGCGCGGACGGCGTGCGGGATGGTGATAGGCAGTTGCGCGAATCGATGCCGCTCGATCTGCTCGTCGACGTCCTCGGGAGCCTCGAGTTTCCCCAGTGCCCGCTTGATCGCCATTTCCCACACGATCGCCGCGCTCACCACGACGAAGGCATCTTCTGCAGCGATCGACTGACGGGCCTCGAGCCCGAGTTCAGGATTGTTCCCCACCCACCACACGAAGGCATGCGTGTCGAGGAGGAGTCGCACTCAGTCGTCGCCGGCGCCGAAAGCCTCGGCGATGTCCGGAGGAAGCTCATCGAAGTCGGGAGCGATCCACACGCGACCCTCCCACCCACCAGGCTTCCGAGGGCCGGATGGTTTCTGGTACGCAACCAGCTTGGCGACCGGGTCCCCTGCCTTGGCGATCACGATTTCTTCGCCCGCAGCGGCCTCCCGAACGAGCTTCGAAAGCTGAGTCTTCGCCTCGTGCATATTGACCGTCTTCGTCATGGACTTAGTCTAGCTTAGTCCGACAACTCCGACAAGATGTCCCGAAGAGCCCTGGCCGCGCTCGCTCGATGTGAGTGACGCGCCTTCCAGTCGTCCCCCAGCTCGGCAACGGTTCGCTCCTCTCCACTGGGAATGAAGATCGGGTCGAAGCCGAAACCTTCGCTGCCCCTTGCTTGCGTCGCAATCCGGCCGGCCAGCGTGCCCGTGCCGCGGAATTCCTCTCCGCCCGCCGAGACGGCGACGAGCTCGCACACGTAGCGCGCGCGTCGGTCCTCGATCCCCTGCATGCGCCCCAGCAGCCATCCGACCGGGTCGTCGCCCCCTGAGCGCGCCGACTCGACACCGGGCGCGCCGCCGAGGCCTTCGACCTCGAGTCCCGAGTCCTCGCCGAGGACCCAGGCGTCAGCCTCGCTGCGCGTCCGCCCGAAACGTGCCTTCCTGCGGGCGTTCTCGTAATAGGTCTTGCCCTCCTCCGGCGGGTAGTCCTCCGCGGCCAGCAACTCGATCTTCCATCCGGGCAGAAGCCGTTCCAGCTCACGCGCCTTGTGCTCGTTCCGCGAGGCAAGCCTCGCTTTCAGTCCGTCCACCGCACCTCGGCGACGTGCTCGATCTCTGCGATCCGGGCGACGAGACGCGGCGCGGCCGTGTCGCGCGGAAGGGCGAGATCGAGCTCCAGCCGGCGGCGATCGCCTTCCTGGCTCACCTCGATCGAGCCGATCCGCGCTCCGGTTCGCTCGATCTCGTCGATGACCGATCCCGGCGGCTGTCCGATTGGCAGTTCGATGAGCAGGCGGCCGTCTTCCGGACGGAAGCGGCGCAAGATCCGGTACGCGACGATCCGCAAGGGATAGAGCGCGATCAGGACCAGTGCCGTCGTGCTCACCGCGGCGCTGTAGTACCCCGCGCCTGCGGCGAGACCGACCGCCGCCACGACCCACAACGTCGCGGCCGTCGTGAGGCCGCGCACGGAGAGGCCCTGCCGGATGATGGCGCCGGCGCCGAGAAAACCGATGCCGGTGACGATCTGCGCGGCGATCCGCGTCGGATCGGCCCGCACGACGGACTGTCCGGAGGCGAGGAACGCGTGGAAGCCGTACGCGCCGACGATGGTGAAGAGCGCGGACCCGAGCGCGACCAGCAGATGGGTGCGCAGGCCGGCCTCCCGCTCGCGCAGCTCGCGCTCGACGCCGATCAAGCCGCCGAGCGCGGCGGCGAGCGCGAGCCGCAGCAGCGACTCGTCCCAGTTCAGCGTCGGGAGAGTGCTAGACGCGAGCTGCAGCAACGGCTTCTTCCTGCGCGGCGGCGAGCTCGTCGATCCCGCCCGCCGCGAGCTCGAGCAGGTCGTCCAGCCGCGGACGGCTGAACGGCGTCCGCTCGGCAGTCGCCTGCACTTCGACGAAGGCGCCCTCGCCGGTCATCACGACGTTCATGTCGACCTCCGCCTCCGAATCCTCGGAGTAGTCGAGATCGAGCAGCGGTTCGCCGTCGACGATCCCGACCGACACGGCCGCAACGGACCCCGCCAACGCGCGTGAGAGCCCGAAGCGGTCGAGGGCGCGCCGCGCCGCGACGTAGGCGCCGGAGATCGCCGCGCAGCGCGTGCCGCCGTCTGCCTGGAGGACGTCGCAGTCCACCCACAGCGTCCGCTCGCCGAGCGCCTCGAAGTCGGTGACGGAACGAATCGAGCGTCCGATCAGCCGCTGGATCTCGATCGTCCGGCCGCCTTGCTTGCCGCGCGACGCCTCCCGATCGGTGCGCTCTCCGGTCGACGCCGGGAGCAGCGAGTACTCGGCTGTGAGCCAGCCGCGACCCTTCCCGTAGAGCCAGCGCGGCACACCTTCCTGGATCGAGGCGGTGCAGAGCACCTTCGTCTTGCCCTGGCTGAAGAGGACCGAGCCGTGCGGCTGCTCGAGGTAATCCGGGAGGAGCTCGAGCGGACGAAGCTCGTCCGGGCGGCGGCCGTCGGCGCGGCTCAAGCAGCTGCGAGCGCGGCAAGCTCCACGCGCTCGACCTCCGCGATCGGCAACTGCAGGAACCGCGCGCCCATCTCCCGGAACGCCTCCGGATCGCCGGTCGTCAGGAAGCGGTACGACCCCTCGCGCTCCGGATCGTTCTCGTATCCCTTGCGCGCGAGCGTCTGCGCAACCTCGCGTGCCGTCTCTTCCGCGGAGAAGACGAGCGTGACGTCACGGCCGAACACGCGCTGGAAGATCGGACGGATCAACGGGTAATGCGTACAACCGAGGATGATCGTGTCCACGCCGGCCTCCTTTAGCGGCACGGCGTACTCGCGCACCGCTTCGGTCGTCTCGCCGGCGAAAGGATCGTCGCTCTCGATCAAGGGCACCAGCCGCGGACACGCGACCTGGAAGAGCTCCACACCCGCGTCGAGCGCGTGCACGAGCTCCCGGTAGCGGCCGGCCTCGACCGTACCCTCGGTCGCCAGCAGTCCGATCCGCCGGTTGCGCGTCGCCTGCACCGCGGCGTGCGCCTCCGGCGTGATCACGCCGACGACGGGAACGGCGAGCTCCTCCTGGAGCTGCGGCAGAGCGGCGGAGGTCGCGGTATTGCACGCGTTGACGACGAGCTTGACGCCCTGATCCTGCAGATAGGCACCGATCTCGCGTGCGAACCGCCGCACCTCGTCGAGCGGTCGTGGCCCGTACGGAAGGCGCGCGTGGTCGCCGAGATAGACGAAGTCCTCGTGCGGCATGGTCACGAGACACTCGTGGAGGACGGTCAGCCCGCCCACACCCGAGTCGAAGACGCCAACCGGCCGCGAATCCACCAGCCGATCGTACCGCCGGGTTACGCTGTGCACCTCGTGCGACGGTTCCTCCTGCTCGCCTGCGCGCTGGGCGTCGCTCTCGCCGTCCCGGGGCTCGCGCGGGCCGCTGAGGTGTCGCTGACGATGGACGACGGCGTCCGCATCGACGCGGCGCTGGTCGAGCCCGACGGCGCGGTGCCGTCCGGGGGCTGGCCGGCGATCATGATGTTCCACGGCCTCGGCGGCAGCCACAAGAGCCTGCTCCCGCTGGCGCCGGCGTACGTCGCGAAGGGTTACGCCGTCTTCATCCCCGACGCACGGGGACACGGCACGTCAGGCGGCTACGTCTCCCTAGACGGGCCACGGGAGGTCGCGGACATTCGCAGCGAGCGGCAATGGCTCACGGCGCGGCCCGAGGTGAGCGACACCCAGATCGGCGCCTGGGGAATCTCGCTCGGCGGCGGCGCAGCGTGGAACTCCGTTGTCGCCGGCGTGCCGTTCAAGGCGCTGGAGACGTTCGAGACGTGGAGCGATCTCTACCGCGCGCTCTTTCCACAGAACCTCGGCAAGGCCGGCGCCATCTACCAGTTCGCGCAGAGCGTCCCCGCCGAGCGGATCCAGCCCGAGCTGCGACCGTTCGTTCCCCAGCTGATCAGCAGCGAGAACCTCCCGGCCGTGCGCGAGCTGCTCGGGACACGGTCGAGCCTGCGCCTGATGTCGGCGGTGACGACGCCGAGCTTCCTCTTCCAGGGGCGGCGCGACTTCGCCTTCGACATCGACCAGGCGGTGGACGCATATCGCCGGCTCGCGGGGCCGAAGCGCCTGTACGTCGGCGACTTCGGCCACCCTCCCTCGAGCTTCCCCGGCCCGGATCTCGCGCACGTGCTCGACCTCTCGCTGCGATGGTACGACCGGTTCCTGAAGGGCGAGCCCAACGGCGTCGACAAGGAGAAGCCGGTGCAGGTGGCGGCGGATCCCTGGCGAGGGCACGCGGCGAGCTTTGCGGCGCCGCCGAAGGTGAAGCGCTTCACGTTCGTGTCGAGCGGTCCACGCACGACCGGCGCACGCGGCAGGATCGTCCACACCTTTCGGCCGCTGAAGCGAACGGTGGAGCAGTTCGGCGCGCCGACGGTCACCGTCATCGCGTCGACGCAGTCGGAATGGCCCCACCTCGTCGCCGTCCTGACCGCCGTCGACGCACGCGGCAAGGAGACGGTCCTGACCGAGGGTGGAACGCTGACGCCGCTCGGCCGCAAGCCGAGGGGCATCAGGTTCCGGCTGATCTCCGACGCGAACCTGATCAGGCGTGCGGCGCGCCTGCGCCTCTATTTCGGCGGCACCTCAAGGGTGCAGAACATTGCGAACCTGCTCTATCTCAAGCCGGTGCCGGCTGATTCACGCCTCAAGATCGGCTCCATCACCTTGACGATGCCGGTCCTGGCGAAGACGATCTCACGGTGATCTCGCATCTCGGCGCTGCGGCCGCCGCGCTTGCACTCGGCACGCCCACGGCGACGCCGGGCGTGACCGCAACGACAATCACCCTCGGCGGCACGATTCCGATCAGCGGGCCCGCCGCGGCGTACGCGTCAGTGGGGAAGGGCGCCGACGCGTACTTCAAGTACGTCAACTCCAAGGGCGGCGTCTACGGGCGGAAGATCGTCTACAAGTATCTGGACGACGAGTTCAAGGTCTCGCAGACGATCCTGCTGACCCGGCAGCTCGTCGAGCAGGACAACGTCCTGGCCATCTTCAACAGCATCGGCACGGAGCACGCGCTGGCGATCCGGTCCTACCTGAACGACCGCAAGGTTCCGCAGCTCTTCGTCGGCAGCGGCGTGTCGAAGCTCGCGACCGAGCACAGGAAGTACCCCTGGTCGATGGGGTACCTCCCGAGCTTCGCCGGGGAAGGAGCGATCTACGGCCGCTACATCGCAGCGTACGCTCCCAAGGCGCGGATCGCCGTCCTGTACGAGAACTCCGACTTCGGGAAGGACATGCTCAACGGGCTACGCCGCGGTCTCGGATCGAAGGGAAAGGTCGTCGCGACCCAGGCGTACGAGATCGCGGACACCGACATCAGCTCGCAGATGGCGCGGCTCAAGAGCTCGCGAGCCGACACCCTGATGCTGTTCGCAACGCCGCAGTTCGCGATCTTCGGCTACGTCGGCGCGTTCCGGCTCGGCTGGCACCCGCACGTGTACGTCACCTCGGTGTCGATCTCGCCGGACATCATGAAGATCTCCCGCTTCGCCACCAGCCAGAAGGAGGTCGACGGTTCCATCTCGATCGCGTTCGTCAAGGATCCGACCTCGAAGCTGTGGGCGAGGGACAAGACGGTCCGCCTCTACAAGTCGGTGCTCGCGCGTTTCCTGCCGAGCGCGAAGCCGGACGACGTCTTCAACTACTACGGGATGGCGGTCGCCTACACGATGGTGGACACGCTTCGAAAGGCAGGCCGCAATCCGACGCGGGAGAGCGTGCTGCGGGCGGCGACGCACCTCGACGAGATGAATCCATTCCTCCTGCCCGGCGTCCGGATCAAGACCTCGCCCAGCGACTACTACCCCCTGGACAAGGTGAAGCTCGCGCGCTATCGCGGAACCCACTGGCGGTTCTTCGGCAATCTCGTGAGCGCGCGCGGTTAGCCTCCTCGTGAA
>DASWEF010000065.1:0-2461 GCA_036394855.1 Gaiellaceae bacterium | reverse complement strand
CCGGAGGGTTATGCGAATGCCCTCGGCGAGCATCGGCGGGTGCTGAGGGAGGCGTTCCGGCGTCATGGGGGTGTGGAGGTGGATACGCAGGGCGATTCGTTCTTCGTCGCGTTCCCGACGGCGCCGGGGGCGGTCGCGGCTGCGGCGGAGGCGCAGGCGGCCCTTGCGTCGGGCTCGATCCGCGTTCGGATGGGTCTGCACACCGGCGCGCCGCTGGTGACGGGGGAGGGATATGTGGGCGCGGACGTGCATCGGGCGGCACGCATCGCGGCGGCCGGGCATGGCGGTCAGGTGCTTGTGTCGGCTGCGAGCGCTGCGTTGGTTGGGCGGGATGGGTTGCGCGATCTGGGCGAGCACAGGCTGAAGGATCTGTCGGCGCCGGAGCGGCTTTTCCAGCTCGGCGAGCGTGAGTTCCCGCGTCTGAGCAGTCTCTACCAGACGAACCTTCCCGTGCAGTCGACGCCGCTGGTTGGGCGTGAGCGCGAACTGGCGGAGGTGACGGCATCGATCCGCCGCGGCACGCGGTTGCTGACGCTGACCGGTGCGGGTGGTAGCGGAAAGACCCGGCTCGCGTTGCACGCCGCGGCGCAGCTTGCGGACGATTTTCCCGACGGCGTGTGGTTCGTCGCGCTGGCGCCGCTGGCGGATCCGCTGCTCGTTGCGCCGACGGTCGCGAGCGTCGTCGGGGCAACACATGACCTGCGGGCGCACCTCGCCGACAAGCGGCTTCTGCTTGTTGTGGATAACTTCGAGCACCTGCTCGACGCCGCCGTGGATGTCGGCGCCGCGCTGGCGGAGGCGCCCGGGGTCCGCGCGCTCGTGACGAGTCGCGAGCGTCTTCATCTGTCGGCGGAGCGTGAGTACGAGGTGCCGACGCTGTCGGTCGCCGACGCCGCGGCGCTGTTCGTCGAGCGGGCGCGGCGCTTCGAGCCACGCGTGGAGCTCTCGGACGAGGTGTCCGACCTGGCGCGCTCGCTTGACGGTCTCCCGCTCGCGATCGAGCTGGCGGCGGCGCGAATCAAGGTGCTGACGGTCGGGCAGATTCGCGAGCGGCTCGAGCGCAACCTCGACCTGCTGAGCGGCGGCGACCGCGATCTGCCGGAGCGACAGCGGACGTTGCGCGCGACGATCGAGTGGAGTTACCAGCTGCTGGACGAGCGCGCACAGGCTGCGCTCGCCGCGCTCAGCGTCTTTCCCGCGACCTTCGCGCTCGATGCCGCCGAGGCCGTGGCGGGCGCCGACATCGACCTGCTCGCGTCGCTGGTCGACAAGAGCCTGCTCCGTCGCGCGGCGGGAGGCCGGTTCTTCATGCTGGCCACCATCCGCGAGTTCGCCCGTAGCCGGCTCGAGTCGACGGAGCAGGCACGAACGGTGCGAGCCGCCCACGCCGCCCACTATCTGGAGTTTGCGGCACTGCATCGGGACGAAATCGATGCTGAGACGAAGGAGTGGCTCGACCGATTCGAGCTTGAGCACGACAACTTTCGGGCCGCGCTGTCGTGGTACGAGGCGACCGCTGACGCCGAGCACGAGCTCGCGCTGGCCGAGGCGCTCGCGCGCTTCTGGCACGCCCACTGGCATCTGCCCGAGGGACGGCGCCGCCTCCAGCATGCAGTCGCAGGCGGCGGGGCCATGCTCGCGCGCGCGCATGCGTTGCGGGTTCTCGCAATCATCGCCTACCGCCAGCGGGATTTCGCTGCAGCCGCCGACGCGGTCGCGGACTCGGTTGCGCTGTACGAGAAGCTCGGCGATGACGGCGGCCTCGCGCAGTCGCTTCTGACGAGGGCGAATGTCGCGGTGGCGCGGGGTGACGTCGCCGCGGCGAAGGCCGACTACGCGGCGGCGGAGCCGATCTTCCACCGGGTCGGCGATGCGCGCGGGATCGCGATCGTGGCTTCGAACCTCGCGTACATCGCGCTCCTCGACGAGGATGAGGCCGCGCTCGACCTCTGCGAAGCAGCCGTGCGCGCGACACGCGACGCGGGCGGAGCGTGGGCTTACGCGATCATGCTCCTCAATGTCGCATACGCGCACGTTCAGCGAAGCGACCCCGACGCCGCCGCCGCCGCCGCGGCAAGAGCGGCAGACCTCGTTGCGCCGCTGGGGCAGAAGCAGGCGCTCCACGACTGTGTCGAAGTATTCGCCGCTGTCGCGGCACTGCGCGGCGACGGCGAAAAGGCGGCGCGACTCTTCGCTGCCGCCGATGCCGCCCGTGCCGCCGTCGGCGACTCGCTCGACCCGTTTGAAGCGCGAATCAGCCGCGAAGCCCGCGCGGCGGCACATGCGCTCATCTCCGAGAACGCATTTGACTCCGCGTTCCGAACCGGCAGCGAACTGACGCTCGAGGAAGCGCTCGCCCTCGGCCGCTCCGAAGCCTGATCAACTGGCGGCTTGACCCCCCGATCCGAAGACACGCTGCGACGCGCGCTCGGACCGACGGCGGCCCGACTCGTCGTTACCG
>DASWEF010000064.1:0-4407 GCA_036394855.1 Gaiellaceae bacterium | reverse complement strand
CCGGGGTCGTGTTGGGCCAGCCTGGCCACAACCAGATCGCGGCGGGTCTCGCGGCCGCCGACGCCATGGTCGACCGCATCGCCAGTCATTCACGGCGCCAAGTACGGGCTATGCCAGATCTACAGCAACTACGAACTGCGCCCCGAAGCCATCGATCACGGTTGCCCTCCCACGTACGCCGACCCTAGGCACGATCCGGGGAAGTTTTTCGTCTGAAGGATCCATAACGGGCTCCATCCCTACCGCATGAAGCAGACTCTGCAAGTCGATCAGAATAGAAAAGCCCGCTGAGCGGGCTTTTTGCAGAGCCCTCTTCCGGACTCGAACCGGAGACCCCCTCCTTACCATGGGATTTCCACGGCAACCGGTCGCAACCCGCGGCAACGGTTTTCGCGGAGTCGGGCCGTCTTTGCCGCCTTCGCATCTGCTACCGGTTGGCACGGGTTGCGACCGCTGAGCTCCATAAGTGCTCCACGTTCGGGGAATCAGCTGCGTCTGTCGCTAACAGGCGTCACGAGGCTCATGTGCGAAGGGAGCGACGACGCCTGCGCCGAAGTTCGGCTGACTCGCAAATTGCGCCGCGAAGCTGATGTCGGCTCCGAACGCCGCCCCGTCCTGCTGCGCGTTCGTCGATACAAACTGGCCGACGCACGAGGGGCCTCCCGCGGCGGAGGGCCCAGCCGCTAGGCCGAGCAGACTCGTCGCGATTACGAAAGCCACAACACGTCTCCGCATGATGCTTCCTCCTTTGTGAGGGTGACCAGAGTCATTCGTGGGCCGCTGCGACAGCGGCCTCGCGAGGAGGTTCGCTCCCCCGCTCGCATCCTGCCCGCTATTCCGGGCCTGGCGTGTTACTCGCCGCAGTCAGGCTCGCTCAGATGTGCGGTGAAGCTAACGACGTTGAGCCCGAGGGGACGGGCCTCAGGATCCTGGGCGTTGGATGACGCCGAGGAGCCGACGCCGCCGGGCTCGGCGTTGCTCACGAAGAGAGCAAAGCAGTTTGCGTGCGCGGGGTTCGCGGCACCGGACGCCGACGGCGCCAGAGCGCCGAGCGCGCTGAGGCTCGCGAGCATTAGAACAGCGAGTCGTCGTCGCATTCCATGCCCTCTTTCCGTGCTTGCACCGTTCATCGTTTCCTCCCTTTCCGTGACTATCGCTTCGGTAGATGTCCGGCGTGCCCGCCGCGTGCTCGAGAAGTCAAGCGTCAGGCCCGCCGCGAGCAAGCTCGTCGGCAGGCCTGACCGCCTAGAAGTCGCAGCCCGGATCGGCCGCGTCGAGTCGGAAGGCCGCGCCGGCCGGGCCCGGGACGATGTATGTGCCCCAGAGTTCGACCGGTTCCGTCCCCAGGTTGAGTGCCGTGTGCACCGTCTCGTCGCCGCGGTCGACGAAGCTCTGGCCGGCGGTGTATGTCCGCCCGGCACAGGTCGGGTCGTCGGCGTAGACGAGTGTGAGAGCACCCGACTTCACGGTCACGAGCACCGGCCCGGGATGGCTGTGCCAGCCGGTGGTACCGCCCGGCGCGATCGTGATCTGCTGCGTGACAAAGTCCACCGGACCCTGCGTCTTGAGCTTGATGCCTTCCGCGCTGTGGACGTTGAGCTCGTCGGCGTTCGTCCCGCGGGCCTGGACGATCCCGAGAATGCCGACTCCCGGCGTCGCCAGCGCTGCGCCCGCAATCGCGAACAGGCCGACGACGATCCCCACGACGATTTTCATACGGCGTCCCTTCATCGCTTCTCCCTTCCCTGTGGTTGGGTGTGTTCGTTTCTCGTCACGAGCGCTGGCCGCCGGACGACGTCGAGCGCAAGCTCGACTGACAGGTCCATTCCGTGCGCCTCGAAGGCGTGCCGCCGCACCGCGTCGACGCAGGCCGCTTCGTCGGATTCCCGAACCTCGTAGCCGCAGTCGCAGCGGACTGTCTTGCCAGCGAACATCTCCAGGCCGATACTGGGGATGTGCGGTTAGAGGCTCGCTAGCGCACCGCTAGGGCCTCGGAAGGAGAGGCCCTGGAGGTTCGGATCTCGCTGACGGAACGTCTCGCCGTCGAGGCGAACGGCACAAGCCTGGACGAGCAGCGCTTCCCGGGCCGGCAGGGCCGGATCCTGTTCGCCTACCTGGCAGCGCAGAACGGGCGCGCCGTTCCTCGTGACGAGCTGGCAGAGCTGCTCTGGCGCGACGAGCTTCCGGCGACGTGGGAGAAGGCGCTCCGCGTGTTGATGACGAAGCTGCGCGCGCTGCTCGAGGAGTGCGGCATCGCTGGCTCCACCGCCCTGACGAGCGCGTTCGGCTGCTACAAGCTCACGTTGCCCGCCGGGGCCTGGATCGACGTCGACGCCGGCGTGGAGGCTGTGGAGCGAGCCGAAGCGGCACTCGCTGCGCGCGAATTCGATGAGGCTCGCTCGCAGGGCTCGGTCGCGGCGGCGCTTGCTCGGCGAAGCTTTCTGCCCGGCGAGGACGGACCGTGGGTCGAAGAGAAACGACGCGACCTCCGCGACGTACTCGTGCGCGCGCTCGAGTGCCTGCGCGACGCATCGTTCGGCGCGGGCGACTTCGCGGAGGCGGTCCGGCACGCGGAGGAAGTCACGGAGCTGGAGCCTTTCCGGGAGGGCGGTTACCGCCGGCTGATGCAGGCCCACGCCGCCGTCGGCAACCCGGCCGAGGCGCTTCGCGTGTACGAACGCTGCCGTCGGTTGCTCGCGGATGAGCTCGGTGCGTACCCGTCGCCCGAGACGGAGTCGATCTACCGAGACCTTCTTCGCGCACCGACGTCGGAGGACCGAGCTGCACTTCCCGAGACCGGTCTCTCGGAAGTCGTGCTGGAGCCGGCGAGAGCGGGCGGACCTGAGACAGCGTCGCCCAGAATCCGGCGGCGGCGACGCCTGCCGGTCGCGATCGGCGCGGGGCTTCTGCTCGCGTTAGGGCTCGCAGCCTCTGTCGTCGCGTTTACCGGCGGGGGCACTGCCGAGCAGCGCACCGCCGCACCGAACTCGGTTGTGGTGATCGATCCGGAGACGACTCGGCTGGTGGCTGACATTCCGGTCGGCACGAGCCCGACGTCTGTCGCCGCCGGGGGCGGTGCAGTCTGGGTAACGAACACCGCCGACCAGACCGTCAAGCGAATCGACCCAGGCACCGCCAGCGTCCGGCAAACCGTGAGGGTTGGAGACGGGCCGAGCGGGATGGCGTTCGGCCTCGGTGCGGTCTGGGTCGCGAATGGCCTTGCCGCCGAGGTCTCACGCATTGACACGAAGACGAACGAGGTCGTGCAGACGATCCCCGTCGGGAACAGCCCAACCGCAATCGCCTTCGGCGAGGGCGCGATCTGGGTGGCGAATGCGGACGACCGCACGGTGTCGAAGCTCGACCCGGCGACCGGGCACGTCGAAGAGCCGATCCCGGTTGAGGTTCCTGCCCGCGGCATCGCATTGGGCGGCGGGGCCGTCTGGCTGAGCGATCCGGTGGGCAACGCCGTCGTGCGCCTCGACCCGCGTACGAAGGCTGTGACGGCTCGCGTGGGCGTCGGCAGCGGTCCGACAGCGGTCGCGTACGGCTTCGGTGCGGTGTGGGTCGCGAACAACCTCGACGGCACCGTCTCCCGCATCGACGCGGAGCGGGCCGTCGTGGTCGACATCGTTCCGGTCGGCATTGCCCCCAACGGCATCACCGTCGCCGGCGATGCCGTCTGGGTGACGGACGAGGTTGCGGGAACGCTGGTCCGCATCGACCCGCGCTCGGGCGACGCGACGCCCCGATCGCTCGGCGGCCGACCGAAGGGGCTCGTGTATGCCGATGGATCGCTCTGGGTCGCCGTGCAAGCGGGCGACGCCGCCCACCGCGGCGGCACCCTGCGTCTGCTCACGGGTGAGCTCCGTGAGTTCGATCTGCCGGATCCGGCGCGCTCCTACGACGTGCTCTCGTGGAGCCTCCTGAGCGTCACCAGCGACGGGCTCATCGGCTTCAAGCGCGTCGGCGGCGTGGAGGGCAACACGCTCGTCCCCGACCTTGCAACGGCGCTACCGGTGCCGACCGACGGCGGCCGGACCTACACCTTCCAGCTTCGCCAGGGCCTGCGCTTCTCGAACGGGCGCCTCGTCAAGGCCTCCGACGTCCGGTTCACGATGGAGCGGGTCTTCAGAGCTTCTTCCGATGGGCTCGGCTTCTACGCGGGCATCATGGGCGGTCGGGCGTGTGCACGGAGACCCGGCCGATGCGATCTCTCGGGCGGCGTGGTCGCGGACGACGTGGCGCGGACCGTCACGTTCCGACTCCGCGAGCCCGACCCCGAGTTCCTCTACAAGCTTGCGCTGCCGTTGGCATTCGTCGTTCCTAGCGGCACACCGTTGCCCGGTGTGCGTCCCGTTCCGGGCACGGGCCCGTACCGGATCGAGCGCTACCAGCGAGGGCGGC
>DASWEF010000063.1:0-13222 GCA_036394855.1 Gaiellaceae bacterium | reverse complement strand
ACCGTGCAGGCCCTGGTCGTGCCCGACATCGATGCATCGCTCGACGAGGCTCCGGCCAAGACCCAGTTTTGGAACGCCTTCAAGCCGCTCGGTCAGTGGTGGGCCGAGTTGCCGCCCTACTAGCTCTCTGCGCGGCGCTCGCTCTCTACTACGCGCTCCACGATCGGCTGTGGGAGGCGTCGACGTGGTGGGACATCGCGTTCGTCGCGACGGTGCTGATCCCGGCCTCCTTCGCGCTCGTCTGGCTGGTGCTGCCGCTCCGGGCGCGGCGTTGGACGATCGCGGCGGCGGTCTCGCTCGCACTGCTGGCGCTCCTGTTCCACCTCGTCGGTTGGAGCACGCCCGAGAACTTCTGCAAGCTCTTCGGGGTCACCGCGGTCGGCTTCTGGTTCCTCGGCTACTTCGAGACCCTCAGCTGGGTCGTGCTCGTCGCGCTGATCATCCCCTGGGTCGATGCGTACTCGGTGTTCGCCCCGCAGGGGCCCACCAATGTGATCGTGAAGGAGCACGAGCAGGTGTTCACGACGTTCTCGTTTGCCTTTCCGATTCCCGGAGGAAGCGGCGAGGCCAATCTCGGCCTACCGGATCTCCTCTTCTTCGCGCTGTTCCTCGCCGCGGCCGCGCGGTTTGCGCTGCGGCCGGGACTGACGTGGCTGCTGATGACGCTGTCGTTCGGGGGGACGCTCGCCCTCGCCGCGGCCTGGCGCGGCGGTCTGCCGGCTCTGCCGCTGCTGGCATTCAGCTTCCTGCTTGCGAACGGCGACCTGATCTGGGTCCGTATCCGTCCAGGTGCTAACGCTCGGCGTTGACGCAGCGCGCGGCGGCTGGATTGCGGTCGCGCTCGAGCAAGGCCGGTTCGCGGACGCCGTCCTGGAGCGGCGCTTCCCCGCGCTGCTGGAGCGGTTCGCCGACGCGGTCGTGGTCGGCGTCGACATTCCGATCGGCCTGCCCGAACCGGGTGCGAGGCGGCGGGCCGATCTCGAGGCGCGTGCCGCCGTCGGGGCGAGACGCTCGAGCATCTTCTTCACGCCGTCACGGGTCGCGCTGGAGGTGCGGACGTACAAAGACGCGCGGGCGATCGCTCCGAGCACCTCGGCACAAGGCTGGGCGCTGCGGACGGCGATTCTGGATGTCGACCGCGTCCGGGACCCGCGCGTGCGCGAGGTCCATCCGGAGGTTTCGTTCGCGGTGCTCGCGGGTGGGCCGCTCGCGTTCGGGAAGCGAACGTGGAACGGCCATCGCGAACGGCTGCGGCTCCTTCGCCGCGCGGGGATCAAGATCCCGGAACGCCTCGACGCCGGGCTTGTCGCCGCCCACGACATCCTCGACGCGGCCGTCGCCGCATGGACGGCGACGCGCATCGCGCGCGGCGAGCACGTCACGTTTCCGGCCGACCCGCGCCCACGCGAAGCGGTCATTCATGCCTAGGAGGGCTTGGCGGAACGCCGCTCGTCGTCGGGGTGCGATGGTCGTTCCGTGGCAAGGACGCAGGGAGCGTCAACAGCCAAAGCTATTGGCGCGACTGAGGACGCCGCCACGGGGCGAGCAGCGCGGCCCGACGGCACAGACTGTGTTTCGCCAAGCCCTCCTAGCTAGTTGAGCTACGCCGCCGTGCGCTCCAGCAACGCCACGGTCTCGACGTGCGGCGTGTGCGGGAACATGTCCACCGGTCTCGCGCGACGTAGGTCGTAGCCGTAGTCGCTCCGAAGACGTTTCACGTCGCCGGCGAGCGTCGTCGGGTTGCAGCTGACGTACACGATCCGCGGCGCGCCGATCTCACCCAGTCGCTTGAGCGCTTTGCCCGCCAGACCGGCGCGCGGAGGGTCGACGACGACGACGTCGGGATCGCCGCTGCGCTCGTGCAGCTCTGCGATCGACTGGCCGACGTTGCCCGCGAAGTAGGCCGCGTTGCCGATCCCGTTCAGGTCCGCGTTCTCGAGCGCGCACGCGATCGACTCCTCCGACACGTCGATCCCCCACACCGTCAGCGCGTCCCGCGCGAGCACGAGCCCGATCGTTCCGATTCCGCAGTAGAGGTCGTAGACCGTCTGATTCCCGGTCAGCCCGGCGAACTCCCGGGCCAGCCCGTACAACCGCTCCGCCATGGCGGTGTTCGTCTGGAGGAAGGCGTTCGGCCGCACGCGGAAGCGCAGGCCGCAGAGCTCCTCCTCGATCGCCTCCTCGCCCCAGAGCAGCTTTGTCGGGAGGTTCGTCACCTCGGCCGGCGATTCGTTGACCGACCAGTGGATCGAGCGCACCTCGGGGAACTCCCGCAACAGGTCGACGAACCCGCCGGTGTCGAACTTCTCGCCGGCGCCGGTGACGAGCTGGACGAGCGCCTGCCCGGTGTTTCGCCCTTCGCGGACGACGAGATGCCGGAGATACCCGGTCTGCTCCGCCTGGTCGTAGGCGACGAGCCTGTCTCCCCGAGCCCACTCGCGCACCGCATTGCGGATCGCGTTGCCGAGGTCGGTCGTCAGCCAGCAGCGCTCGATCTCGAGCACCTCGTCCCAGCGACCCGCCTTGTGGAAACCGAGCGTCGGCCCGTCCTCGAGCTGCGTGAACGAATACTCGAGCTTGTTGCGGTAGTGGAAGACTGCGGCGGCGGGAAGGATCGGTTCGAGCGGCGGCTCCGCAATCCCCCCGATGCGGCGCAGCGCGTCCACGACCTGCGATTCCTTCGCCGCGGCCTGTGCCTCGTAAGCAAGATCCTGGAAGCGGCAGCCGCCGCACGCCGGATAGTGCGCGCACGGCGCGTCGACGCGCGACGGTCCCGGATGCAACACCTCGGTCGCCAGCGCCTCGGCGTGCCGGCGCTGCACCTTCGTCACGCGAGCGCGGACGGTGTCGCCCGGCAGGCCGCGCCGGACGAACACGACGAAGCCGTCGAGGCGCGCGACGCCGTTCCCCCCGTAGGCGAGCGAGTCGATCGTGAGCTCGAGCTCCTGGTCCTTCGCCACCGGCGCTGCCATCGCGTAGCAGCGTAGCGCCGGGGATACGATCGGCCGGAATGGACGCTCCCGCAGCTGCCCGGGGCCTGGATCGTGGCGTCGTTAGGGCGACGAGCAGCACCATCGACAAAGCCGGAAGCTAGTGCGGGCGAAGCTGCACTAGGAGGCGAACTCACGCGGGCGGGGACGCGAAGCGCCACCGCCCGCGGACCATTCCAGTTGCCCAGCCGTGCCCGAAAGAGTGCGCGGGCTCGGCCCGCGCACTCTTTCCCGCGAAGCGGCCTACCTTCTCCTAGCGCGAAAGCGCAGCTTTCGCGCTAGCTCAGCGCTGTGACGTAGACCTTGCGCTCGCGAGGCCCGTCGAACTCGCAGAAGAAGATCCCCTGCCACGTGCCGAGGGCGAGCTTGCCGTCGTCGAGGGGGACGAGGATCTGCGGGCTCATCAGTGACGCGCGGATGTGCGACGGAGCATTCGGCCCGTCGGGATCCTCCACGTGGCGCCACTCCCACTGGTCGTCGACGACCCGTTCGAGCGCGCTCTCGAGATCCTGGGCGACGGCTGGATCGGCGTGCTCGTTGATCGTGACACCGGCGGTCGTGTGCGGGACGTAGACGAGCGCCGCCGCGGCTCCGTTCGTCTGGTCGAGCGCTTCCTGCACCCGCTTCGTGATGTCCACGAGCTGGGTGCGGCGGTCGGTCTTGAGACGGATCTCCTGCACGCTGCGCGTATCCTAGGCGGATGCACGTCAAGCCGACGAGCGGGGCGACCCAAGATGCTGGTTAAGACGGCCGCGCGCGCGAAGCGCGCACGGCCTCTTGGCGGCGCCGCCGCGGCTGCGCCTTAGGAAACCCATGCCTCCGGCCCCGCCCTCCGACCGGGAGCTCGACGCCTACCGCGAGCAGGCCGACCGGTTCATCGCGGAGTTGGACGAGGAGTTCTACCTCCACTACGCCGGGCTGAAGGAGAGCTTCGACCTCGCGCCGATCTACGAACGCCACGCGAACCTGACCGAGCTCGAGCAGGCGCAGTCGATCGGTCTCGCGGTGAACGGCGGCGCGCGCCTCCGCGAGCTCTGGCGGTTCGCCTGCGAGGGGTACTTCGGCGATCTGACCCGCGACCACGCCGAGAAGCTCGCCGAGCTCGAATCGGAGCTCCAGGTCGCCGTGAACGGCGAGGAGATCCCGTACCGAATGGTGCGCCCGGCGCTCGCCAACGAGCCCGACCGCGACAAGCGCCACGAGCTCGACGCCCGCGCCAACGACATCCTCGACGAGCACATGAACCCGCTGCACCTCGACGCGGCCCGAGTCGTCCAGCAAGGCGCGCGCGATCTCGGCTTCGCGAACTACCTCGAGCTCTACCGCAAGGCGCTTCCTTCGTCGGCGCTCGACGAGCTCGCGGGGCAGTGCCGCCACTTTCTCGACTCGACGCAACAGCTCTACGAGGACTCCGCGGACAAGCTCTTCCGGGCACGTGTCGGCGTCTCGCTCTCGGACGCCGAGCGGTGGGACGTGCCACGGCTCTTCCGCGCGCCCGAATGGGATCCGATGTTCCCTGCCGACAAGATGGTGCCGGCGCTCGAGAGCACGCTCGCCGACCTCGGCATCGATCTGAAGGCGCAGGAGAACGTCACGCTCGATCTCGACGAGCGCCCGAACAAGAGTCCGCGTGCCTTCTGTGCGCCGATCGAGGTACCCGACCGCATCGTCCTCGTCATCCAGCCGATCGGGGGGCCGGACGACTGGCGCGCGCTCTTCCACGAGGGCGGGCACACCGAGCACTTCGCGCACACCTCGCGCGATCTCTCGATGGAGGAGAAGCGCCTCGGCGACAACGCGGTCACGGAGGGCTGGGCGATGCTGCTTCAGCATCTGACGGACGAGCCGGCGTGGCTGACGCGGCGACTCGATTTTCCGCGTCCGAACGAGTACGCGGTCGAGGGCGCGACGGGACTGCTCTATTTCGTGCGGCGGTACGCGGCCAAGATCCTCTACGAGCTCGAGTTCCACGCCGCCGAGGACGTCACGACGATGCGAACCCGTTACGCCGAGCTGCTGTCGGACGCGCTCAAGATCGACGTCACTCCGGCCAACTACCTCGCCGACATCGACTCGGGCTTCTACGTCTCCTCGTACCTGCGCTCCTGGGCGTTCGAGGCCCAGCTACGGGCGTACCTGAAGGAGAAGTTCGGCACGAGGTGGTTCGCCACCCCGAATGCCGGCTCGCTCCTCCGGGAGCTCTGGGCCGAAGGCCAGAAGATGCGGGCCGAGGAGATGCTCAAAGAGGTGACGGGCTCCACCCTGGAGATGGAGGCAGTAGCAGAGCGGGTCAAAGAGGTGCTCACCTAGCGAAAGCTAAGGCTTTCGCTAGGTCATTGTCCGCCGCTTCGCGGGGAACGTGCGCGGGCTGAGCCCGCGCACTCTAAAGGGGCGCGGTCGGCGAAGGGTCGCCGCCGCGCGGGCAGTGGCGCTTGCAGCGTCCCCGCCCCACCGCCGACGGACCACTCCAGCCGCCTACCACGGCCCAAGGAGCGCGCGGGCTTCGCCCGCGCGCGTTGAGCCGCGAAGCGGCCGTACCCAAAACGGCGCGAAAGCGCAGCTTTCGCGCCGTCCTGCAGCCATGCATAAGCTCTATGCATGGCGAGGACGCGAGTCCTGATCGCGGGGGCCGCCGGCCGCGATTTCCACAACTTCAACCTCGTCTACCGTGATCGTCCGGAATACGAGGTCGTCGCATTCACCGCGACGCAGATCCCGAACATCGACGGACGCCGTTACCCCGCTGACCTGGCGGGGTCGTTGTATCCGGACGGAATTCCGATCCTGCCCGAGGCCGCCCTCGAAGAGCTCGTCCGCGAGCACGAGATCGACTCGGTGGTGTTCGCCTACTCCGACGTCACACACGAGCACGTCATGCACATCGGCTCGCGTGCACTCGCTGCGGGGGCGTCGTACCACCTGATCTCGCCGCGTCACACGATGCTGCCGGCGACCAAACCCACGGTCGCGATCTGCGCGGTGCGCACGGGCTCCGGAAAGAGCCAGACGACGCGTCACATCGCAACCCTCTTCCGCGAGGCCGGCAAGCGGGTGGCTGTCCTGCGCCATCCGATGCCGTACGGCGATCTGACGAAGCAGGCCGTCCAGCGCTTCGAGCGCTACGAGGATCTCGACACCGCGGACGCCACGATCGAAGAGCGCGAGGAATACGAGCCGCACATCGCAGAAGGGAACCTCGTCTTCGCGGGGATCGACTACGAGCGCATCCTGCGCGCCGCCGAAAGGGAGGCCAACGTCATCCTCTGGGACGGCGGCAACAACGACACCCCGTTCATCAGGCCGGACCTGCACGTCGTCGTCGTCGATCCGCATCGGCCTGGACACGAGCTCCGCTACCACCCGGGCGAGACGAACCTGCGCATGGCCGACGTCTGCGTCGTGAACAAGGTCGATAGCGCGCCGCAGGAGGGAATCGACGCCGTGCTCGACTCGATTCACGAATACACCAAGGACGCCCGGGTCATTCTCGCGGCCTCGCCGTTCCACGTAGAGGGTGACGGCCGGGAGATCAGGGGGAAGCGCGTGCTCGCCGTGGAGGACGGGCCGACGCTCACGCACGGTGAGATGACCTACGGCGCCGCAGTGCTCGCGGCGAAGCAGTACGGAGCCGCCGAGCTGATCGATCCCCGCTCCTGTGCGGTCGGCTCGATCGCCGAGGCGTTCGAGCGCTACCCGCACGTGGGTGCACTCCTCCCGGCGATGGGCTACGGGAAACGGCAGATGCAGGACCTGCGCGAGACGATCCAGCGCTGCGATGCCGACCTGGTGCTGATCGGGACGCCGATCGACCTGCGCCGGCTCATCGACCTGGACAGGCCCGCGCTGCGCGTGACGTACAAGCTCCAGGAGATGGGCGAGCCGACGCTGAAGGACGTGCTCGCCGAGAAGGGCCTGCTGGAAACAGCGCTCGTGTGAGCACCGTCGTCGCCCTCGGCGGTAATGCGCTGATCAGGGCCGGCGAACGAGGGACGGCGGCGGAACAGCTTGCGAACCTCCGCAGGGCCGTCACCGCGTTGCGGCCGTTGCTCGACGAGCCGAGCCTCGTGATCACGCACGGAAACGGGCCGCAGGTCGGCAACGAGCTGCTGCGCCAGGAGCGTGCCGCCGAGGAAGCGCCGCCGCTCCCGCTGTGGCTCGCGGTCGCCCAGACACAAGCTGAGATCGGTGCCCTGATCTCCGTGGAGCTGCGGCCGGCACTCAAAGGGCGCGAGCCAGCCTGCGTCATCACCCACGTTCGCGTCGCCGCCGAGGACCCGGCGTTCGACCGGCCGACGAAACCGATCGGCCCCTTCTACTCCTCCGAGGACGGAGAGCGACTCGAGCGCGAACGAGGCTGGGCGATCGTGTCCGACTCGAATCGCGGTCACCGTCGCGTCGTCCCTTCCCCCACGCCGCTCGAGATCGTGGAACTGGAGGTGATCCGCCTACTCGCCGACGGAAATGCGGTCGTGATCGCCTGCGGCGGCGGTGGCATCCCGGTCGTTCGTCGCGGCGACCGGCTTGCCGGCGTCGACGCTGTGATCGACAAGGACAGTGCTTCCGCTCTGCTCGCGCGCGGACTCGAGGCGGAGCGCCTGATCATCCTCACGGAAGTGCCCGCCGTCTACCGCAGCTTCGGCGCGGCGGATCAGGAGGAGATCCGGCAGCTCACCGCGGCCGAGGCCGAGCAGCTCTTGCCGGAGCTCGCCGAGGGCTCGATGCGTCCGAAGGTCGAAGCCGCCCTCACCTTCGGGGGCGAGACGCTCATCACGAGCTTCGACGCGCTCGAACCGGCATTGGCGGGCGACGCCGGTACTCGAATCCGCTGACGGTGGGATAGTCCCGCCGTGGCGGGCGCGACGGTTGGACTCCTTCATCCCGGCGAGATGGGAGCCGCACTCGGTCGTGCGCTGCGTGAGCGCGGCCACGAGGTCCTCTGGGCCTCGATCGGCCGAAGTGAGGCAACCGTGCGCCGCGCGGCGGAAGCCGATCTACGGGACGTCGAGGTCGTGGAGGCGATCGCGAGCCGCAGCGAGGTGATCGTCAGCGTCTGCCCGCCTCACGCGGCGAGAGACGTGGCGCGCTCCGTCGCGGGCACCGGTGCGATCTTCGTCGACTGCAACGCGATCGCACCAGCGACTGCCCGCGCGATCTCCACGGAGCTGAGATCGAGTTTCGTCGACGGCGGAATCATCGGACCGGCACCGCGGCGAGTCGGGACGACGCGCCTGTACCTCTCCGGCCCGAACGCGGGCACGGTTGCGGAGCTTTTCGAGGGAACGACTGTCGACGCACGCGCAATCTCCGGCACCGTGGGCGACGCCTCGGCGCTCAAGATGACGTACGCCGCCTGGACGAAGGGGACGGCGGCGTTGCTGCTCGCGATTCGCGCCGTCGCCGACGCCGAAGGCGTCGAGCGTCAGCTCATCGGCGAGTGGCGGATCTCTTTGCCTGAGCTCGAGGAAGCCTGGGCCCGCGCCACACGGTCGGCCGAAGCAAAGGGCTGGCGCTGGATCGGGGAGATGGAGGAGATCGCGGCGACGTTCGCTGCGGCGGGCCTTCCGGACGGATTCCACCGAGCGGCGGCCGAGATCTTCCGCCGCGCCGGGTAGAGCATTCAGCAGGCGACGCCGGTGCTCAGGAGCATGTAGATCAGCGCGGCCGGATTGACGACGAAGCACAGCAGCGCGATGAACCAGCGCCTTGCGGCGAGACCGATCAGCGCAAGCACTCCTGCCGCGGCCGCCGTCGCGACTGCAGCCCACGCGAAGGCCGTGGTCCAGGCCGGCGCCGAGGAAGGCATGTCGCAGCTGCCGTTCTGCGGGGCCGCGAAGGCCCACGCAAGCACGACGGTCAGTCCCGTACAAAAGAGAGCCGCAAGCGCAACCCGGCGGAGGCGTCCTAGGGATGGGCCCTCGGCTGCGGCGCGCTCGACCACGGCCTCCTCCACGGGAGGGGACTGAGCGCGAGCGACGCTCCCGCCGAGGCCGGCGACGGCGATGAGGGTCAAGCACGGCAGAAAGGCAGCGCCGATAGGCGGCGAGATCTCGCGGCCGGCAACCCAGAGCACGCCGACGCCCGTCAAGCCGAGCACGATGCCCGCAACGCCGGCGTCGGCGAAGACACGACGCTGGCCGACCAGTGACGGGCTTCGCGCCAGCGCAAAGGCAGTCGCCAGACCCATCGCAACCGCAGCGATCCCCCCGTACAGCCAGGCACGGCGATCAAAGTCGTGGTCGAGCCGGCGCATCTCGTCGAGCCGCGGCCCGAACCTCGCGTTGCGCGCGTTGTTGCACTCGATCGTGTCGGGGACGCAGAGCGGCGGGACCGGCGGGATCCGATCCTCGGTGTGGGCGAGGTCGATCCTCCCCACGAGCAGGACGGCGGCGGCGATCACCGCGCCCGCGATCCAGGGCGTTCGTTCCCTCAGGCGGCTCATGAGCTACGCATCGGCAAGAGAAGGGGCGGCCTTTCGACCGCCCCTTCGGTGTCTTCTCTGGGTGAGAGTCGTTACTTCTTCTCGGACTTGCCCTCGATCGTGGCGCCGGCGCTCGAGCCGATCTGGATCCGCTTCGGCTTCGGCTGCTCCGGCGTCTTCACGTGGACCTCGAGGACACCGTTCTTGTAGTCGGCCGAGATGTCGTCTTCGGTGACGCCCTGCGGCACGCTGAACGTGCGCGAGAACGTCCCGTGACGACGCTCGAAGCGGTAGAACCGCTCGTCCGACTCCTTCTGGGTCCGCTCACGCTCGGCGCTGATAGTCAGCGCGCCGTCGTCGAGCTCCACCGAGATCTCGTCCTCGGGGATGCCCGGCAGATCGAGCGCGTAGACGATCTCGTTCTCCGTCTCCCAGACGTCGAGCGCCGGAACCCAGGCCTGATTCGTCCGGCCGTTGCCCTCGAGGAGGCCGTTCATGAAACGACTCATCTCGTTCTGGAGCGTCGCGAGCTCGCGGAACGGCTCCCATCGAACCAGCGTGGCCATTTCTCCTCCTTTCGTGGACTTGATTCCAAAGAAATGATAAAACCTTAGTGTCTTGATGTCAAGTATGCCTAAGTAGGATCGCGGCCTAGCCATGGTCGCGGTCGCCGACAGCCTGAAAGGACGGTCGTTCACGCGGGTCGCAGACTGGCGGCGGGAGGAGCTGCTCGAGGTGCTCGACCTCGCGGACGAGCTGAAGCGCCTCCAGCAGTCCCGGGAGGAGCACCACCTCCTGCCCGGCCGCACCCTGGGGATGATCTTCCAGAAGCCCTCGACCCGGACCCGGGTCTCCTTCGAGGTCGGGATCTACCAGCTCGGCGGGACCGCGCTCTACCTCTCCGCCGGCGATCTCCAGCTCGGGCGCGGCGAGACGATCAAGGACACAGCCCGCGTGCTCTCGCGCTACCTCGATGCGATCATGATCCGCACGTTCGAGCAGTCGGACGTGGAAGAGCTCTCAGAGCACGCCTCGATCCCGGTCATCAACGGCCTCACGGACAGCGCTCATCCGTGCCAGGCGCTGGCCGACGCGATGACGATCCGCGAGCGCTTCGGCAGACTCGAGGGACTGAAGGTCGTCTACCTCGGCGACGGCAACAACGTCTGCGCATCCCTGATGGTCGCCTGCGCCAAGCTCGGGATGGACTTCGTCGCCGCAACGCCGGCCGACTATCGCCCTGAGCAGGAAGCCGTCCGGATTGCCCGCGAGGCGGGCGGGTCGGTCGAGCTCGTCGAGGATCCGCGCGCGGCGGTGGAAGGCGCGGACGTGCTCTACACGGACGTCTGGACGTCGATGGGCCAGGAGGAGGAGCGCGAGCGACGCCTGCGCGACTTCGCGGGCTACGGCATCGATGCGGAGCTCCTCGCTCGCGCCGGCGACAACGCGATCGTCCTCCACTGCCTCCCGGCGCACTACGGCGAGGAGATCACGGAGGACGTCCTCTACGGCACCCACTCGGCGGTCTGGGACGAGGCCGAGAATCGCCTGCACGCGCAGAAGGCGCTTATGGCGCTCGTGATCCGGTAAGAAGCGCCCGGTGCTTCCGCTCCGCGACAACGTCCCGACGCGGACGTTTCCGTTCGTCACCATCGCGATCATCGCCGCGAATGCGATCGTGTGGCTCTGGGAGGTCGGCGGCACTACCTCGTTCGAGCAAGACGTCGCGGCGGACGGTTACTACCCGTGCACGGTGCAGGGCCCGTGCGTGCCCGTCGAGGTCGGCGGCCACGTCTACGCCCACCACCTGCCCTGGTACGAGGGCGCGTTCACGTCGATGTTCATGCACGGAGGCTGGGAGCACATCCTCGGGAACATGCTCTTCCTCTGGATCTTCGGGAACAACGTGGAAGACGCGCTGGGCAAGGTGCGGTTCCTGCTCTGGTACCTCGCCGCGGGGCTCGCGGCAACCGCCGCGCAGACCTTCGTCACGCTGGACTTCGGGACGACGCGCGACGCGAGCATTCCCAACATCGGCGCGAGTGGCGCGATCGCCGGGGTGCTCGGTGCCTACTTCCTCCTGCTGCCGCGCGCCCGCGTGCTGACGGTGATCTTCTTCGGATTCATCTTCCTCCGCGAGATTCCGGCAATCTGGTTCCTCGGCGTCTGGATCGGCCTGCAGGTCTGGCAGGGCGGACTCGGCCTGACGCACCCGGAGCAGGGCGGCGGCGTCGCCTTCTTCGCCCACATCGGCGGCTTCGCGTTCGGCCTGCTGACGGTCTTTCTCGTCGCCAAGCAAAAACCCCTTCGCCCTTCCTACTGATGACCGAGTTCGACGAGCACGTCCGGCGGGCCCTGGACGCCCTCCCTGCCGACCTCGCCCACGGCCTGCGGAACGTGGCCGTCGTCGTCGAAGAGGAGAACCAGGAGGAGCCGGAGATCTTCGGGCTCTTCGAGGAGGTGCCCTATATGCCGGCCAAGGTCACGATCTACCGGCGACCGCTCGAGGAGGCCTTCGGCGGCGATCCGGAGGCTCTCGAGCAGGAGATCCGGATCACCGTCCTCCACGAGCTGGCCCACTACTTTGGGATCGACGAGGACCGGCTGGCCGAGCTCGGCTACGCCTGATGGTTACGGCCCTGAACGTGATCGCGATCGCGGCGGCCGTCGTGGGGGCGGCGGTTCTCGTCGTTTTCTTCCTCGGCCCGCGGGAATGAGGCGCGGGCTGTCCGCGTTCTACGAGACATGACCCTGAACGACATCCACAAAGACATCGAGGAGACCAGCGAGCGGCGGACGGAGCTGTGGCACATCCTGTCTCAGCGGTACGACCCGACCACCGCCGCCGAGCTCAAGAGTCTGAGCAATCAGCTCGACCACCTGTGGGACGAGGAGCGCACGCTGAAGGCAGCCCTTCGCTTCGGCGATCGCGATCACATCGTCGCCCGGGCCCGAGTCGAGGAAAGACTCGAGCGAGCGGCTTAACCATCACTCTTCTCCCTCCGCTCGAAGCGGACACGTCGGCCCCGGACGAGGGATTCTCCCCCTCCTCGCCGGGGCCGACAACGTTGGCGAGGAACCTGCGGCAGGAACTGTGGCCCGACAATCCAGAAGGAGCCGCCATGCCAGGTTCGAACGCAGAAGAGATCGTGATCGACTTTCTCCAGGCCGAGGACTGGACCGAGGAGATCGACATCGAGGCCGAGCCGGACCTCGACTTGCCGCCGTTGCCGCCGCCCACGCCGCGACCGAGCGCAGCCTGAGCCCCCTGCGACGCCGGTCGCGCCTCGGCGCTAGGGCACGCCGAATGAGTCGAAGCGAACACTCTTCGTGAGGTAAGCCGACCGCCGGCCGCTGTACCTGCCGCGCGGATTCAGGACGTATCTCACACGGACCGCCAAGACGGGGTCGAACTCGGCCGGACAACTCCTACGCATGAAAAGCGGTGATATGCGTCGGCGCGCTGCTCCCCGAGCCCGGTGCACGTGGTCGTCTCGAGGGCGGTCCCCCGAACCAGCTTGATCGATTCGGCCTGACCCACCGTCCAGAACGTGGCGGGCCGTGAGGCGCCACAGCCGAGAATGGCGAGGAGCGTGACCACCAGGAACACGACACACGCCCTGTGCGTGCCCATGCCTCGAGGGTACTGGGCCGGGCGGTCCGCTACTGGAGCTCGGCCAGCTTCTCCTTCAGGGACTGCTCATCAGCGGTACGAGCTTGTCACTGAGCCAGGCGCGGTCTATGAAGGGGAGACGCCGAGCGGGCGGGAAGGAGCTGGGAAAGGGCGAAAGGGAGGATCTCGCTCTACCATGAA
>DASWEF010000062.1:0-75836 GCA_036394855.1 Gaiellaceae bacterium | reverse complement strand
GGGAGTCTGCTAGGACTGTCGCCCGTGAGGGTCGCCCGTCTCCTTGCGCTGGCCGCTGTGGCCGGCGCGGTCGCCGTCCTCGTGCCGTCACTCGGGCACTCGACGTCGCGGCCCGGCTTCGAGAGCGCGTCGCAGGCGTGTGGGCGCCTCGAGTTCGTGAGCGGCCTCGAGGCGGTCTTCGGCCGCCGGAAGACCCACCAGCAGGCGCTGACGTTCCGCAGCCTGGTGGTCTCGCGTGGGTTCGTCAACGCGAACGTCATCGAAGGGTGCAACGAATTCCGTGTCGTCCTCCGTGGGATCGACACCTTCGACGTCGGCGTGGATCTCCAGGAGGAGGCTCGTCGCGAGGGATTCTCGGTCACGCTCGAGTGCATCAAGGCGAAGGAGCTCGGCAGGCTCGAGGTGATCTTCGGCCACGGACGCGACCGGCCGACCGCCAGCGCCATCGTCACCCGCGCAGCAGCCTCCGGCTTCCCAGGCGTCAAGCTTCGGGGCGATCCGTGCGGCGGCTTCGAGGCCTACCTCGCCGGCTTCGAGGACCAGCACGAGGCCGAAGCGTTCGTCGCCCAGGCAAAGGCGCGCGGCTTCGACGTGGTCATCGAGCGCAACTAGGGCCCCGCACGAAAGGAGGTCGTCCGGGCCGGTGCTACCGCGCCGCGAACGACCTGTAGTCCGAAGTTTAAGCGCGGTCGCTTTTGCGGGCAAGCAGGGCGGTTCCCTGGCCGGCAGCGAAGGTCGCAAAATCCGCGAATCCACGTCGTCCAAGCTCCGCGCGCAGTCGCTCCGGCGAAACGTAGATCGGCGTGGAGTTTCCACTCGAGAAGGCGAAGAGCGCCTGGCCGCCGTGAGCGAGCACGCGTGCCAACTCGTCGAAGAACGGAATCATGTTCGCGTGCGCCACGAGCTCGAAGGAGCCGTCGGCATATGGGAGCGCCGACGCGTCGGCGTGCTCGAAACCGACACGGTCACCGAGCTCAGGCGGCGTCTTCCGCCTCGCTTCCGCAAGCATCCGGTCAGCGAGGTCGACGCCCACGACCTCGGCCCGCGGGAACCGACGCGCAATCGCAAAGGCGCCCTGACCGGTTCCCGTGCCTAGATCGAGCGCCCGGCCGGGAGCCGGATCGACTGCAGAGAGCGCAGCCTCGTACGGAGCCAGGTGACCGGGAGTCCGCATCGTGTCCCATTCGGCGGCGATCGCATCGAATTGCCTGCGCATCACCGGGCGAAAAAGTCGCCAGAGCGGGGGGCTGCGCATCACGACGTCCGTCACGAGTCGCGCGAATTTCTGTCCGAGAGTGCGCCTATTCACGGCGCCTCCAGATGGATCCGCACGTTCTGTCCCTCCTTGACTCCGAGCATCGCCGCTGCGTTGCCACCGCTGATCGCGATCGAGACATTCCGGTACGCGTCCTCGTAGAGGATCATGTCGCCCGGGCGAGCGTCCGCGAACGTGCGGGCCGCAACGGCGTAGTACCGCTCGTGACCTGCCTGCAGCTCGACGCGCGTGCCGGGAACGATGCCGATCTGCTCGAGCTGTGGACGCTCGAGGTTGACCTGCACGTTTCCGAACCGGTCGATCGACAGCACCGTGCAGTGAATGCGGGTGCTGCCGATCTCCGGCTGCGGGAGATCGAGCCGCGCCAGCGCGTCGGGAGCGATCGGAGGCCCCAGCTCCGCGAGCGGGACGCCGAGCGCAAGGTGCGCGGCCGCCGGCGAGAAGAGGTCGCGCCCGTGGAACGTCCGGGAGACCGACTCCAGCGCGTACTCGGGGTTGGTCAGCTCGTGAGCCTCGGCGATGCCGCCCATCTTTTCGGCCGCCAGGATGAGCAGTCCGTTGTCCGGTCCGACGTGGATCCGGCCCTGTCCGTCGCGGAGCGCGAGCGCGCGGCGGGAGCCGCCGACGCCTGGATCGACGACGGCGAGGTGGACGCCCTCCGGCATGAACGGGAGCGTGTTCGCGAGCGTCAGCGCCCCCTGGAGCACCGCCTGCGCCGCGATGCCGTGCGTGATGTCGATGATCTCGACGTCAGGCGCGATTCGCTTCATCACGCCGTGGCAGGTACCGACGAAGTCGTCCTGCAGCCCGAAGTCCGTCAGGAACGTGATGAAGCGCGCCACGCCGCCGCGGAGTCTACGAGTCCCTCCAGGTCGTGCGACGACGCTTCGGCCACGACCTTCACGCCCGCCGCCTGCGCAGCGCTCGTCGTCTGCGGACCGATGGAGACTGCCGGGGCGCGCCCGCCCGCGCGGGCGTACGCCTGTGCCGCGGACGGCGACATCAGCAGCACCAGGTCCGCGTCGGGCAGCTCGTCGACCTCCAGCTCGACCGTGCGGTAGGCCGGGAGGAACTCTGCGCCGAGCTCGTCGGCGAGGAGGCTTCGCGCACCCTCGGCGCCGACGAACAGCGACCGACGCGGGCGCTCCGCAAGCGCTGACAGGAGCCCCTCCTGCGTGTGCTCGTCAGCCGTGAGACCGACGCGAATGTCCGCCTCCTCGAGCGCCGCTCTCGTGCCGGGACCGATCGCCGCGACGAGAGCCGGCTCTCCGCTCATCCGGCGCGCGAGCTCACGCGCGCCGTTCGGGCTGGTGACGATCACACAGTCGTACCCGCGGACGTCGATCGGCTCGTCCGACAGCGGCTCGGTCCGGATCAACGGCTTCGCGACGACGTCGAAGCCGTGGGCGCGGAGCGCGTCGACGAGCGGCTGCGCCTGCTCATGCCGCCGCGTGACGAGGACTTTCATCAGACGAATGCGCGCAGCTCCGCCGCCAGCAGCGCCGGGTCGTCGCCGCTGCGGCGCTCGATCCAGCTGCCGTCCCCCGCCGCGACGAGCGCCGTCAGCTTTTGCCCGTCGTGGTGGGCCGCCACCGGCGCCAGACAGCCTCCGCCGAGCGCAGCCACGCACGCACGCTCCGCCTCGACGCGCCGCCGTGTCTCGCCGTGGTCGGCCGCGGCGACCAGCTCCTCCTCCCCCGCACGCACCTGGAGCGCGAGCGCGCCCTGCCCCGCCTCCGGCACGATCTCGTCCGGGTCGAATCGTCGGCCGATCTCGTGGGCGAGCGCCAGCCGTTCGAGCCCGCAGGCGGCCAGGACGATCGCGTCGAGGCCACGTTCGCGGCGCTTGCGGAGACGTGTGTCGATGTTTCCGCGTAACGGCTCGATCGAGAGTGTCGGCTCGAGTGCAAGGAGCTGGGCGCGTCGACGGATGGAAGCGGTGCCGACACGCATCCCCGGCCGCAATGCCCCGGTGCCGCAGAGCGCGTCACGCGGATCCTCGCGCTCGACGTAGGCGCCCACCGCCAGACCATCCGTGTCCGTCGAGGTCATGTCCTTGGCGGAGTGCACGGCGACGTCGATGCGCCCGTCGAGCAACGCCTCCTCCAGCTCTTTCACGAAGACGCCGCGCGCGCCGATCTCCCCGAACGGACGCGTGCGGTCCCGATCGCCCGCGGTCGTGATCGGGACGAGCGCGAGCTCGACCCCCGGCCCGCGCAGCCGCGCCGCCGAGCGCTCAGCCTGCGTGAGGGCGAGCCTACTGCCGCGGGAGCCGACGCGGATCAGCACGGCACCAGGTGCGCTTCGCGCTCGTCTGGCCGCCACACGCCCTGCGACGGCGGATGCGGACGAACGCCGTCGGCGCCTGCACCGGCAGCGGGCGCCCGATCAGGCTCGCGGTCTTCAGCGTTCGTCCTCGAGACCGAAGAGGTGACGCACCGCGTCAGCATAAATCACGCCGTCGGCCGCCGCCGCGGCCTGCTTCATGCGAATTGTCGGCAGATGCAGGAGTTTGTTGAGTACGGCAGCGGTCACGGACTCTGCCGCCCGGCGTTCGGCGTCGTTCAGCTTCGCCCGCTGCAACTCCGCGGCGCGAATCTCCTCCGCCTTGGCACGAAGCGAGGCGATCGCAGGAACGACGTCGAGGGACGCCTGCCACTCCCGGAAGCGATCGGCCTCCTCGGCGACGATCGTCTCGGCGCGCTCGGCCTCGCGCCTGCGGCCGGCCAGCGTCTCGGTCACGACCGCCTCGAGATCGTCGATGTCGTAGAGGTAGCAGCCGTCGAGCTCGTGGATCCCAGGGTCGAGATCGCGAGGAACCGCGAGATCGATGAGGAAGAGCGGCCGCCCCTTCCGAGCGGGCAGTGCGCGCTCGACGTCCTCCCGCGTCAGGATCCAGCCGGACGCGCCGGTCGAGGAGAGGAGGACGTCCGCGCCCGCGAGAGCCGCGTCCAGCTCCTCGAGAGCAAGGGCGGCGGCGCCGAAGCGGCCGGCGAGCTCCTGTGCACGTTCGGCCGTACGGTTCGCAACGAAGGCGATCGTCGCCCCTCTCGAGACCAGGTTCCGAATGGCCAGCTCTCCCACCTTGCCGGCGCCGACAACACCGATCGCGCGACCGCTCAGGTCGCCGAAGACCTGTTCGGCGAGTGCGGCGGCGGCGGAAGAGACGGAAGCAGGACTCTCCCCGATCGCGGTCTGCGTCCTCGCCTTGCGCCCTGCATGGAGCGCTTGGCGGAAGAGCCGGTCGAGCAGCGGCCCGGCTGCTCCCACGTCGTGCGCCACGCGTACCTGGCCGAGGATCTCGCCCTCGCCCGGCACCATCGAATCGAGGCCGGCCGCAACGCGGAAGAGATGCAGAGCCGCCGCCTCGTCGCGAAGACGGTAGAGCGCGGGCCCGAGGTCTTCCTCCAGCGCCAGCAGCGCGGCCTCGGCCTTCCGTTCCGCCTCCTCGGCGGACTCGTGCGCGAGGTAGAGCTCCGTCCGGTTGCACGTCGAGAGGCAGACCGCCTCGGCCTGCGCTCCCGCGAGCTCCTGTGCGAGCTCGCCGGCGCGGCGCGGCTCGAGCGCCGCACGTTCTCTGAGCTCGACGGGCGCCCGGTGGTGAGAGATGCCGACAAGGACGACGCTCATGTCGCGAAGTGGGTGACCGGGAGGGCGAGCCGGACGACGGCGACGAGTACGAACCCGGCCAGCACGAGGTATGCCGCCCGCCGTCCCCGCCACCCGGCGAGGTGGCGGAGGGCAAGGTAGCCGCCGTACACCGCCCAGGTCAGGACGGTGACCGCCATCAGCGCGTCGAAGCCGCCGCCGCGGTCCCGCAGCCGCACGATTCCCACCGCTATGCCGAGGGTCAGCGCGGGCAGGGCGATCGCGATCGTCCGTGCGGCAAGCTCGTCGAGCCGTGCAAGAGCCGGCGCGCGCACGCGCAGGATCGAGGTCTCGCGCCGCTTCAGTCGTCGCTCCTGCCAGAGGTAGAGCGCGGAGAGCGCAGCGGCGAGCGTGAAGCCGGCGAAGGCCGCGAGCACGAGGCCGACGTGGAGAACGAGGAAGAGGTTGGAGTAGTGGCTGTGTCCGCCGATTCCGGTTCCACCGCCGACGCGCGCGAGCACGAAGAGGACGACGGCGAGCGGCAGGACTCCCAGCCCGAGCAGCCGGTAACGCGGCTGGCAACCCCAGATCAGGTACGCGCCGACGACCAGCCAGACGAACAGGTTGAGCGAGCCCGCCCAGCTCGACCAGGGGAAGCCGTCCGCACGCGCCGCCTGCACCGCGAGCAGTGCCGTCTGCACCAGCCAGCCGACCCGCACGCCCCAGGTCGCGAGCCCGCCGGCGACTCCGGGCCTCCGCACCTCGCCGAGGTAGGCAACCGCCGCCTCGCCGTAGGCCAGCAGGGCGGGCCAGAAGAGCAGTTCAGCCAACCGCAACCGCCTTCCGATCCGGCTCGGCCGGCCTGCGTGCGCGCGCCAGCTCCGTCAACTCGGCAACCTCGCGCTCGAGCCGCTGCAGCTTCGAGGCCATGATCAGGAGATACGCGAGGACGACGAGGAACACGACGAGGTACGCGGCCGCGACGTACTTCTCGGCAGCGGTCACGCGAGCAGCTCCCGCAACTCGCGCAGGCGAGCGTCGAGTCGCTTTCCGGCGAGCTCCAGGTGATAGAGGCAGGCGGCCAGGGCCAGGAGCGCGGCCCAGGAGACGCAGAAGGTGAAGAACATCAGTCCCGACATCTGAGGTCCCTGCGACGTGAAGACGGTCGGGTGGATGAAATCGTTGGCGAGCCTGATCGCAAGGAAGCTGACCGGTATCAGCGCGACACCGAACAGCGCATACACCGCACTTGCATTTGTGCGGCGCGGTCCAGGCTCGATCGAGAAGCGGAGCATGAAGTACGCCGAGTAGAACAGGAACAGCACGAGGAAGAGCACGAGCTGGTTCGAGCTCCACGCCCACCAGACGCCCCACGAGATCTTGGCCCAGATCGATCCGGTGACGAGCGTGAGCACGCCGAAGATCACGCCGTGATGGATCGCGACGTAACTCTCGAGATCCGCGTCCGGCTCGCGTTGCCAGAGATGGACGAATGCCTTCCACGCTCCCCAGCCGAACAGGACGTACGCAGTCAGCGCGATCGGGACGTGGAAGTAGAAGATCTTCTGGGAGAGACCCTGATCCGCGTCTTCGGGCGCGACGTACGCGATCAGCGCGATCGCAGCCGTCACGAGTGCGAGCGCGAGGGCGGCGAGCGCCGGCAGGCGGCTATTCCGTAACAACGTACTCAAAGGAAGCCCAGCAAATGATCGCAAAGAGCGAGTCGTAGAGGCCGAGGAACGCGATATAGCGACCGGGGTCGTCCGAGACGCTCGCACCCACGCCGCCGATGACGATGGGGATCGCCAACGGGAGGAAGAGCAGAGGTAGGAGCAGCTCCCGCGCGCGGCTCGCGGCCGCCATCGCGGCGAGCAGCGTGCCGACGGCGGCGATCCCGAGGTCTGCGAGAGCGACGCCGGCGACGAGCGAGCCGCCGACGCTTCCGAAGAAGACGGCGAACGCGGGGATGGCGACGAGCTCCGCCGCTGCGAGGAAGACGAGGATCGACAGCGCCTTGCCGAGCCAGATCGCGCTGCGGTCGCTCGGCGCCAGGACGAGCCCGTCGATCAGGCCCTGCTCCCGCTCGGCGGCGAACGCACGAGAGAGGCCGAGCAACGCGGTGAATACGAGGGCGACCCAGAGCAGTCCCGCCCCTGCGAGCTCGGACGAATCGCCGGGAAGAACGAAGTGGAACACGACCAGCGTCGAGACCACGAACAGGAGCATCGCGGGCAGTGTGTCCCGTGCACGGAACTCGAGCAGGAGATCCTTGCGGGCGAGGGCGCCGACATCGGCGAGGTAGGTCATGCGAGCGCGAGCTTCGCCGAGGCGAAGCGTTCGATGCGCGCCGGCTCATGGGTTGCGACAACGAAGGCCGCGTCGCTGCGCATTTCCTCCAGCTCGCGGTCGAGCAGCGCGGCGGCGCCGTCGTCGAGGCCGCTGTACGGCTCGTCGAGCACGAGCAGGTCGGGCTCGTGCAGCAACGTGCGGCAGAGGGCGAGCCGCTGAAGCATTCCGCGCGAGTAGGAGCCGGCGCGTTCGTGCCGGGCGTCCCACAGCCCGAAGCGCTCGAGCAGCATGCCGATGCGCTCGCGCCGTTCAGGCACGCGATACAGCCGTCCGTACAGCTCGAGGTTCTCGAGGGCCGTGAGCTCGCGGTAGACGAGCGGCTCGTGTGCGAGCAGGCCGATCCGGCCGCGCGGGACGGAGATGTCGAGGTCACCGCCGGTCGGCGCCGCGAGCCCAGCGCAGAGCCGGAGCAGCGTCGTCTTCCCGGACCCGTTCGGTCCCGTCACGAGCAGGAAGCCGTCGTGTGGCAGATCGAACTCGACGCCGCGCAGGACGCGCCTGTCGCCGTATCGCTTCTCGAGCCCGTGCGCGTGAATCACGACGGAATCACACGGCCACTGTAGTGGCGGCCGACCGACCCCGCAGCCACGCCCAAGCCGGACGCGGCCCTACGGGCCGCGTCCGGGGGCTGTCCCCAGACGTGGGCCCCCGAGACACGGCCGGACTGACGTTTCCGGCCATGGAGTTCGTGCCAAGAGGGTGACTCTTTCTCCACAGGCGTTCTGGCCCGACATGGCCTTCCTGCTCGCGGTCCGTAGCCTCGGCGCGATGGCTCGGATCCCGCGCTACGTCTTTCCCGACGGGCTCTTCCATGCGACCGCACGCGGGGCCGGCAAGATCGCGATCTTTCGGGACGACGAGGACCGGCTCTCGTTTCTCGGATTGTTCGCCGAGGTCGTGCGTCGCTTCGGCTGGGACTGTCACGCGTTCTGCTTGATGACGACCCACTACCACCTCGTGATCGAGGCGACGCGCGACAACATGTCCGCTGGATTCCAGCGGTTGAACGGCGTTCACGCTCAGAGCTTCAACGCCAAGTACGGGCGCTGGGGCCACCTGTTCGGAGAGCGCTTCTGGTGCGGATCGCTGGAGGAGGACGACCTCGAGCGCACGTGCCTCTACGTCATGGCCAATCCGGTGCGGACAGGCCTGTGTGAGCGCATCTCCGACTGGCCGTGGAGTGCCTGCCGCTACGAGCTGGCCTAGACAGCCGCCTCCGCGAGGACGAACGCGAAGAACACCACGCTGATGACGCCGTTCACGGTGAAGAACGCCGCGTCGAGCTTGCGGAGGTCGCCGGGACGCACCAGCGAGTGCTCGTACGTCAGCAGGAGCGCTACGGCGGCGACGCCGAGCCAATACAACCAGCCGAGGTTGAGGCCGAGCCCGACCGCGGCGAGCAGCGCGACGGTTGCGAGATGGAACAGCCGCGCTCCCCAGAACGCGCCCGCGACCCCGAATCGCACTGCAAACGAATGCAGCCCCTGCTCGACGTCCACGTCGCGGTCGAACAACGAGTAGAAGAGATCGAAGCCGGCCACCCATACCGCGACCGCGCCACCCAGAGCCCACGCCTCCCACGGCAGCCGGCCGGTGATCGCGATCCACGCGCCGACAGGCGCGAGACCGTCCACCGCGCCGAGCCAGAGGTGGCTGAGCCAAGTGAAACGCTTGAGATAGGGATAGACCACGAAGCCGACGAGCGGGATCGGCCACAGCCAGCGCACGATCGGATCGAGCTGAAAGCACGCCACCAGATAGAGGCCGAAGGCGAGCGCGCAGAACGCGGAGACCTGCGAACGCGACAGCCGCCCCGCCGGCAGCTCGCGCGTCGCCGTCCGCGGATTACGGGCATCGATCTCCGCATCGATCACGCGGTTGAGGCCCATCGCCAGCGAACGGGCGCCGACCATCGCCAGCGTGATCCAGACGAGATCGTGTGCGGACGGAACTCGTCTGATGCAGAGCAGCGCGCCGATATAGGCAAACGGCAACGCGAAGAGGGTGTGCTCGATCTTGACCAGCGAAGCGAAACGGCGCGGCAGAGCGACGGCCGCGGTCACGTCTGCTCGTGCTCGGTGCGCTCGTCCGCGATCAGCTCGACGGCATGCTGAAGAGCGGGCTTGATCAGCTCGAAGCCGTCGCGACAGCCGCCCGGCGAACCCGGCAGGTTCACGATCAACGTTCGCCCGCGCACGCCCGCCACACCGCGCCCGAGCAAGCCGTGCGGCGTCCGCCGGATCGCGTCCGCACGCAGCGCCTCTGCAATTCCAGGCACGTGCCGGTCGAGGACCGCCTCCGTCGCCTCGGGAGTGAAGTCACGCGGCGAGACCCCGGTTCCGCCCGTCGTCAGGATCAGCTGCACCTGCTGCGCCAGCTCGCGGATCGCGGCGCCGATCTGCGGCCGCTCGTCCGGGACGACACGGTGCTCGACCTCGTACTTCTCGGCCTCGAGGAGCTGGACGAGCAGGGCGCCACTCACGTCCTCGCGCTCCCCCGAGGCGACGCCGTCGGAAATCGTGACGACGGCGGCCCTCACGCCGGCTCCTTCGTCTTCTCGACGAGCATCACCTCGGTTACGGACATCTCCTTGTCGACCGCCTTCGCCATGTCGTACACGGTGAGCGCGGCAACCGACACGGCCGTCAGCGCCTCCATCTCGACACCGGTCTGCGCGGTCGTCTCGACGGTTCCGGTGATCTCGACGACGCCCTCGCCGACCTGCAGCGCCACCTCCACGTGCGAGAGCGGCAGCGGATGGCAGAGCGGAATCAGCTCGCTCGTCCGCTTGGCAGCCATGATCCCCGCGATCTGCGCCGTCGCGAGTGCGTCTCCCTTCGGGAGCTCACGGAGGCGGAGGGAAGTCTCGGCGGCCATGCGCACGGTCGCCCGAGCGACTGCGCGCCGCCTCGACAGAGGCTTGCCGCCGACATCGACCATGCGCACGTCGCCCGCCTCGCTGACGTGGCTCAGCTCACCCATAAGGCTGTCGATCCTAGTGGCCTAGCGACGCGCGGGAGCCGCAACGCGGTCGAGGGCGGCGAGCAGGTCATCGATCCAGGTGCCTGCATCGTGCTCGCGCACGTGAGCACGGATCGCCTCCAGCCGCCGCCGACGCTCGCCGGCGTCCATCGCGAGTGCTTCGTGAATCGCGTCCGCCTGCCCGTCGACGTCGAAGGGATTCACCGTCAGTGCCCAGTCGCCGAGCTCGGCATGAGCACCGGTGTTTTCAGATAGGACAACAACCCCGTCGCGCTCGTTGACGAGCGGTGCTTCCTTGGCGACGAGGTTCATCCCATCGAAGATCGCGTTCACCAGCAGGACGTCGAACTGCTTGTAGGCGGCCACGGACCTCGGGAAGTCGTCCTCGATCCGGAGATCGATCGGCATCCAGCCGTTCTCCTGGAAGCGGTCGTTCACCCGCCGCGCCTCGCGCTCGATCGCCCCGAGATATTCGGCGTACTCGGGAATCTCCTGACGTGAGGGGTCGAGCAGGGCGAGCATGCCCACGCGCCGCCGCATCTCCGGGTGGGCGTCGAGATAGAGCTCGAACGCACGGAAGCCGCGGACGATGTTCTTCGACGGATCGGTGCGGTCGACGCGAACGACGAGCTTCTCGGGACGCCGCGCCACGATGTCGTCCTCCGCGGCCAGCACCGCAGCGCTCCGGGCGACCTCGCCGAACTCGGCGGGATCGACCGAGATCGGGGCCGTCACGGTCTTCGGGGTCACGTCCTCCCCGAGCAGCTCACGCGTGCTGTAGATGAAGTTCCTCCGCCAGCGGTCGGCCTGGAAGCCCACCAGGTCGTTCGCGATGAGGCCCTCGTGAATCGCAGCACGCATCGTCCTCGGACAGACACGCCAGTAGTCAGGCTGTGGCCAGGGAACATGGACGAACTGCATCAGCGTCGCGTCGGATCGCTGCTCCCGCACCAGCCGGGGAGCGAGATAGAGGTGGTAGTCGTGGAAGAAGACGGCCGCCTCGGGCGTGCGATCGAGCTCGGCGACGACCGCCGCGGCGAAGCCGGCGTTCACGGCCGCATACCCGTCGCGCCACGCGTTGTGGAAGGCCCGGTCGAGCCGCGGGGCGTACGGCAGCTCCCAGAGCGAGTGGTGGACGAACCACAACATCGGGTTCGCCACGACGTTGTAGTACCAGTCGTACGCCTGCTCGTCATGCGCGATGAGATGGAGGCGGTACGGCGAGCCGTCCTCCGCGGTGTCCTCGAAGGTCTCGCCCGCCCGCGCCCGATCCCCCTCAGTGAGCGCGCTCGCGATCCACGTCACATCGTGGTAGTGCAGGAGGCTTCGCAGCGCGGTCACGAGTCCACCGCCACCTCGCCTGGCCGTGAGCTCGCCTCCCTCGTCCCGTGCAAAGGACACGGGCCCGCGGTTCGAGACGACGATCAGCTTCCGGCGCACGACCCGCGAAAGGGTATCCCGGAGGGAGACTCTGAAACTCGGGCGCTCAGACTGCGGCGACGACCGCGAGCTCCGCGCCCGAGGTGTCGTTCCCGAGCAGCTGGTTGAACAGCACGAGCCAATCGCGGAGCAGCCGCGGCGTGAGGAAGTGCCGGCGGACGAACTCCTTCCCGCGCAGCGCCCGTTGCCGTGCTTCCGTCGGATCGCGCAGGATCTCGATGCACGCCTCCGCGCAATCGGTCGCCGAGTCGACGAGCCAGCCGGTCTCGCCGTCCTGGATCTGCGCCACGATCCCGCCGACGCGTCCCGCCACCGTCGGGCGTGTCTTCCACAGCGCCTCGGTGACAGTCAGCCCGAAACCCTCGCGGATCGACTTCTGAACCACGGCAGCGGAGTGCACCTGAAAGGCGTTGACCTCGACCGAACCGACGTTGTTGAGGTTGGACAGGATGTAGATGTCGGGATCGCCGGCGGCGTAGGCGACGGTCTGGTTGTAGTAGTCCCAGCCCTCGGGATCGTCGTGCGCCATCGAGCCGACGAGTGCGAGCTGAACGTCGGGGAAGCGCTCTTTCACCACGCGATACGCGTCGATCACGCCGAGCGGGTCCTTCCAGGGATCGAAGCGCGAGACCTGAGTCAGGAGCTTGCGCTCGACGTCGATCCCGAACTGGTCGACGATGTAGGCGGCGTCCTCGGGCGAGAGCGCCATGTTCTTCGGAGCCAGGGGATCGATCGCGGGCGGCCAGATGTAGCAGGGCGGCAGGCCCTCGGCTTTCGGCACGTACTCGCGCATGTGGAAGATCGCCGCGTCGTAGCGCTTGATCGAGGGCAGAACGAAGTCGAAGACTTCCTGGTTCGGGGTCGAGAAGTCGATATGGCCCCGCCAGATCCAGTGTGCCCGGGAGTCCTCGAAGTGGTCGATCATCCCGACCGGCTGAGGATCGTGGACGACGATGAAGTCGTAGTCGTCCTCGAACTCCCGCGCGTTCAGCTGCTGGTAGCCCGTGAAGACGTCGCGCTGCTCGGCGGTGAGGCCCTGCGGATTCCCCTGCAGCGCGTTGTGAATCGTCTTCGTGACGTCGTAGAACTCCTCGGCGCCGCGGATGATCCGCCACTCCACCTCGAGCCCCGCGTCCTGCATCAGGGGAATGAGGGTGTAGTTGATCTCCGCCACCCCGCCGCCGAACGCCGTCGCCGACAGGTGCACGACGCGCTTGCCCGCGAGGGGCTCGGCGAGCCGGCGGATCTCGTCCATGAGTCCCCGCGTGGCGATGGTCGCGTAGTCTGCGAGCGACTTGTGTCCGGCGTTGACGAGTTGGAGCATTGTCTGGGCGCTCTCGTTCAGCGAACGGCCGCGCAGCATACAGCCCTACCGCACTAGCTCAAGGCTTTCTCGAAGCGAAGGCGGGATCCTTTGCCGGACGGCAGGGCGCCGATCTCCACCTCGTCGGCGATGGCGCAGATGATCGCGATGCCGAGCCCGCCCTCGGCCAGCTCGTCTCGCGCGTCGGCGACCCAGGTTGGGTCGAATCCCGCACCGTCGTCGGTCACCTCGATCGCGAGCCGGTCGGGAAGGAGCTCGTACGAGATCTGGACCACACCCACGTTCTCGCCCCTGTAGGCGTGCCGGACGGAGTTCGACGCCGCCTCGGTCAGCGCGAGCTTGAGGTCGGCGAGGACGTCGTCGGAGAGCGCCCGGACGCGGGCGATGCCGATGAGAGCGAGCCGGCAGAGGGTGATGTACTCCGCCCGTGCCGGAATGGTGAGACGGACGGTCGTGGCGGCGCCGTTATTGCGTGGGTTCATCGCCGGACTCGCTGTCATGAGCAGAGCATTACCCAACAAAGGGTAGGTTAAACCTACATAAACCTACCGAGAGCTTGAGAGCTCTCCCGCGGCTTATGCCCCGCCTGGCGCCGATCTAATCCGACGGCAGTCGACGTTCGGCCAGCGTCACGGCGACCTTCTTGCGCTGACCGTTGCGCACGATCGTGAAGACGGCGACGTCGTTCGGGTTCAACGCGAACGAGACGATGCGGACGACGTCGTCGGCACCGCGAACCGGCGTCCCGTCGATATCGACGATCACGTCGCCGCCCGTCGTCACTCCGTTCTGGATCCCGAGGACGTCGACGTCGCGGGTCCCTCCCCGCAGCCCGGCCTGCTGGCCCGGGCTGCCCTGGTTGACGCTGACGATCAGCGCGCCGCGATCGACCGGGTAGCCGAGTGCCCGCGCAAGGGAGGGAGTCATGGTCTCGGTCGTGATCCCGACGTAGGCATAGGAGACGTGCCCTTTGCGGATTAGCTGCCCGACGGATCGCTTCGCTGCGTCGATCGGGATCGCGAAGCCGACGCCGGCGTCGTTCCCCGTGCCGCCGACGCTGCGAATCTGCGCGTTGATGCCGATCACGCGCCCGCGTGCGTCGAAGAGCGGGCCGCCGGAGTTGCCGTGCGTGATCGGGGCGTCCGTCTGGATCGCGTCGACGACCTTGTATTTGCTCACCGTGATCGCGTCGATCGAACGGTGGATCGCCGAGACGACCCCGACCGTCAGCGAATTCTCGTTCCCGAGCGGGCTCCCGATCGCCGCGACGGGCTGACCGACCTGGACACCGGCGGAATCGCCGAGCGGCACGGGTGAGAGGGTGTGGGCCTTCGACTCCAGGCGGATCAGGCCGACGTCGTCGTAGAGATCCCAGCCGACGATGGCGGCCTCCGCGCGGTCGCCGTCGGCGAACTCGACGAACAGACGGTCCGCCGCCCGCAAGGGTCCCGGCTCGCCGGCGCTCGTGATCACGTGCGAGTTCGTGAGGACGTAGCCACGAGGCGAGATCACGAATCCCGAACCCTGGGAGACCTGGCTGTCCTGGGAGGAAGGATCCCCGAAGTAGGCGAAGATCGTGACGACGCCCGGCGAGCGCTGGGCGAAGATTCGCTGCGGATCGAAGTTCTTCCCCGCGAGCGCGGGGACGCTCGAGGTCGCCGACGCGGGCAGTGCCGCCGGCGCCGAGGCCTGAGCCTTGACGACGACCGTCTTCGTGCCCTGATCGAGCCAGCCGGCGCCTTTCCCGATCCCCAACGCAGCGCCGCCGCCGAGAACGGCGGCGACGATCGTCACGGCGGCGAGGGACCCGGCCCGCATCGGGCTCACTGTAGCGAGGGTTCCTGCAAGCGCTCGTTTTCCCGTGGAATGTCCGTTTTGGACGTGGCTACAGGAAGGGCGAGCGTGAAGATCGTCCGGCCCGGGCTCGTGTGCAGCTCGACCGCGCCGCCCATCAGCGCGGCGAGCTCCCGCGCGATCGCAAGGCCGAGACCGCTCCCGGACGCGATCGAGCCCTCGAGCCGGTAGAAGCGGTCGAAGACCTGTTCCGCGTGCTCGGCCGGGATGCCCGGCCCCTCGTCCTCGACGGTAAGCAACGCCGAAGTGTCTCGAACGGCGGTCCTGAGCCGAACGGGAGTTCCGGGCGGGGTATGGACGAGCGCGTTCTCGACGAGGATCCGCCCGATCTGAAGCGCGCGCTCCTCGTCTCCTAGCCCCGTCGCCTCTGCCGGCGGGTCGACGCCGAGCTCATGGCCGCTGGAACGCGCAACTGCGCGGAACTCCTCCGCGAGGATCTCCGCCAGAGCGGCCAGATCGACCGGCTCCCGCTCCACCGTCAACCGGCCGGCGTCGAGACGCGAGAGGTCGAGCAGATCGGTCGCGAGCTTCGTCAGGCGCTCGACCTGCTCGCGCATCGTTGCCAGGAACTCGGCTTGCGTCCTGGGATCGAGATCCTCCTCGGCCAGCAGCTCGAGAAAGCCGCCGAGCGAGAAGAGCGGGGTTCGCAGCTCGTGCGACGCGTTGGCGATGAACTCCCGCCTGGCGCGCTCGAGCTGGGCCAGCCGTTTCCGCATCCGCTCGAAGGTCGCGGCCAGCTGGCCGAGCTCGTCCCTGCCGGGATCGACGACCGCCTGCTCGAAATCGCCGCCCGCAATCCGGTCGGCGGCCCGCTCGAGGCGCCTGATCCGCCGCGCAAAGATCGAGGCCGAGAGGTAGCCGACCAGCAAGGAGACCGCCAGTGCGATCAGGCCGGCGACGACCAGTCGACGTTGAACGAGGTGGATGCTGCTCAGGGAGTCGCGGAGCGAAGCACGCAGCAGCACGACGGGACCGCCGCCGAAGATGGGATACGCGACTTCCGCATAGCGCTCGCCGTTCGACGTCACCGTCCCGCTGACCGCGTGAAGCTCGTCGAACGCGCGCGGCACCAGCCGGTCGTCCTCGACGTCGGCCGAGGTCACCGGGCTCGAATCCTCAAAGACGCTGAGCTCCGGCGGATTGGAGTCCAGCACCGTGAAGTAGACGACCCGTGCATGCGCGAACACCGCTGCGGACTGGATCGTCTCGTGAAGCAGGTAACCCGGACTGTTGATGAGCTGCAAGCCGACGGGAGGAGCGGCCTGGCGCAGCTGCTTCAACTTTGCGTCGATCAGGTTGCGCTCGAGCGACGGGACGACGATCAGGTCGACGAGAACCAGCGCCGCCGCAACCACGACGCCGAGGCCGAGAGCGAGCCGCACCCCGACGCTGCGAAACGGACTCATCGGTCGCGAAACCGATAGCCGACGCCGCGTACCGTGAGGATGTACTCGGGCTCGGCGGGGTCGAGCTCGAGCTTCTCGCGCAGGTGGCGGACGTGGACGTCGATCGTTCTGGGCTCCCGATAGTCGGCACCGCCCCAGAGCGCCTCCAACAGCATCTTCCGGCTGTAGACCCGCCCCGGATGAGCAGCCAGGGTCCGCAACAGCTCGAACTCGACGTAGGTCAGCTGCACAGGCTGGTTCCGGACCTCGACGGATCGGCGAGAGAGATCGATCCTGAGGCCGTCGACCGTGATCACGTCGCCCTCCGTCTGGGGCTGACGCCCCGCCGAGGCCCGGCGCAACAGCGCCCGCACACGGCTGCGGAACTCGCGGATCGAAAAGGGCTTGGTGATGTAGTCGTCCGCACCGAGCTCGAGCCCGAGCACCTTGTCCAGCTCGTCGTCGCGCGCGGTCAACATGATGATCGGGACTTCGCTCTCGGCGCGGAGGCGCTTGCACACCTCGAGCCCGTCGAGCTTTGGCAGCATCACGTCGAGAACGACCAGGTCGATCCGCTCCGAGGCGAACTGCTCCAGCGCTTCCTGGCCGTCCCAGGCCTGCAGCACGCGGTACCCCTCGCGCTCGAGCGGATAGGCGAGCAGCTTCTGGATCGAGTCCTCGTCGTCGACGAGGAGGATGGTCGGGGAGTCAGGCATGTCGGCTCGGCCAATCAACGCCTGCCGGGCGCACTTTGCCGGGTGATAGGCGACCTACTATAGCCCTGGATGGCCTCCGTTCCGCCCCGGACCGAGCGTCGCCGGGCGCGTCCCGGGTCGGTCGAGCGACCGGTCAACGGACGGCTCTACCGGGGGACGTGGCTCCTGGTCGGACTGCCCCTTCTCGTCGCCGCGTTCAGCGTTGCGCGGCCCACGCCTCTGTCCCGAGCATTCCTGCCCGAGTTCGACGGCCAGGCGACGAAACAGCTCGCGAGCGACCTCGCAGACACGAAGCCGACCCGCCTCCCCGGCGCGCTCGGCCCGGTCCAGTGGTTCCGCGAGCAGCTCCAGCCCTACGGCCTGCCCGTGCGAAGCGAGCGCTTCAGCGCGGTCATTCCGGGACGCGGCCGCGTCCAGATGCAAAACCTCGTCGTCGAAGCAGTCGGCCCCTCTCCGCGAACGATCGTCGTGATGGCGCACCGGGACAACGACGGCCGCGGGCGGGGCGCGAACGACAATGCCTCGGGGACCGCGATGCTGATCCAGCTCGCGCGTGCGTACGGGGCGCCGCCCGGCTTCCCCTCGGGCCAGCTTCACCCCAATCACACGATCCTCTTCCTCTCTACGGACGGCGGCTCCTTCGGCGGGCTCGGCGCCGCCTGGTTCGCGGCGCACTCACCCCTTCGGCACGACATCGCAGCCGTCATCAACCTCGACTCCGTCGGAGGCCGCGGCCGCATTCGCGTCGAGATCGGGGGCGATACCCCGCGCACGCCTTCGGGGACGCTGCTGGAGACCGTCGCCGCACGCGTCGCCGGCGAGACGGGCCGCAGGCCCGCTCGTCCGGGGATCGTCCGTCAGCTCGTCGATCTCGGGTTCCCGTACTCCCTCTACGAGCAGGCGCCGTTCATCGCTCACGGCATTGCGGCCGTGACGCTCACGACGGCCGGCGATCTGCCTCCCGATCCCGTCGACGACACGACCGACCGGCTCCGCGCAGATCGACTCAGCCAGGTCGGCCGGGCCACGCAGGATCTGCTCGGAACGCTGGACGAAGGGCTCGAGTTCGCCCAGGGGACCTCCACCTACCTCTACCTCGGATCCCGGCTCATTCGCGGCTGGGCCGTCGAGCTGGTGCTGATCGCCTGTCTGTTGCCGTTCTTGGCAACGGCGGTCGATCTCTTCGCACGCTGCCGGCGGCGGCGGATCTCACTCGCGCCCGCTCTTCGCGGCTACCGCAGCCGGCTCGCCTTCTGGGCCTGGGTGGTCGGAATCTTCGAGTTGTTCGGCCTCCTCGGAGCCTGGCCGGATGGAGCGGCCCGACCGCTCTCGCCGCGGAGCGACGTCGCACAGGACTGGCCGGCGCAGGCACTCCTCGGTCTCGGCGTGCTGGCGCTGATCGGCTGGCTCGTGACGCGGGAGCGTTTGCTGCCACGTCGTACCGTCACAGTCGAGGAGGAGTTGGCCGGGCACACGGCAGCGCTCCTCTGCCTCGGCGCGCTCTCCCTCCTCGTCGTCGCCACGAACCCCTTCGCACTCGTCTTCCTGCTGCCCTCACTCCATGCGTGGCTGTGGCTGCCGCAGGTGCGAGGCGCACCCCTCGGTGCGCGACTCGGTGTGCTCGCACTCGGACTCGCCGGACCGGCGCTGCTCTTCGGCTCGTTCGCCGTCCGCTTCGGCCTCGGCTGGGACGCTCCGTGGTACGTGGCGGAGCTGCGCGCCGTGGGTTATGTCCCATTCGTGGTGATGCCGTTCCTCGCCGTGTGGCTCGCCGGCACCGGACAGCTCGCTGCGCTCGCGGGCCGTCGCTACGCCCCCTATCCGGAAGCCGCAGAGCTTCCCCCGCGCGGCCCGGCCCGGCGCGTCCTTCGCGGCGTGATGCTCGCCGTGCGGGACCGCCGACGCGGCGCACCCGGCGGCGAGCGGGAAGCGTTGGAGGGGTAGTGCGCCGCTGGGTACGCATCCTCGGAACGGTCCTCGCAGTCACCGGAGCGGCAATTCTCGTGTGGGCCCTCGTCGTCTGGCAGTGGCAGGACCCGTTCACCGCCCTCTACACCAAGTGGAAGCAACACGAGCTGACCTCGCAATACGAGAAACGCGCGCGCACCTTCGGGCCCTCGATCACGGGCACGTCACTTGCGGCGGAGCGGAGGAGCATCGCGCGCGAGGCGAAGCGTTATCGCCTCGACTCGAAGCGCGGACAGGCAATCGGCCGCCTGCGCGTACCGCGCATAGGCGTCAACATGATCCTCGTCGACGGCACCGATCACGACACGCTCAAGAAGGGACCCGCTCGCGACCTGCGCACGTTCATGCCGGGCGAGAACCGGCTCGTGTACGTCGCGGGCCATCGCACCACCTACCTCGCGCCGTTCTCGCACATCGAGTCGCTGCGGCGCGGCGACCGGGTGACGATCGAGGTGCCCTACGGAACCTTCATCTACACCGTGACAGGCCACCGCATCGTCAAGGCGACGGACCTCTCGGTCCTGCGATCGCCGCGGCACGAGCTCGTCGAGTTGCAGGCCTGTCACCCACGCTTCTTTGCGTCGCATCGGTACATCGCGTACGCGCGGTTGATGCGCGTCGAGCCACAAGGCGCCGCGCCGTACGACGTGGGGCCGCTCGCAGCTCAGGCCAGCGAGAGGTAACGCACGCTCTCACCGGCCGCGAGCTCGCCGGCTCCCCGAGGGACGAGGACGAGCGCGTCGGCGGCGGCTGCCCGCGCGATCATGTGCGACTCCTGGCCGGTCACGGGCTCGAGCGCAGCACCGTTTTCCGACGGGAGCACGCGAGCCCGAAGGAGCTGGTCGCGATGCTCGTGGCGACGCACGCCCGCTGCAAGCCGGCCCTCCTGGAAAACGGGACCAGGGACGAGCGCACCCTGCAGCGCCAGGACGGCAGGGCGAACGAAGAGCTCGCAGCCGACGAGCGACGAGACGGGATTCCCGGGGAGGCCGAAGACGAGGGTCGAGCCACGGACCGCGAACGCGAGTGGCTTGCCCGGCTTGACCGCCACACCCCAGAAGACCTCCTCGACGCCGAGGTCGGCGAGGATGCGCCGCACGAGGTCGTGCGGGCCAACCGACACGCCTCCCGACGTCACGAGCACGTCCGCCTCGAGGCCGTGCCGGAGCGCATCTCGGTGCGCGGACTCGTCGTCGGCAACGGCCGGAAGCATCTCTATGTCGGCGCCGGCGGAGGCGAGCGCGGTCGCCAGCAACACGCCGTTCGCCTCGTAGACCTGCCCGGGGCCGAGCGGCTCGCCGGGCCTCCGGAGCTCGCTCCCGGTTGCGAGGATCGCGACTCGAGGACGCCGGAAGCAGGCAACACGGTCCAGGCCGGAAGCGGCAAGGGCGCCGATCTGGGCGGCTCCGAGCCGCGTGCCCTGCGCAACCACGACCCCGCCCGCGGCCACGTCGCGGCCCCGAGGCCGGATGTTGTCACCCTGGACGACAGCGTCCGGAATCTCCACTTCGTTGTCATGTTCGACAACGTACTCGATGGGGATGACGGAATCCGCACCCTCGGGGACGACGCCGCCCGTCGCGATCGCCATCGCCTCCCCGGCCCGCAGCGGACCCGCGACCGGCGCGCCGGCGGCGATACGCGCGGACACCGGAAGCCGCGCCGGGGTGTCGGCGGCCCTCACCGCGAAGCCGTCCATCGCAGAGCTCGGGAACGGAGGCAGGTCGACGACCGCGCGGGCGTCCTCCGCGAGCACGCGGCCGGCGGCCTCCGCCACCGGCACCGGCTCGGAGGCAAGCAGCGTGACCCGTTCGAGGATCCGCTCCTGCGCCTCCTCACGGGTGAGTAACTCGGCAGCCACCGGGAATACCGTATCCCCGTGAGCGGCGACGTCATCGGCGAGCGCTACAGGCTCGAGCGGCAGCTTGGGCACGGTTCGATGGGCGAGGTCTGGCTCGCGAAGGACCTCGAACTCGAGCGGCCCGTCGCGCTGAAGCTGCTGGCTCCGGACGCCGACCGTGCCCGGTTCAAACGGGAGGCTCGAGCTGTCGCGGCACTCGCTCACCCGAACGTGACCCGTCTCTACGACTACGGCGAGGTGAAAGGGCGCCCGTACATGGCGTTCGAGTACCTCGGAGGCGGAACGCTGGAAGAGCGCCTGCCGTCCGGCCGCCGCCTGGAGGACGACGAGACTAGAGCGATCGCGGTTCAACTCGCCGCGGGACTCGCTCATGCGCACGGGCACGGTCTCGTCCACCGCGACCTGAAGCCGGCGAACATCCTCTTCGACGACGAGGACCGGCCGAAGATCGCGGACTTCGGGATCGCGCGGATGGCTGCCGACTCGACCCTCACCGAGGCCGGAACCGTGCTCGGCACGGCCGCGTACATCTCCCCGGAGCAGGCGGAGGGTGAGTCCGCGACGGCGGCGAGCGACGTCTACTCCTTCGGCGTCGTGCTGTTTCGGATGCTCACCGGCCGGCTTCCATTCGAATCCGAGCAGCCGCTCGAGCTCGTCGACATGCACCGCCGCCTCGAGCCCCCCGCGGTCGAGATCCTGCGCCCGGATGCCCCGGCCGACCTCGCCGCACTGGCCGGGGCGGCGCTCGCGAAGGATCCTCGTGAACGACCGGCCGACGGCGCTGCGCTCGCGCAGGAGCTCGGCGTCCAGTCGCCCGCCGAAGCTGCGTCCGGCGCTCAGACGCTCGTCCTGGCGCGACGGCCGCGCCGTGTACGTCTGGCGCTCGCATTCCTGGCTCTCTCCTTCGTGGCCGCCGCAGGCACGGCCGGCGCGTTCTTCCTCGCCCGTGGACACTCGAGCGCGCCGGCGGTGACGAGCTCGACCCATGCGAAGCGCTCGTCGACGACCCCCGTCCCGAGCCCGAGCTCGGCTCCGGCCTCGACGAAGCGTCGCACCACGACCGCACCGCCGACGACGACCGCTCCTCCGCCGCCCACGACCACGCCACCACCCGCCACCACGGTTCCCTCGATCACCGCAACCACTTCCGCGACCACGACGGCCGCGGTCGGCACGACGGCTCCGACGACGGCCCCGACGCATCCCTGACGGTAGGCTCAGCGCCGTGATTTCGGTCGTCGTTCCGGTGCACAACGAGGAGCGCAGCGTCGCACTGCTCTACGACGAGCTCCGCTCGGCCCTCGAGCCGCTCCAGACTCCCTGGGAGACGATCTTCGTCGACGACGGCTCCACAGACGGAACATTCGGCGCGCTGACGCGGCTGCACAACGCAGAGGAGAACGTCCGCGTCGTCCGGCTGCGCCGCAACTTCGGAAAGGCGGCGGCACTCGTCGCCGGATTCGACCAGGCTCGCGGCGAGACCGTGGTCACGATCGACGGCGACCTCCAGGACGACCCGGCGGAGATCCCGCGTCTTCTCGCGAAGCTCGACGAGGGCTTCGACCTCGTCTCCGGCTGGAAGGCGCACCGCCGCGACCCGCTCTCGCGCCGCGTCCTCTCGCGGATCTTCAACCGCGTGACGAGCCTCTTCTCGGGTGTGCGCATGCACGACCTCAACTGCGGGCTCAAGGCCTATCGCGCGGAGGTCGTCCACGGACTACGCCTCTACGGGGAGCTCCACCGGTTCATTCCGGTGCTCGCCCACTACCGCGGCTTCCGCATCGCCGAGCTCCCCGTCAATCACCGGCCGCGCGAGCACGGACGCTCGCGCTACGGCGTGGAGCGCTACGTGCGCGGCTTCCTCGACCTCCTGACCGTGTCGTTCATCGGACGCTACCGTCACCGGCCGCTGCACCTGTTCGGCGGGCTCGGGCTCATCCTCGGATTCGTCGGCAGCGCCATCCTCGTCTACCTCACCGTGCTCAAGGCGCTCGGCCACGCGATCGGGCATCGGCCGCTGCTGATGCTGGGCGTTCTCCTCCTGGTGATCGGGATGCAGTTCTTTTCGCTCGGCCTGATCAGCGAGATGATCACGAGCCATCATGAGGAACGTGCGCAGGAGCGCGAGCGCGCGGAGCTGCTCGTCGACGAAATCCTGTCCTGAGGCGCCGACTTGGCGACGCCGCATAGAGGCCGTGCGGGCTTTGCCCGTACGGCCGTCTTAACCCGCGGCTTGGAACGCTGGGGCTCGACCCCGCCGACGACGCAACATTGAAAATCTGTTATTTCGGAACGTACGAACGCGCGTATCCACGCAACGCGCAGGTGATCTCGTGCCTGCGGGCTGCAGGCGTCGAGGTCGACGAAAGACACGTCCCGGTCTGGGACGACGCCCGTGAGAGCTGGACGGCAGGAGCAGGACGCGCGCTGCAGCTCCTCGCGGCTGAAGCGCGGCTGCTCGCCTCCCGGCCGCGGGAAGCCGACGCCTTCATCGTCGGGTATCCAGGCCATCTCGATCTGCCTGCGGCCCGGCGTGCCGCCCGCGGCCGCCCCGTCGTGTTCAACCCACTCGTGTCGCTCGCAGACACGCTCGTCGCCGATCGCCGGCGCTTCCGCCCCGGGTCGTTGCCCGCTCGGATGCTGGAGACGATCGACCGTCGCGCCTTCCGCAGCGCCGACGTCGTCGTCGCGGACACGGACGTCCACGCACGCTTCTTCGCGGAGCTTGCAGGACTCGGCGAGGTCGCCGTCTGCTTCGTGGGTGCGGAGGAGCGACTGTTCCAGCCGAGCTGGCGACAGCCGGATCGCTTCGTCGCGCTGTTCGTCGGGAAGCTGATTCCGCTTCAGGGTGTGGACACGATCCTGGCAGCCGCGCGGGCAGCGCCGGAGATTCCGTTCCGTGTCGTCGGGAGCGGACAGCTCGCGCCGTTACTGAGAGACCGACCGCGGAACGTCGAGCACGTCCCCTGGGTCGAGTACGAGGAGCTGCCCGGCGAGATCGGCTCGGCGGGCTGCGCGCTCGGAATCTTCGGGACGACCGGAAAAGCGCAGCGTGTGATCCCGAACAAGGCGTTCCAAGCACTGGCGTGCGGCGCTCCGCTGGTCACGGCCGACACGCCGGCAGCCCGTGAGCTGCTGATCGACGGTGAAAGCGCGCTGCTCGTTCCTCCCGGCGACCCAACGGCGCTCGCGGCGACCGTCCGGCGGCTCGCCGCCGACCCCGTACTCGCGGAGCGCATCGCAACGGGCGGGCGGGCCGCGTACGAGCGCGACGCCAGCGAGGCCGTGCTCGGTGAGCGCTGGCGCGGCATCATCGAGCGGCTTCTGTGAGGCGAGAGCTCTTCAGGCCAAGTACCCGCGCGGCTCTCGTCGCGGGGATCGCGGCCTACGCGGCCGGCTTCGCCGCGCTCTCCGTCCTGCGGCATTCCGCCTTCGCGACAGGACGGTTCGACCTCGGAAACATGGTCCAGGCGGTCTGGTCAACGGCTCACGGCCGGCCGCTGCGGATGACCGGTCTGCACGGCGACCAGATCTCTCGCCTCGGCGCGCACGTCGATCCAATCCTCGTCCTGTTCACGCCGCTGTGGTGGATCTGGCCGAGCCCGGACATGCTGCTCGTCGTCCAGGCGGTGATGGTCGGCCTCGGGGCCGTCCCGGTCTTTCTGCTGGCCCGCAAGCACCTCGCGTCCGCCCGCGCCGGAGTCGCCTTCGCCCTTGCCTACCTGCTCTACCCCGCGACCGGCTGGCTGACGTTGAACGAGTTCCATCCGGTCGCACTCGCAACGCCGCTGTTGCTGTTCGCCTTCTGGTACCTCGACGGAGATCGTCTCCTTCCCTTCGCGCTGTTCTCGATCGCCGCCGCTGCCTGCAAGGAGGAGATCGCGCTCGTGGTCGCGGGCTTCGGAATCTGGTACGCCCTGACGCGAAGACGATGGGCCGTCGGTGCGGCGGTCGCCGTCGCAGGGGGAGCCTGGGCGGCGGTGGCCATCGGCGTCGTGATCCCGCACTACCACGCCGGCGCGGAGTCGGACTTCTACGGGCGCTACAGCGAAGTCGGCGGCTCCGCCGGCGGAATCCTCGAGACGACGATCAGACATCCACTGCGCATCGCGGAGGCCGCATTCAGCGCGCGTGATCTCCACTTCCTGCTGGACCTCATCGCTCCGCTGCTCGGGCTCTGTCTGCTCGCACCCCTCGTGCTCGTCGCAGCGCTCCCTGAGCTCGCGATCAACCTGCTCTCGTCGACTCCGACCCAGACGTCGATTCACTTCCACTACACGGCAGGACTGATTCCGCCGCTCGTGATCGGCGCGATCTTCGGTGCGAAGCGATTTCCGCGCCGGGGCGTTCCGGTCGCGATCGTCGTCGTACTCGCGGCGCTTGTCGGCAATTACCGGCTCGGCCCGATTCCCGGCTGGCGGCACGTCCCCGGGGGAGCGCAGTTCCAGGCCACGGCCGCGCGGGTCACCGACCACGACGCGATCGCCGAGCGGGCACTCGAGCTGATCCCTCCGAAGGCCGTCGTCAGTGCCACGAACACGCTGGGCGGACACCTGTCGGCGCGCCGCCGCGTCCTCAGCTTTCCTTTCCTGCAAGACGCGACGTGGATCGCCGCCGACGAGACACAGCCGGGGTATGCGGACCGCTATGCGCCGCTGCCGACGGCAATCCAGCTTGCGGCCCTACGAAGGAACCCCGACTGGCGCCTCGTCTTCGAGGACGACGGAATCCTCGTCTTCCGCCGTGTCCCGGTGTAAGGCGAGCAGCGCGACGACGAAGAGCGCGACGACGAGGAGATCGCGGAGCAGCACGAGCCAGACGTAACCGCCCAGCGAGAAGACATCGCCGTAGTGGAAGAACCAGATCTGCGCCAGGACGAGCGCGGCCGCCGCCAGGATCCAGGCCACCGGCCCGAGCAGCGCGACAAGTGGAATCAGCCAGACGAGGTACTGGGGCGAGAAGAAGCGCGTGAAGGCCAGGAAGCCGGCGACGGCCGCCGCGAAAGAGACGCCAAGTCGCTGCAGGTCGTCGCGTCCCCGCAGGTAGAGCCAGGCGACCGCGAGAACGGCCAGCACTTGAGCCGCGGAGCTGGCCGCCGCGAGCCCGCGGGGGAGCGGGCCGGCAAGGTCGTACGAGATCGCGTGCCCGGTCCGGTGCACGACCGTCGCGCTGTACCAGCCGAGGCGATCGGCGACGGCGAGGAGCGACGCGCCCAGGCTCTCGAGCTGCAGCGCCCTCGCCGCCTGGACGCGGAAGCTTTCCGCCAGACCGTGCGGCGCCAGTGCGAGGAACGGAACGACCACGAGCGCGGCGATTCCAGCGAACGTCGCTGCGGCGCGGAGCGCCACCTCCCTACCACGTGTGCGCCAGACGAAGATCAGTCCGGGCGGAAGAAGCACGACCGGGTAAACCTTGGCCGCGAAGGCGAGCCCGAGCGCGCCGAGTGCCACGGCGGGGAATCCGGCCACGAGACACGCAAGCGACACGATCGTCAGCAGTGCGGGCCAGGCGTCGTAGGTGTTGAGCGAGATCGGCCCGAGCGCGATCGGCGAGAGCGCAATCAGCAGCACCGCCGTCCACAGACGGAGCGTCGAAGCACCGAGACGCACGAGCAGCAAAGCGACGAGCACGATCGTCGCCGCGCCGCACAGCGCCATCAGCGCCTTGAAGGCCGCGTTGTAATGGCCTGCGCCAAACGCCGCCGGCGGCAGAAAGACGGCGAGGGCGCCGGGGGGATATTCCATGAAGAAGTCGCGGTAGGGCACGCGCCCGTCGAAGACCGCATCGGCGAAGCCCTGGTACAGATGAACGTCTCGAAAGCGCGCCGCGCGAAAGAGTCCCCCGTCCGGAACCGCGCACGCCGCGACGTACACGGGGATCGCCACGGCTGCCGCCCGCAGCGCGGCGTTACGGGGTGTTGTCAGGGACCTGGACGAAGCCGCCGGAGTCGTCGTCCGAGCTCGTGGTCGTCTGTTGCTCGGACGAGCCGCTCGAGTAGGTGGGTTTGTAGTACCCGCCCTCGAGCGCGTACTGGAGCGTGTGCGACTGCCAGACCGGCGCATGCCTCGGCACGGGGAACTCCTTGGGGAACGGCGCGTGGCCGATCGCGCGCTCCATGAACAGCCGCCAGATCGTCGCCGGGAAGGTCGGGCCGGAGACGGAGATCCCGTGGACCGAGCGCATCGGAATCTCGCCCTGGGGATAGCCGATCCAGATCGTCGCCTCGAGCCCGGGGATGAAGCCGCAGAACCAGGCGTCCGCGAAGTTGTCCGTCGTCCCCGTCTTCCCGGCCGAGAGCCTGCCGAAGTAGGCGCCGGTGCCCGTACCCGAGGTCATGTTCTCCTCGAGGATCTTGGTCACTTCGGAGGCGACCCAGTCCGGGATCACCCGCTTCCGCTGCGGGACGCCCCAGCCGGCCTCCTTGTCGACCTTGCCTCCCGGAAGGACGACCTTGCGGATCGCCATCGGCTTCGAGTAGACGCCTCCTGCCGCAATCGTCGAATACGCGGAGGCGAGATCCATCGGTGTCACGACACGCGAGCCGAGTCCCATCGAGGGAACGTAGGCACCGTCGCTCGTCCGCAGGTCCGTGCGCACGCCGAGCTTGTACGCCATCGCGGCGATGTTCTCCGGGCCGACGTCGAGCGAGAGCCGCGCGAAGACGGTGTTGTCCGAACGAAGCGTTCCATTCTCGATCGACGTTGGCCCGACGTAGGAGTGGTCGTACGTCTCCGGACACCACGCTGTCGGGGGCTCGGTGTCGCACGAGCCGATCCCCGTTGGGTCGTACTTGAAGGGCGCGGAGAGGTACGTCGTCGAAGGGCTGATGCCTTCGGCGATCGCGGTCGCGAGCACGAACATCTTGAACGTCGAGCCCGGCTGCCGGCGCGCGGACGACGCGAAGTTGACCTGGGTCTTCGGGCTTCCCGGACTCGCTTCGGTCATGGCGCGGATCGCACCGTTCGTCGGATTGATGGAGACGATCGCCGCAGCGGGATCGCTCGAATACGGCAGCGTGCGCTTGATCGCCTCGAGCGCGAAGCGCTGCAGGCGCGGGTCGATCGTCGTGTACACCCGCAACCCACCCGTGCGAACGGTGTTCGAGCCGTACTGCTTCTGCAGCTCGTCGCGGACGTAGCTGAAGAAGTACGGCTCACGGATGCGCGTGTAGAGCCGTCCGGCCTTCAGATGGAGATGACGATCGGCGACCGTGTCGGCGTACTGCGTGGCGGTGATGTAGTGGTTGGCGAGCATCGCGCGCAGCACCTCGTCACGACGCGCGATCGCCTGCTGCGGACGGTGGAAGGGATCGAACACCGACGGCGCCTGGGGAAGGCCGGCGAGCAGCGCCGCCTGCGGCAGCGTCAGGTGCTTGGCGCGCTTCGAGAAATAGGTCTGCCCAGCCGCCTCGATGCCGTAGGCGCGATTTCCGTAGAAAACCTGGTTGATGTACGACCGCAGGATCCAGTGCTTCGATCGTTCGCGCGCGAGCTTGATCGCGAGGCAGGCCTCCGTCGCCTTGCGGCTGAACGTCTGCGAGGGCTTCTTGATGTAGAGGTTCCGCGCGAGCTGCTGCGTGATCGTCGAGCCGCCCTGAACGACATGTCCCGCCCGGACGTTCGCGAAGAGCGCGCGCACGATGCCCGGGTAATCGAGCGCCCCGTGCGACCAGAACCGCCGGTCCTCGATCGCAACCGTCGCGCGGGCGACCCACCTGCTCATGTCCTCCAGCTCGACCGGCTGGCGGTTCTTCTCCGCCGGGATCGACCCCAGCAGGGATCCGTCGGCCGCGTACACGAAGGAGTTCTGGCCGACGTCGACGGGTCTCAGCGAGTTGAGGTCGCAGCTCGACATCCAGACGGCCGCACCCGTGAAACCCGTCAGGACGAGCACGAGCAGCGTGGCCAGGGCGCCGCCGGCGACCAGTCGGCCGAAGCGCTTCCGGCGCCGCTTCGTCCGCTCTCTCCGCTTGCGCCGGATCGCCGCAAGGAGCGGGTCGGGCTCGCGGCGGGTACGGCCGCGCGGAGGCGGAGTCATGCGTAGACGCCCGCCGCCCGCAGCACCTCGTGGGCGCGCAGGCGGAGCTCGCGCTCGAGCCGCTCCGCGGCCGGCTCGTCCTCGACCCGGGCACGGACGACGACCGTCGCGTTGCCGGTCAGGTCGCTGACGAAGACCTCGGCGTCGTCTCTCACGGTCCGCAGGTGGTCCACGACAGCGCCGACGTCCTTTCCGAGGGGAATCTGAAGGCTGATCTCCGCGACCTTTTCTCGACTGCGAATCGTGGAGTTCCGGATGGTATCCGAGGCCAGCTTCTCGTTCGGGATCACGAGCCGGTCACCGTTCTCCGTTCGCACGAAGGTGTAGATGAGGCCGATCTCCTCCACCACGCCCTGCGTGTTCTCGACGACGACCGTGTCGCCGAGCCGGAGCGGCTGGGTGAACGCGATCAGGAGACCAGCCACGAAATTCCCGAGCGTCCTCTGCGACGCGAAGCCGACCACGATTCCGATCACTGCAGACGACGCGAGCAGGCCGCCCGCGACTGCACGGACCTGCGGGATCACGAGCAGAGCCGACAGGAGCCCCACGAAGACGATCGCGGTGGTCACGCTCCGACGGGCGACGCGATAGCGCGTGATCGCCTCCGGCGGAAGGTCTCGGCGCGCGATCCGCCGATCGATCAGCCGCGCCACGACGACGGTGACGAGCATGACGACCGAGACGACGGTGAGGCGCTGCCACAGCGGCATGGGCCTCTATTCGACGGCCCAGCGAAACCCCTTGCCCGCGCGCTCGAATCGGCCGATGCCGGCGAAGTGGCTGACGATCACGCGGGCGCCCGCGTCTGCGAGCTCGCCCAGGATCCGCCTACGCGTCGCGGCCGCTTGAATCGCGTCGTTGTCGCTGACGTAGAGGATGTCCGGATCTGCCGCCTGGAGCTCGTGCACGACCACGTCGCCGAGCACGAGGAGCGAGTCCCCGAGCTTGACGCTCGTATGGCCGGGCGTGTGACCCGGCGTGGGTACGAGCCGGACGCCCGGGACGAGCTCGGTCTCGCCCGCGACCCGCTCGACGTTCCGCAGCGGCTGCACCTTCTGGCGTAGGTGCGGCCGCTCGGCGAGCGAGGCGTCGCTCATGAAGAACCCCCAGTCCAGCTCGTGCACGACGTAGCGCGCGTTCCGAAAGGCTCCGTCCCAGCCGACGTGGTCGCGGTGCAGGTGCGTGTGCACCACGCAGTCGACGTCCTCGGGCGCGACCCCGAGACTGCGGAGCTCGTCCAGCAGTCTCGCCTCCGGCTCGGGCATGAAGGTGCGCGGCTTCGGTCCGAGGCCGGTATCGACGAGCAGGGTGGTCTTCCCGTCGCGTACGAGCACGACGTTGATCGGCAGCCACCAACGTCCGGCGGAATCGACGGCAGGGAAGACCTCGCCGACCGTCGCGAAGCTGCCCTCCGCATCGACGAGCAGGTCGATCTTCAGAGCGGCTTTCGTCCTGCGAACCCCTCCTCGAGACCGTGCCAGTAGGCGATCTCGTCCTCACCGAGCTTCCAGCACAGCAGGACCTCCTCCTCGCCGCGGCGCGCCGGGAAGTCCAGAAGCCCTTCCTCGAGCGACTTGATCTCCGCGCCCACCGCGTTGATTCGCTCGGCGCACTCCGAGATCGCAGCCGCCTCGCGCTCGATCGCCGCTGCGGCTTCGCGCAGATCGCTCGGCTGCATGTCGCCGCCGTTCCCGGCGATGCGGGTGATGAGCTCCGCCTGTCGTCGCTGGGCGGCGGCAAGGTTGCGCCGGTGCTCGACCATCCGCTCCACGATCGGGCGCAACTCGACGACCGCTGCGTTCGCTTCTTCGACCGTGAAGAACCGCGGCATCACGCAACCAGGCGCCGACTCGGCGGCGCCGCATAGAGGCCGCGCGGGCTTTGCTCGTGCGGCCGTCTAAACCAGCTTCTTGGTTCGACGTACAGAACTCTCGACAATACGCGCCCGCCCTATCATGGTTGCGCCGTGGGCGTGGGTCAGAAGCTTCGGAGGGACCTGGCCGCGCGGCGGGAGCTGCGAATCGAGTTCGCGTCCAGCCCGAGCTTCGCCATCTTTCTGTGGAGCCGCGCTGCGATCTGGCTTGGGGCGATCTTCGCGTTCTACTGGTTCGAGCCCAACCGGAATCCTCGCGCGTCGACCTGGGATTCGCCCTCGATCCACGATCTCGGCGTGTTCACCGATGTCTGGGCCCGCTGGGACAGCGTGTTCTTCGTCCGCATCGCGGAGCACGGCTATGACACGACGTCGGCGGCGTTCCATCCTCTCTATCCGGCACTGATCGCAGCCCTCGGCCGGGTCTTCTTCGGCCACTACGTGCTCGCGGGGATCGTCGTCTCGCTGGCGGCAGCCCTGGGAGCGTTCCTGCTCCTCTACCGGCTGGCGGAGCAACGCCTCGGCGTCGACGGCGGACAGCGCACCGTGCTCTACCTCGCCGTCTTCCCGATGACGCTCTTCCTCCAGGCGGTCTACAGCGAGTCGCTCTACCTCCTGCTCGTGCTCGCCGCCTTCATCGTCGCGGAACGCGGGCGCTTCACGGCGGCAGGCATCCTCAGCGGTCTCGCAATCCTGACCCGGGCCTCAGGCGTCGCCCTGTTGCCGGCGCTGGCCGTCCTCGCCTGGCGACACCGCGATCGCGCGCGGTCCCTGGCCGGGCTCGCGCTCGCAATCCCAGTCGCCGCGATCTACCCACTCGTCCTCTGGCAACAGGTCGGCGATCCCTGGGCGTTCTGGAACGCCCAGGACGAGTGGCACCGGCACCTTTCCCGCGCAGGTCCATTCGGGGGAATCTGGAGCGCACTCGTGCATTGGACGCCGTCCAACGCGGGACCGCAGCACGCAATAGCGGTCAATGTCGAAGGGCTCGTCGCCCTCGTCCTCTTCGTTGCGCTCGCCGTCGTCGCGTGGCGCCGCTTCGGAGCACCCTACGGTCTCTTCGCCGCCGCGAGCCTCGCGATACCGCTCAGCTATCCGAGCTCGCGCTGGCCGCTGCTGTCGCTGCCACGCTTCGGGCTCGTGATCTTTCCGCTCTTCCTCGCCCTCGCCGCGGTGGCGGCCGGTCGCCCGCGTCTTCACACCGCGCTCGTCGCTTGCAGCGCACTGCTGCTCGGCGTCGCGGTGGTGCAGTGGGCCCTGTGGCAGTGGGTCGCATGAAACGTGCCGACATCGACGCCGTCACCCTCGACGCGCACGGAACCCTGGTCAAGCTGGTCGATCCTGTTCCCGCCCTGGTCGACGTCCTCGCCGAGCGGGGCGTCGAGCGCTCCAGAGAGATCGTGCTCGCCGGCTTCCGCACCGAGGCGGCGCACTATGCGCCGCGGGCGAGCGAGGGCTACGACGAGGACAACCTCGAACGGCTCAGGCGAGACTGCGCAAGTGTCTTCCTCGACGCGGTCGGCGCCGATCTCGACGCCGGCGAGTTCGCACCCGCCTACGTCGGTGCGCTTCGGTTCGAGGCCCTGCCCGGCGTCGTCGGATCGCTCGAGCGCCTGCGCTCGCTCGGTCTCGAGCTCGCCGTCGTTGCCAACTGGGACGTCAGCCTCCAAGAACGGCTGGAGGAGGTCGGGCTCGCGCGCTATTTCCGCGTGATCGTTCATGCCGCGGGCAAGCCCTCGCCGGCTGGGCTGCTGCGGGCGCTCGCACGACTCGGCATCGATTCCGCGCGGGCGCTCCACATCGGCGACGACGCGGTCGACGAACGAGCCGCCCTTGCCGCAGGCATGCACTTCGCGGCCGCCCCGGTCCAGGCAGCGGTCGCCGCGCTGGCGTGAGCTCGCCGCTCACGGTCTGGACCGGCTTCGTCCTCGTCTTCGCGACGCTCAGCTACACGCTCAGGTTCACCGAGGGAAAGCCTCCGAAGGACCTGCTCTACAGGTGGTCGACGGTCGAGAGCGGGCTGATCCAGTTCGCGGTGATCGCCGCGATCGTCTACGGCATCGCGGGCCTGGGCCGGCGGCGTCACCTCCTCGCGCTTCGACGGCCGACGTCCTGGGGGACAGCGATCGGGATCGGGTTCGGAATCGGGCTCGCGATGCTGGTCCTGACCTACCTCCTGGCGCCGGTGCTTCACCCGGGCCAGGAGCAAGGCGTCACGCCCGACACGTGGCAGCCGGACCACGCGGCGGCCTACGTCGCGAACGGCATCGTCATCGCCGTCGTCGCCCCGATCGTGGAGGAGCTGACCTTCCGTGGACTCGGCTATTCGCTCCTCGTCCGCTTCGGCCGCTGGACGGCGATCGTCGCCATCGGCATCGCCTTCGGCCTCGCGCATGGCCTCGTGCAGGCCTTCCCGCTCCTGGCTGCGCTGGGCGCCGGACTCGCCTATCTCCGCAGCAGGGTGGACAGCGTCTATCCGGGGATGATCCTTCACGGTGTCTTCAACGCGGTGGCGTTGATCGTTGCCGTTTCAGGCAAACCTCAGCCGGAGAATATTCTCCGCGCGTGCGTTGCGGTCTGGCCTTCACTCTCGCCCTTCTGATCTTCACGCCGGCCGCGGCGGGAGCTCCTCCGCTGGTGTCCATCGAGGCAACGCCCATGGCCGGAGCGGCGCCGCTCCGGGTCGTGTTCGCAGCGAACGGCGAAGCGGCGACCTACCACTGGGACTTCGGTGACGGCAGCTCGGCCGACGGCCGGACGGTCGAGCACACCTACGGCGCCGGTCGCTGGACGGCGACGTTGACGGCGCGCTCCGCGACCGGCGAAGAGGCGGCACAGTCGATCTCGGTCACCGCCTACGCGCTCACCTTCAGCGCGCGGAACCCGGCAAGGTACGGCCGTCCCAGCGTCTTCCGGGGCGCGATCGTCCCAGCCGAGCGCGGTCTGTCCATCGCGCTCGTCGGACCGAAAGGGAAGCTCGCGGGAACCAAGACGCGGGCGAACGGCAGCTACGCGATCCGGGCCCGGGTCAAGCTTCCGGGCACCTACCTGGCCACGAGCGAACGCGCATCCTCCGCGCCAGTAGCCCTCCGTGTCGTCCCCAAGCTCGTCACGACGCTCTCGGGAGGCGGTGCGCGGGGAAGCCGCTACTTCTTCAGCGCACGGATCGTCCCTGCGACGGCCGGGGTGCTCGCAGTGAAGATCAGCCGCGGCGACAGCCGGCTCGTCGACAACACGTTCGGAGCTCGTGTCCGTCTGAAGCTCGACACGCGCCGCCTCGCGAGCTATCGAATCCGAGTCGAGGTCCTCCCGAACGAGGGCTACGGCGGAACCGTCCGGATCCTACGTGCGAACGTCGTCCTCCCGCGGCTCGCCTTCGGAACACGCGGAGCCGCGGTTGCGCAGCTGGGCGACCAGCTCCGCAGGCTGCATTACGCGGCACCGTCTGGAGCGGCATTCGACGGTCGCATGCTCGACGCCGTGTACGCGTTCGAGAAGGTGCACGGCCTTCCGCGCACCGGCGTCGGCGACGCGCGCTTCTGGCGTGCTCTCGGAAGTCCCCAGACGCCGATCCCGCACTATGCGCGGCCGGCGAGCCACCTCGAGGTCAACAAGGGCCGCCAGGTGCTGTACGTCGTGCGCAAGGCGCGCGTCGCCCTCATCGTCCCGATCTCGACGGCGGGCGTGGCCGGCACCTACACGCCGATCGGACGCTTCGCGATCTACCGGAAGGTGGTCGGATTCGACCCCAGCCCGCTCGGCACGCTCTACGACCCGATGTACTTCACTGGTGGCTATGCGATCCACGGGAATCCGTCCGTCCCGCCGTACCCGGCGAGTCATGGCTGCGTTCGCGTCCCGATGTGGGTCGCCCCGCACCTCTACGCCACGAATCCCTACGGCGAGACGGTGTACGTGTATTAGCGTCGTGCTCGGCCTTGTGCTCGCCGGCTGCGGCGGCCGGTCGCAACCGGTGCCTTACGTCGACATGACGCGACAGGCGGGGCAGCTCGAGTTCACGCACATCACCGTCAAGCTGTTCGACAACCGCCACGATCTCGTCGAGGTGCTGGAACGGAACAATCCGGGGCGCCGCCTCGAGCTCCCGCGGGTCGACTTCAGACGGCAACAGGTCTATCTCGTCGCGGCCGGTCCGCGGTCGAGCACGGGCTACGATCTCCGCATCGTGCGCGTGCGGGACCAGGGTGGACGCGTCCTCGTGGTAGTGCGCGAGCAGACTCCTTCACTCGGCGATCCGGTGGAGGCCCGGGTCACGTATCCGTTCAGGTTGATCGCACTTCCCCGCAGCGATGAGCCCGTGAAGTTGAAATGGCTGGAACGACCGTGAACGACGATCCCTTCATCCGGCAGCTCCGTCAGCAGATCTCCGACACCGACCGCTCGATCGTCGAATCGATGAACGCGCGCCTACGCCTCGTCGCGCAGCTCAAGCGCTACAAGGAATCGCGTGGGCTGGGCTTCGTCGACCCGGAGCGCGAAGAGTGGATGCTCCAGTACCTGAAGCGGGCGAATCGCGGCCCGCTGTCCAAGGACGGTCTCCAGGAGCTGTTCGAGGAGATCCTCGATCTCACGAAACGTGAGGTGCAGCGAGGCGAGGAGAGCTAGAAAGGTTCGCAGTGGGACTGAATCGCACGAGTCCCACAACCACCGAGGCCGGAGGGTAAGACGAGCGCAGCCGCCTTACCCGCAGGCGAACTGACGCGGGCGGGAAGGCGTTAGCCCCACCGCCCGCACGGTAGTGAGCTCTCGCCAAGCACAGCCTGGAGGAGTGCGCGGGCTCGGCCCGCACACATTCCCCGCGAAGCGGCGATCCTAGACTCGCGCGAAAGCGCAGCTTTCGCGCGGATTACTCGTCGTCGGGTTCGACGGCGAACTCGTCGGGGGTGACCTGGTCGAGGAACTGCTTGAACTCGGAGACCTTGGACTCGATCTCTTCCTCGGTGACCTCCTCGCCCTCGAACTCGATCGCCGACTCCTCGATTACCTCGTCCGCGGCGAAGATGGGGGCGTCGGCGCGGATCGCAAGCGCGATCGCGTCCGACGGTCGCGAATCGACATCGATCTCCGAGCCGTCGAGTTGCACGGTGATCTGCGCGTAGAACGTGTTCTCGCGCAACTCGGTCACGGTGATGCGCGTCACCTGGGCACCGAGCTGGTCGAGCATGTCAGTCACGAGATCGTGCGTCATCGGCCGTGGGGTCGATGCACTCTGAAGCTTCATGAGGATTGCCGCCGCCTCCGGGTGCCCGATCCAGATCGGCAGGAATTTGTTGCCCTCGGCCGTCTTCAGCAGCACGATCGGCTGCTTGCCGACCAGATCGAAGCTCACGCCGTAGATCTGCATCTCCTGCATCGGACGCTCTGATGGTAGCTCAGGGGTCGCGCGTCAAACCTCACCCCTCCGGGCGTTCCAAAACCTCGTCGAGGGGGACCAAGATGAGCTCGCCGGTCGCGGGATCCTCGAGCTCAGCGCGCCGGTCGAGCACGCCCATCGGATCGAGCCCACGAAGCACGTAGGCACAACCCTGGTAGGTGACGAGGTCTCCGATCTCCATAGCCGCAGCGAGGACGAAACGCCAGTCTCAGAATCGGCACTTTCGTGCGGCTAGCGCATCCCTGAACGCAGCGTCCCTCTAACGGGACGCCGACACGCTCAGCTGCCCTTCAGACGCCACTCGGCGACGTCGCGGATGCTCACGATGCCGACCGCACGCTCGCCGGCGACAACCGGGATGTGACGGAAGCCACGTTCGATCATCGTGTTGCCGGCCTCCTCGACGGAGGCATCCTCGGTCATCGTGACCGGATCCGGCGTCATCCATTCACGCACGCGGGCCTCGCTCGAGTGCACGCGTCCGGCGACCGCCCGCATGAGATCGCGCTCCGTGAAGATGCCGATCATCCGCCCGAAGTCCGAGACGACGACCGCGCCCACACCCTGGCTCGTCATCTTCTCGGCCGCCTCGCCGATCGAGTCCGAGGGGTCGACCGTCAGGACCTCTTTCGTCATCACGTCGCCGAGAGTCGCCATGCGGGCGAGCATAGGGCGAGTAGGCCGACCAGGCAAATTGCGGGGTGGCGGCGCCTCTACCAAGATGTTCAGGTGGATCTCGACAAGTGGCACATGTGGTGGAAGGAACGGGGCGGTGGGGCGTCCGCCGCGTGCTCACGGAAGAGTGGGATCCCATCGGCGTTCGAGAAATTGCCTCGGCCGCAGACGAGTACGGCGCCTACGTCGGCCGCGTGGGCCGGATGCTTCACGAAGGCGCGTCTGCGGAGGAGATCGCGCACTACCTGAGGTACGTGCGAATCGAGCGAATGGGCCTAGGCTCGCAGCATCGCCCCGAAGAAGACGTCGCCGCAAGCCTTGTTGAGTGGTACGGGCTGGAAATGCGTGCCACCGAATGACGATCTCACCGCGAGTGCCGGCTTTGCCGGCGCTCGCATACTTCGGCTCGGGGAGTAGACGAACCGAAGAAAGTCATCATGCCCGCGGAGCGGGCGGACTTTCTTCGGCAGTGGGCGATCGTGGATTCGAACCACGGACCTCCGCCTTATCAGAGCGGCGCTCTAACCAACTGAGCTAATCGCCCGAGGGCGGCCAGTCTAGCCGCTAGTGCAGCAGCTGAGTGCGCTGCAGGTAATCCTCGACGGCGAGCAGGAACGTCGAGTCCTTGGCGAGCTCTTCCAGCGTCCCTTTCGTCTCGTCGTCCAGGTCCTCGTCGCGCTCCAGCTCGGTGAGGAAGTTGCCCATCTGGCCGTCGCGGGACAGCGCGGCCATGCGCAGGAAGATCCGCTTGGCCTCGTCGTCCTGCGAGATCGCCTCGAGGGATTCCATGTCGTGCAGCCACAGTCCGACCATGTCACCCGTTCAACGCCTCTCGGGCTGAACGGGATACGGGCTAGGGGGCTAGGTCGCGGCCTTCTCCAGCGCCTCGACGAGCTCTTCGAGTTCGGTCTCGTCGGCGAACGAGATCTCCAGCCGGTTGGACACGACTCGGCTGGAAAAGCCCGTGATCCGGTCGGCCGCGCTCTTCGCTCGGGCCACGAGCGCCGGATCGAGCTTGGCCTGCTGGCGGCGCTGCTTCGTCTTCGCACCGGCCCAGCGCGCGGCCCGCTCCGCGGCCCTGACGGACATGCCTTTCTGGACGATCTTCCGCGCCAGCGCGCGTCGGCCCTCGTGATCCGGGACGGCGAGCACGGCGCGCGCGTGACCCTCCGTGAGCTGGCCGCGCTCGACCATCTTCAGCACGTCCTCGGGGAGCTCGAGCAGCCGCACGCGGTTGGAGACCGTCGGCTTCGACTTGCCGACGCGCTCGGCAAGCTCGCCGAGCGAGAGACCGAACTCGTCGAGCATCACCGCGAACGCGCGTGCCTCCTCGATCGGAGAGAGATCCTCCCGCGCGACGTTCTCGACGAGGCCAAGCAGCAGCGAGTCGCGGTCGTCGGCGTCCCGTACCACGGCCGGCACGGTCTTCAGCTTCGCGTCTCGTGCGGCCCGCCAGCGGCGCTCGCCGGCGATCAGCTCGTACCCGCCGGCGACGCGCGGTCGCACGAGCACCGGCTGTACGACTCCCTGCGCGCGCACGGACTCCGCGAGACCGGCACCCGCCTCGGAGTCGAAGCGGCGGCGCGGCTGCCTCGGGTTCGCGTGAATCGCGTCGACCGGCAGCTCCACGAGCTCGGTCGCGGACGCTCCACCGAGCAGGACCTCGAGGCCTCGACCGAGGCCGCGTCTCTCAGGCACGCTCGACAAGCTCCATCGCCACCTTCCAGTAGGCGTCCGCGCCACGTGAGCGGCGGTCGTACGCAATCGCGGGGAGGCCGTGGCTCGGCGCCTCGGCGAGACGTACCGAGCGCGGCACGGTCGTCGTGAACACGAGCTCGCCGAAGTGACGCCGCACCTCGGCTTCGACGTCGGCCGACAGCCTCGTACGGCCGTCCACCATCGTCAGCAGCACACCGCCGACGGCAAGCCGCGGGTTGAGTCGCATCTTCACGAGATTGATCGACTGGACGAGCTGCGACAGGCCTTCCAGCGCGTAGTACTCCGCCTGCACCGGAATCAGAACGCGGTCTGCGGCGGCGAGCGCGTTCACCGTCAGTGGGCCGAACGACGGCGGGCAATCGAGGAACACATACGAGTACTGCTCCGCGCCGGAAGCGAGCGCCTCGCGCAGGTAGGTCTCGCCGTCGCTGTGCTGCGTCAGCTCGACGGTTGCGCCGGCAAGCTCCGGCTTGGCCGGTACGAGGTGCAGGTTCGGGAAGCGCGTCGGCCTCGCGAGCTCGCGGAGCGGCGCGCCGTCGAGGAGGTCGTACGTCGAAGTGCCGTTCGCGCGTTCCCCGAGGCCCGAGGTCGCGTTCGCCTGTGGATCGAGATCGATGACGAGGGCCCGCTCACCCGCCTCCGCAAGGCACGCGGCGAGGTTGATGGCGGTCGTCGTCTTCCCGACGCCGCCCTTCTGATTCGCCAGCGCGTAGACCTTCGCCACGACCGCCAAGCTACCGGCGGAGGCGGACATCTAGGCCAGCGGCCGTTTGCGCGCGACACCCGTGCGCCGCGGGAAGCCGGGCGGTGTCGGCTCGAGCTTGCGCAGCACGAGCAGGCCGTCGCCCTCCTCGGTCAGCTCTCCGCCCAAACGTTCCGCGACGCGGGCCACCCGAGCGACGTCCGCGGTCGGACCAACCCACAGAATCGCAGCCCCTCCCAGCCGGACCAGAGGAAGACACCACTCGGCGGCGACCGGTGGAGGGGCGAGCGCCTTCGCGACCGCGACGCCGAACGTGTCCGTCTCCTGCTTCTCGGCGCGACCCTGCTCGACCGTTGCGTTCGGCGGTGCCCACTGCCGGAGGAACTCGCACTTGCGCGCGTTCGCCTCGAGCAACACCACGTCGCGCTGCGGCAGCGACACGGCGAGCGGGATCCCCGGGACCCCGCCCCCTGACCCGACGTCAACGATCGGACCTTCGAACTCGCGCACGTGGCCGAGAGAACGCAGCGAATCTTCGAGCAGCAGGCGGCGGGCCTCTTCGAGATCTCGGATCGCAGTCAGGCCTGGCGTTGCAACGAGTGCGCTAAGCCAGTCCTCAAGCAACAGGCCTGATCACGACGAAGCGGTTCGGCTCGGTTCCCTCGCTGCCCGTCTCGACGTCTTCGAACTCCTTCAGCCGAAGGTGAACGACCTTGCGCTCGACGGCCGTCATCGGCTCGAGCTCGACGGGCTCTCCGAGCGACAGTGCACGCTCGGCCGAGCGAATCGCGAGCGCCTCGAGCGAAGCGCGCCTGCGCGCGCGATAGCCGGCCGCATCGACGACGACCTCCTTGCGATCCTCCTCATGGCGGCGGTACGTGATCGCATTCGCCAGATACTGGATCGCGTCGATCGTCTGGCCGTGGCGGCCGATGAGCATTCCGAGATCGGCTCCGACGCACGAGACCGTGATCGTCTCCTCGTCCTCGTCGAGCTCGAGGCGCGCGGTGACGCCGATGCCGTCGACGATCCGCTGCACGAGCTCGCGCGCGGCCCGGCTCAGCTCGCTCTCGTCCGGCGGAGGCGCAGGCGCCGTGACTTCGGCAGAGACGGTGGCGATGACGCGCGCCGGGGCAAAGCCGACCCCGAGGAGGCCTCGCTCTCCCTCCGTGACGACCTGGAAGCGAACCGCGGACTTGTCGAGCCCGGGCTGCTGCCGCTCGAGCTCACGCAGCGCCGACCACTTGGCCTCGCCGACCGTCTCGCCGGTCACCTCGACCTGGAGGTCCATCAGCGTCGCGCCTTCTTCTTGCGCTTCACGCGCCGGGGAGGAGCGGCCGGCTTCGCAGCGGCCGGCGCGGCGGCGCCGTCCTCACGGGCCTCCTTCGGCGGCGTGCGGGACGAGCGCTTCGGGCCGGTCGGCGGCGCCACCTTCGGGATCAGCCGACGGGTGATCAGGCCCTGCCCGACCGTCCACAGGTTGGTCGTCATCCAATAGAGAACGAGCCCCGTAGGGAAGTGGATGATGAACGGAATGAACGCGAAGGGGAGGACCATCATCAGCACCCGCTGCGACTGCTGCATCGTCCCGGACATGAAGTAGGTCGACGCGAGCTGGCTGGCGACGTAGACAACGATCAATATCCAGCCCGACCAGTGAGCGCTTGCCTTGTCGGCCACGCTCGGAACGAAATGGAGCCACGAGAGATCGCCGAGGTTGGAACCCTCGAGCTTCGCCTCCTTGGCGAAGTTGCGTAGCGTGTAGAAGAGCCCGATGAAGATCGGGATCTGTGCGACCAGCGGCAGGCACGAGGACGCGGGGTTGATGTTCTTCTCCTTGTAGAACTTCATCAGCTCTTCGTTGAGCTTCTGGCGGTCGCCCTTGTACTTCCGCTGGATTTCCTTCATCTGCGGCGCGTGGGCCTGCATGTTCTGCATCGAGTGGATCTGCTTGACCGTCAATGGCACGAGCAGCATCCGCACGATCAGCGTCAAGACGACGATCGACCACGACCAGGGCAGTACCGTATGCAGGCCGTTGAGGATGTTGCGCAGCAGATCCTCGAGCGGCGTGAGAATCCCGGCGACGATCACGTGAACACCCTCTGGTCGCGCGCGTAGTCCACGCCGCCGCGGCTCCAGGGATTGCAGCGCAGGAGCCTCCAGCCGGCGAGCACCGTCCCTTTGAAGAGACCGAACTCCCTGAAGGCGTCGATCGCGTACTGCGAGCAGGACGGGTGGTACTTGCACTGCCCGGGGCCCAGCAGCGGCCGCAGCGTGATGCGGTAGAGCCATACTGCCGCAACGCCGAGATACCTCACGCGGCCGCCTTCGTCAGAACTTCGTCGACGCGCTCTCCGAGCCACTCGAACCCGTTCGTCGCAACGGCCTCCGGCAGACCCGGCTTCGCGATCAGGACGTAGTCGCGCCCGGCGGGAATCCGCTCGAGCCGTTCCCGCCACGCCTCGCGCAGCTGGCGTTTGATCCGGTTGCGCGCCACCGCATTTCCCGTCGCCTTCGGCACGGCCAGGCCGAGCCGCGGCTCCCCCGGCTCACCGTTGCGCTCGAACCAGTAGAGGACCAGGAACCGCGTCGAGGTCGAGCGACCCTGCCGGTAGACGGCGTCGAAGTCTCGCGAGCGAGACAGGCGGTGCCGACGTTGCACGACGGTGATTACGCCGAGAGACGCTTCCGGCCCTTGGCGCGGCGGCGCTTCAGGATCGCGCGACCGGCACGCGTCGCCATGCGGGCACGGAAGCCGTGCCTGCGCTTCCGCCGGCGCACGTTGGGCTGGTAGGTCCGTTTCACGAGGTCGAAGAGGGAGGAAATTGCTCCAAAGAGGAGCTGTGGCTGCGCCAGTATAGATGAGCCCTGGTGCACAGAGTTATCCACAGCTGCGGGGCTGTGAAGTACCTCCAAATGTGACAAACCGTCATGCTTCCTCCACAGGTGTGGAGAGTGATGTGGAGTCGCGGAAATGCCTGCAAATCCGCATAATTTCTTCCCCAGTTTCCACGCGTTGTAGCGCTTGAGACACGCTGCTATGCTCGCCGCTCCCCCGAGCCGGAGAGGAGTGGTAGCGCGGCGTGGATCGCCCCATTGAGCTGACTGCGGAGACCCTGTGGAACGAGGTTGCCGGTCGGCTCAAGGGGGCCCTCAACGAGACCACGTACCGCACGTGGTTCGCGGAGGCCGAGGGGGCGGATCTCTCGGATGACGCCTTCGTGCTCGGCGTCCCCAACGACTTCACGCGCGAGTGGATCGAGGGCCACTTCCTCGGTCTGATCGGCGCTGCCGTCCGGGACGTGACGGGCCAGGAGCGTCGAGTCGGTCTTTCCGTGACGGAGCGTGTCCCGGTCGACACGCCCATGCCGGCGGAAGCCCCGAAACGATCCGTTGGGGGTGCCGCCGACAGCGGCATGAACCCGAAGTACACGTTCGACCTGTTCGTGATCGGCTCCTCGAACCGCTTTGCACACGCGGCCGCGTTGGCGGTCGCCGAGGCGCCCGCGCAGGCGTACAACCCGCTCTTCATCTACGGCGGCACGGGCCTCGGCAAGACGCACCTGATGCAGGCGATCGCCCAGTACGTCGCCGAGCACTCGAGCGAGCTTTCGGTCCGGTACGTCACGAGCGAGACGTTCATGAACGACTTCATCAACTCGCTGCGCGACAAGCGGATCGAGGGGTTCAAGCAGCGCTACCGCACGTACGACCTGCTGCTCGTGGACGACGTGCAGTTCTTCGAGCACAAGGAGCGAATCCAGGAGGAGTTCTTCCACACCTTCAACTCGCTCTACGAGGCCGGCTCGCAGATCGTCATGTCGTCCGATCGCCCGCCACGTGAGATCGCGACGCTCGAGGAGCGACTGCGATCGCGGTTTGAGTGGGGCCTGATCACCGACATCCAGCCGCCCGACCTCGAGACGCGGATCGCGATCCTGCGCAAGAAGGTGAAGACGGACGGCATCCACATCCCCGATCCGCAGGTCCTCTCCTTCATCGCCTCGCGCATCTCCACCAACATCCGCGAGCTCGAGGGTGCCCTGACGCGGGTGGTCGCATTCTCGTCCCTCACCGGCAGGGCGCTCTCGGTCGAGCTCGCGAAGGACGTGCTCAAGGACGTCTTCCCCCAGGGCGAGGCGGCCGAGGTCTCGATCCGGAGGATCCAGGAGCTCGTCTCCGAGCGCTTCCAACTCTCGATGGACGAGCTCTGCGGCGACAAGCGCTCACAGAACATCGTCTATCCCCGCCAGGTCGCGATGTACCTCTCACGAGAGCTCACGGACTCCTCGCTGCCCAAGATCGGCAAGGAATTCGGCGGCCGGGACCACACGACGGTGATCCACGCGACCTCGAAGATCGCCCGTCTCATCCGTGAGGACAGATCTGTCTACAACCTTGTGCAGGAACTGACCGCTCGTGTGAAACAGGTCCGTTGAGGGTCGTGCCCTGTTGACACGCTTCCTTTCTCCACCGTCTGCGTCCCCTGCGAGAATGGCTCAACCAACAGGGCGGGTGGCCTCCTCCCCGGTGTCCACACCCCCTATCACTACAACGAGGTTTTAAATGATTGAAACCAACACCATGGTAGAGACGGGGATGAAAATCGTTTGTCAGCGCGACGAGCTCTCGCAGAAGCTCGCGGTGGTCGCACGAGCGGTGTCGACACGGGCGAGCGTCCAGATCCTGTCCGGCGTGCTGCTACGCGCCGAATCGGGCCGGCTACACCTCGCAGCGACGGACATGGAGCTCTCGCTGCGAGCCTCGCTCGAGGCCCAGGTGGAAGGTGACGGCGCAGTCGTCATGCCGGGACGCCTCCTGGTCGATCTTGTTCGGCTTCTGCCCGAGAGCGAGGTCACGATCGAGCATCGCGCAGAGGAGAGCGTGGTGCACGTGACCAGTGGCTCGTCCACGTCGACGCTGCACACCTATGACGCCGAGGATTTCCCTCGGCTTCCCGACCTCGATACCGCCGGCACCTTCACGGTCGACCGGGAGGCATTGCTCGACACGGTCTCTCGTGTCGCGCGGTCGGCGTCGCGCGACGAGTCGCGCCCGGTGCTGACGGGGATCCTCGTGCGCTTCGAGAGCGGCAAGCTGGTCATGGCGGCGACAGACTCGTATCGGCTCTCGGTGAAGGAGACGGAGCTCACGGGCGAAGCGCCTGAGCTCGAGGCGATCATTCCGGCGCGGGCGCTTTCGGAGCTCGGACGCATCGCGCAGTCCGGCGACACGATCGAACTCGGTGTCCACGAGAACCAGGCCGTCTTCGTCGCAGACGACGTCTGGTTGACGACGCGCCGCATCGACGGGCAGTTCCCGAACTACCGGCAGCTGCTGCCGGAGACGTTCGAGCACGAGCTCACCCTGCCGCGGAACGAAGTGCTAGACGTGGTTCGGCGGGTGGGGATCATGGTGCAGCGAACGTCGCCGATCCAGCTGCGCTTCGCCGAGGGGGAGTTGACGGTCTTTGCGCGGACGCAAGACGTCGGCGAGGCGAAGGAGTCGCTGCCGGTGCAGTTCGCCGGCGACCCGCTCGAGATCGGGTTCAACGCGGAGTTCCTGCGCGAAGGCATCGAGTCGATCAGCGCCGACGAGATCGAGCTGAAGCTCATCTCTCCGCTGCGTCCCGCGGTGATCGAGGGCGGCGAGGACGACCCGACGTACCTGATCATGCCGATCCGGTTGCCTGGGTAGGCAGCGCTCTGGTCGGCGGCGGAGTGAAGAGGCGGATGGAAGGCAAACGGGCGTGCGGGCCAAGCCCGCATGCCCTCTATGGTCGGCGTCGCCAAGCGACGCCTCAGCCCGGCTGATCGTCGAGACGGTCTCGCTCCGGAACATCAGGTCGTATGCGCGCCTCGACCTCGACCTTCGGCCGGGACTGATCCTCGTCATCGGCCCAAACGGCGCGGGCAAGACCAATCTGCTCGAGTCGCTGCACCTCGGGACGCAAGGCTTCTCGCCGCGTACGCGCGCCGATGCTCAGCTGATTCGCTTCGGTGAACGAGTGGGGCGGGTTGCGCTCCACGGAGATCGACGCGGTTCGCCCGTCGACACGGAGGTCACGCTCGAGCTCGGCGAAGGCAAACGCGCGAAGCTGAACGGTGCTTCATTGCGTGCGGCAGAGCAGCTGCGGCTGGAAGTGGCGACGCTCGTCTTCACTCCCGATCGGCTCGCCGTCGTGAAGGGCGGACCTGCCGTGAGACGTGCGTACTTCGACCGTGCGCTGGGCAGGCTCGCTCCTGCCCGCAGCCTTCTGGCCGTGGAGTACGGAGCGGCTGTGGCGCAACGCAACGCCGCCCTGCGCCGAGTGGCGGGAGGTTTCTCGTCCCGTGATGCGCTCGCGCCGTGGACCGAGCAGGTGGCCGACTTCGGCCGCCGGCTCGTCGAAGCGCGAAGCGAGGTGGTGGCATGGCTTGCCCCCGGCTTTGCGGACCGAGCCGGCGAGTTGGGGCTACCCGCCGCGCGCATGACCTACAGCGGCGAGCCGCCGACGGTGGCCGCGCTCGACGAACGGCTCGAACGCGATCTGGAGCGCGGCGCGACCGGGCTCGGTCCGCACCTCGACGACATCGTGCTCACGAGCGGAACACGCGACCTGCGCAGCTTCGGGTCGCAGGGAGAGCAGCGCCTGACCGTCCTGGCCCTGCTCCTCGCCGAGGCGGAGCTGATTCGGGAGCGCCGCGACTTCCCTCCTCTGCTGCTGCTCGACGACGTCCTTTCCGAGCTCGACCCCGGTCGCCGGCGTGTGCTCGCAGAACGGGTGCTGAGCTCGGGCCAGACCCTCGTCACGGCGACGCAGGCCTCCTCCCTCCCGGTCGAGCCGGCGCAGCTGCTGGAGGTCTCGCCGGGGCTCGTGCGGGCCGCCTGATGGAACGCCTCGGCGAGGAGGTGACGCGCGAGCTCGGCCGCTTCGGACCGACCCCCGGGATGGCGCCTCTCGTCGAGGCCTGGCCTGCCGCCGTCGGGCCGGAGATCGCGCGCAACGCCTGGCCCGCACGGCTAGCGCGGGACGGAACGCTGCACGTTCACGCGAAGGACTCGATCTGGGCCTTCGAGCTGACGAGCCGGGCGGAGCAGATCCGGTTGCGGCTCGGGGAGCATCCGCCGCCGCGTCTCGTCTTCGCGCCGGGACCTCTTCCCGAGGCTGCCGACGTCATCCCGGACGCCCCTCGCAGGCAGGTTCCGAAACCGACCGCGAAACACGTCGCGGAAGCTGACTCACTCGTACGAGGGATTCGTGACGAAGACCTCCGCAAAGTGGTCGCAAAAGCCGCCGCTGCGAGCCTTGCCAACGCAGATAACGACCGCTCGTTCTGGTAGAATTCGGAGTGCCCGCAAGTGGTCGGTTTGCAGGGCTTTTTTCATGACTGAAGTCAGTTATACCGCAAAGGACATCACCGTTCTCGAGGGTCTCGAGCCGGTGCGCCTGCGACCCGGTATGTACATCGGCTCGACGGGGGCGCGAGGGCTCCACCACCTCGTCTACGAGGTCGTCGACAACAGCGTCGACGAGGCTCTGGCGGGCCGGAACGACAAGGTCGAGATCACGCTCCATCCGGACAACTCTGTGACGGTTCGCGACTACGGATCGGGCATTCCGGTGGAGGTCATGCCGGAGCAGGGGATGTCCGCGTTGACGGTCGTGCTCACCAAGCTGCACGCCGGCGGAAAGTTCGGCGGCGACGGCTACAAGGTCTCGGGCGGCCTGCACGGCGTCGGCGTCTCGGTCGTCAACGCGCTGTCCGAATGGCTGGTTGCGGAAGTGCGGCGTGACGGACAGATCTACCGCCAGGAATTCGCACGCGGCGAGCCGACGGGTGAGATGCAAGTCGTCGGGAAGACGGAGCAGGACGACACGGGGACGACGATCTCCTTCCTGCCCGACGCAGAGGTCTTCGAGGAGATCGAGGTGTCGGCGGAGACGCTGACGCAGCGCCTGCGCGAAACAGCCTTCCTCACGCGCGGTCTCAGGATCGTCCTCACCGACGAGCGCGCCGGCGGCGAGACGGTCGAGTTCCACTACGAGGGCGGCATCCGGGACTTCGTCGCGCACGTGAACTCGACGAAAGACTCCGTGCACAAGCGCATCGTCTACTTCGAGGTGGAGGCGGACGAAGCCTCGGTCGAGGTCGCGATGCAGTGGAACGCGTCGTACCAGGATTCGGTCTACACGTTCGCCAACAACATCAACACCCACGAGGGCGGCTCGCATCTGACCGGCTTTCGCACCGCCCTCACCTCGACGCTGAACCGCTATGCGCGTGACAAGGGCCAGTTGAAAAAGGACGAGACGCTCGACGGCGAGGATGTCCGCGAGGGCCTTGCCGCCGTCGTGTCCGTCAAGCTGCGCGAGCCGCAGTTCGAAGGACAGACGAAGACGAAGCTCGGCAACCCTTGGCTGCGCGGAGTCGTCGAGCAGAACGTCAACCAGAAGCTCAGCGAGTTCCTCGAGGAGAATCCGACGGACGCGCGCCAGATCGTGCTCAAGGTGATTGCGGCCATGCGCGCCCGGCTCGCCGCACGCAAGGCGAGAGAGCTGACGCGGCGCAAGTCCGCGCTCGAGTCGTCGTCGCTGCCCGGAAAGCTTGCCGACTGCCGGATCCGCGATCCCGAGAACGCCGAGCTCTACATCGTCGAGGGAGACAGCGCGGGCGGGTCCGCGAAGCAGGCGAGAGACAACGCGTACCAGGCGATCCTGCCGCTCTGGGGCAAGATCATCAACAGCGAGAAGAACCGGATCAATAAGGTGCTGTCGAACGACGCGATCCAGGCGATGATCACGGCGATCGGCTCCGGCATCGGCGACGAGTTCGATATCGCCAACCTCCGCTACCACCGCGTGATCGTGATGACCGACGCCGACGTCGACGGCTCTCACATCCGGACGCTGATCCTGACGTTTCTCTACAGGCAGATGCCCGAGTTGATCGAGCGGGGTCACGTCTACATCGCGGTGCCGCCGCTCTACAAGGTGAAGCTGGGCAACCGGGAGATGTATTTCGAGAAGGAGGCCCAGCTCGAGGAACTGCTCGTACGCGAGCGCTTCGGTGACATCGAGGTCACGGACCGGAACGGTGACGCTGTCAAGCTGACGGAGGCTCGCTGGAACCGCTTCGTGAAGTTCTTGCCGCGGTTCGAGGGCCAGGCGGCCAAGCTGCGTGAGGACTTCGGCCCGGCCACCGATTTCCTCATCGCACATAGGCTCGTCGAGACCCCGGCGACGACCGCGGCGGCCATCGAGAAGGAGATCAAGGCGATGCCGAGCGACGGGCACGTCCTCTCGGTGCTCGAGCGAGGCGCCGACGGCCTCCAGATCAACGTCGTGGAGACGGAGACCTCGGCTGCTCACACGGTGGGCGTGCCGACCAACATCCTTGCCTCCCCGGTCTACGAGAAGCTGCGCGGGACGTACGGCCGGCTCGTAGAGCTGACGGGGCCGCCGCCGTTCGTCATGAAGTACGGGAAGCGCACGGAGACGGCCCCGACGTTCGAGCAGCTGCGCCACTTCGCGATCGATCTTGCGAAGGAAGGTCTTCAGCTCTCACGCTTCAAGGGTCTCGGTGAGATGAATCCCGAGCAGCTGTGGGACACGACCATGGATCCTGCGCGCCGCCTGCTGGTGCGGGTCGATGTCGAGGACGCGACCGCGGCGGATCAGATGTTCTCGGTTCTGATGGGTATGCAGGTGGAGCCGCGCAGGGCTTTCATCGAGCAGAACGCCAAGGACGTTCGCTTCCTCGATGTCTGAGCTCGAGACAGGGGCGCTAGGCCCCGGACGAATCGAGCCGCGCGAGCTCGAGCAGGAAATGCGCTCGAGCTATCTCGACTACGCGATGTCGGTGATCGTTGGGCGCGCACTGCCCGACGTTCGGGACGGGCTCAAGCCCGTGCACCGCCGCGTGCTGTACGGGATGCAGGAGAACGGCCTCCAGCCGAACCGTCCCTTCGTCAAGTGCGCCCGCGTCGTGGGCGACGTCATGGGCAAGTATCACCCGCACGGCAATCTCGCGATCTACGACACGCTCGTGCGTATGGCGCAGCCCTTCTCGCTGCGGTATCCGCTCGTAGAGGGCCAGGGGAATTTCGGCTCCGTCGACGACGATCCGCCGGCCGCGGACAGGTACACCGAGTGTCGCCTGTCCCGGATCGCGACCGAGATGCTGCGGGACATCGACGCCGACACGGTCGACTTCCAGCCCAACTACGACGAGTCGCGCCGTGAGCCCGTCGTGCTTCCCTCGCGCTTCCCGAATCTCCTCGTCAACGGCTCGTCGGGCATCGCGGTCGGGATGGCGACGAACATGCCGCCCCACCATCTCGGCGAGACCATCGCCGCGATCGTCGCCATGATCGACGAGCCCGCCATCGACGTCGAGAAGCTGATGAAGCACATCAAGGGTCCGGACTTCCCGACCGGCGCGATCATCGTCGGGCGGGCCGGGATCCGCGATGCGTATCGCACCGGCCGTGGCCGGGTCGTCATGCGTGCGCGGGCCCACATCGAAGAGTTGCGCGGCGGCAAGACCGCGATCGTCGTGACGGAGCTTCCCTACGCCGTCAAGAAGGGCGGCGACAACGGCGTCATCCGCAAGATCGCCGACCTCGTCCAGGACAAGGTCTTGACCGAGATCTCCGATCTCGCAGATTACTCCGACAAGTCCGGCATGCGCATCCAGATCGAACTGAAGCGCGATGCGATTCCGCAGGTCGTGCTCAACAAGCTCTTCAAGCACACGGCCCTTCAGGCCACCTTCGGCTACAACGCCGTCGCCCTCGTCGACGGCGTTCCCCGAACGCTGTCCCTGCTCGAGCTCGTTCGCGAGTACCTGAAGTTCCAGCGCGAGGTCGTCACCCGGCGCTCGAAGTACGAGCTGCGTCAGGCCGAGAAACGGGCGCACGTCCTCCAGGGCTACCTGAAGGCTCTCGACAACCTCGACGCCGTCATCGCCCTGATCCGCGCCGCGGCCGATACCGACGAGGCCCGCGCAGGCCTGATCAGCGAGTTCGACCTGTCGGAGATCCAGGCGCAGGCGATCCTCGACCTTCGCCTCGCACGGCTCACCGGACTCGCTCGCAAGGAGATCGAGGACGAATACAAGGACCTGCAGGAGCGCATCGCGGAGCTGCGCGCGATCCTGGGCGACCCGGCCCGCATCGACGGAGTGATCAAGGACGAGCTGCTCGAGATCAAGTCGATCTACGGCAAGACCGACGACCGGCGCACCGAGATCGTCGCGGCCGAGGAGGAGCTCGAGCTCGAGGATCTGATCGCGGAAGAGGACATGGTCATCGCGATCACGCGGTCGAACTACATCAAGCGTCTACCGGTGACCGCGTACCGGGAGCAGCGCCGTGGCGGCATCGGCGTGATGGGAATGGACCTCAAGGAGGACGACTACATCGAGCACCTGTTCGTGGCCTCCACGCACGACTACATCCTCTTCTTCACGAGCGTCGGCAAGGTGTACAGGCTGAAGGTGCACGAGCTGCCGCTCGGCTCACGACAGTCGAAGGGCCGCGCCATTCAGAACCTGCTCCCGTTTCGGCAGGACGAGCAGGTCCGTGCCGTCATCCAGACGCGCGATTTCGAGGAGGCGGAGTTTCTCGTCTTCGCGACGAAGAAGGGTGTCGTCAAGAAGACGAGGCTCGCGGCCTACAACACGCCGCTGCGCGCGGACGGGATCATCGCGATCAAAATGCGCGAGGGGGACGAGCTCGTCGGAGTGCGGCACTCCTCGGGCGACGACGACATCCTCATGGTGTCCCGCAAAGGGCAGGCGATCCGGTTTCACGAGGGCGACGTCCGGGCGATGGGACGCGACGCCTCGGGCGTGCAGGGTATGCGGCTCCGCTCCGGCGACGAGGTGATCGCCGTCAACATCGCGCAGGATGACGCCGACGTCCTCGTCGTCACCGAGAACGGCTACGGGAAGCGGACGCGGGTCTCCGACTATCCCGTGAAGGGCCGCGGCGGGCTGGGAGTGAAGACCGTTCAGCTCACCGAGGCGAAGGGACAGCTCGCCGGCTCCCGCGTCGTTCGCGACGGCTACCAGGTGATGCTGATCTCCGACGGCGGCACGGTGATCCGGATGCCCGTCGACGACATCAAGCGCTCCGGCCGGGCCACGCAGGGCGTGATCGTGATGCGTCTGCGCGAGGGCGAGCACGTCTCGAGCCTCGCACCGGTGGTCGAAGCCGCCGAGGACAAGGTCGAGGTCTCGACCGACGGGGAAGCCGCCCCCTAAAGGGGCAGGCCCTTGCCACAAAACTCCGCATTTAGGTGCCTCGAAAGGGGGACATTTTGAAGAAACCCCTTCCCGATCAGGAACCGGAGCGGTATACCTTGCAAACCAGGGATTCCAGTGCGGAGGAAGACGAGGGCAACATGGCAGTCAGTCGACAGGTAGACCTCCTCGAGCCGATCGATCTCGCCGAGCACCTCGGCAAGGTCGAGCTCTATCTCGGTCAGGTCTGCCAGATCGCGGGCATCTCCAAGATGCAGCTCGATTACTGGACGAACAAGGCGCAGATTCCCACCAAGGGGAAGAAGCAGCGCATCTACGACATCGATGCGCTCGAGACCGTCATGCTGATCAAGCAGGCGAAGGACAAGGGCCTGAACCTCGGCGCCGCGATCGACGCTGCACGCCGGTTCCGCGAACAGGCGGTCCAGCGTCAGCCGCAGCCGCAGACCGACTAGGCGCCTCCCAGCCGCTCAGCCGCCTCTTCCGGCGCCAGCGTGTTGACGTAGATTCCCGCGCCGAGCTCGAGGCCGGCGAGGACGGTGAGGCGAGGGAGCAGGACGAGGCGCCAGTCGCGGTCGTCGTACTCGAGCCACGCGTTGAGCGGCGCCGGGCCCTCCAGGGCGTGCAGCCGCCGGACGATCGCTGCGAGGAGGCGGAGGGCCGCTCCGAGCCTCGCGTTGCCGATGCCGCCGGCCTCCGGCTCTGCAGGGGCGATCACCGTCTCGTAGGGCAGGCGGCTGGCCCAGGGGCAGCTCACGGCGAGGCCGTCCTCCTCGAGAAAGGCCTCTCCCTTCGGCCGCCCGCGTCCGGCGGGGGCTTCCGGCAGCCAGACGAGCTGCGAGTGCGAGTGCGGCAGGCTCGAGCCGGCCTCGCGGCCTTCGTTGACGAGCGCGTGCACGTAGCCGCCGTGCGCCTCAGCCCGGCGCCGCCAGGCCTCGGCGACGAGATCGAGCTCTCCGTCCTCGAGCTCGGCGAGCGACCGGACGTGCCGGCGGCTGTGGACGACGACCTCCTGCCGCTCCAGAGCGGGGTAGAGGTTGGGAACGACACGGACGCGCCACTCGCCCTCAGCGGGCAGGACGAGCGTCTGCGGAGGCGTCATGTGCTCGTGCCCGGCGCAGAACGGGCAGGACTCGAGCTCGTCCGCGGTCGGCGGGTCGAGCAGCGGCCGGGACGCGCCGGGACGCTTCGCCCGTCCGGGGGCGATCACGGCAACGCGGCCCGACTCGGGATCGCGGCGGAGCTCGCCGCTCAGCTTGCCGCGGCGCGGTCGGCCTTCTCGAGGAAGGGCCGGATGAGATCTACCGGGGCGGGGAAGATGATCGTGGAGGAGTTCGCGCCGCCGATCTCGAGCAGCGTCTGCAGGTAGCGAAGCTGGAGCGCGATCGGATGCTTCTCGATGACCAGCGCCGCGTCCTTCAGCCGCTCGGAGGCCTGGAACTCGCCCTCGGCGTTGATGACCTTTGCGCGCCGCTCGCGCTCGGCCTCGGCCTGCCGGGCCATGGCGCGCTGCATCCCGCTCGGGATCTCGACGTCCTTCACCTCGACGATCGAGACCTTGATTCCCCAGGGGGCGGTCGACTCGTCGATGATGCTCTGCAGGATCGAGTTGATCTTCTCGCGCTCGGAGAGGAGCTCGTCGAGTACGTGCTGTCCGAGCACGGACCGCAGCGTCGTTTGTGCGATCTGCGAGGTGGCGACCATGAAGTTCTCGATCTGCACGATCGCCGCCTTCGGATCGACGATCCGGAAGTAGGCAACGGCATTTACGCGCACCGGCACGTTGTCCTTGGTGATGACCTCCTGCGGCGGAACGGTGAGCGTGATCGTGCGCAGGTCGACCTTCACCATCCGGTCGACGACCGGGATCAGGATGAAGAGGCCCGGGCCCTTCGGCTGGGGTAGGAGCCGGCCGAGCCGGAAGATGATCCCACGCTCGTATTCGCGGGCGACCTTGATCGCGGAGAACAGGAAGAGAACGATCAGGAACAGAAGCGCGGCCGCGATGAAGATCGCTGCGTTCATGGGCGGATCCTATGTGCCGACAGCTCGGACCGTGAGGACGAGCCCGTCGAGCGACTCGACGCGGACGCGCTCGCCGGGCCGCAGCTCCTCGCCGCCGGCGGTGCGCGCCTGCCACAGCTCGCCGTTGACGAAGACGAGCCCGTTGCGGCGGACCTCGCCGACCGCGCCGGCGATGGCTTCCGGGCTCACCTCGACCGGCGTGCGGCGCACCTGCCACGCCTTGCCCACGGCAAACGCCCAGATCGAGCCGAGCACGACCGCGACGGTGACCACGAGCGGCTTGGACGTGTGGTACGGCGCAGGCGCGTTCTGGAAGAGCATGATGGAGCCGACCGCGAGGCAGGCCAAGCCCGCAACCGTGAGTGCTCCGTGACTGGTGACGTGGACATCGACCACGAGGAGGGCAACGCCGGCGAGAAGCAGGATGAGGCCGGCCCAGCTGACGGGAAGGACCGAGAATCCGAAGAGCGCCGTGACCAGGGCGACGAGGCCAAGCGCTCCCGGTAGCACGACGCCGGGATGGAAGATCTCGTAGCCGATTCCCGCGATGCCGGCGAGGAAGAGGAGCGCGATGATGTTCGGATCGATGAGCGTGTTGAGCAGGCGCGTGAAGAAGCCGGGCCGGACGTTGTCGATCTTCGCGCCGTCGAGGTGCAGCACGTATCCCTTCGGCTTCGTCTTGAAGCCGTCCAGCTTCTGGAGAAGCGCGGGCAGCGTCGGCGCGATCGCGTCGATCACGTGCTGACGCAGGGCGGCAGGGGCGTCGATGCTCGCTGCCTGGCGAACGGCGCGCGCGGGGAACTTCGTGTCGCGCCCGTGGCTCTTGGCGAGCGCGACGACTGACGCGACGGCGTCGTTGATCACCTTCTTGCGCAGGTCCTTGTCGAGGTCGGCGCCCCCGGCGTTGATCGGGGTCGAGGCGCCGATGTTGGTCTGGGGCGCCATCGCCAGCACGTCGGCGGCCTCCGAGATCCACAGCCCCGCCGAGCCTGCGCGCGCGCCGTCGGGCGCGACGTACACGATCACCGGGATCGGCGAGCCGAGCTCCTTCTGGTAGATCTTGCGCATCGAGCTCGAGAGGCCGCCCGGAGTGTCCAGCAGGATGACCGCCGCGGAATAGCCGTCGTCCTTGGCCCGCTCCAGCTGGTGGTTCACCCAGCCCTGGGTGACGGGATTCACCTCGAGATCGCTGCCGAAGTGGATCGCCAGAATGCGCGGTGTGGCCGCAGCGGCGGGAGAGGCGAGCGCCAAGAGCGCTCCGAGGAGCAAAAGTCCCCGCAAACAGGCGCTCTTCAACTCGTAAGGATTCTATCAGCGGTCTTGAGGTCGACAGACGGCGCAGGCACCCTTGGTTCCGGTCGCCGTCGCCATGAAGATCGCTCTCGCCGCATTCGTCGCGCTTCTCGCTGCGCCCCCAGCGGCGTTCGGGAGCGTGTCGATCACGATGCGCGAGGTTTCGCTCCACGGCGGGCGAACGCTCGCGGCCTCGTCCTCGCGCGAGTTCGATCTCGTCGGGCTGCACTGGCAGGGGCCAGGCTCGGTCGAGTTCCGCACCCGCTCGACCGCGGGTCGCTGGAGCGGCTGGCGCCGCGCAGCTCCCGAGGCGGAGGACCTTCCGGACGTGGGCGCCTCGGAGTCGCGGCCGGCCCGCGGCTGGCGGCTCGGGAATCCCTACTGGACCGGACCGTCGGACCGGATCGCGTACCGGCTACGCGGACGAGTGAATCGTCTGCGTGCGTATTTCGTGCGGAGCCCGGAGGAACGGATCCCGCTTCGGCGCGTGTCGCTCGCAGGATCGCCGCTGATTCTCTCCCGCCTCTCGTGGGGTGCGAACGAATCGATCCGCCGCGCGCCGCCGCGCTACGCGATGTCGGCTCAGTTCGCCGTCGTACATCACACGGCAGGCTCGAACTCCTACACGCGGGCGCAGTCGGCCGCGATCGTGCGCGGCATCGAGGTCTACCACGTGAAGGGAAACGGCTGGGACGACATCGGCTACAACTTCCTCGTCGATCGCTACGGCCAGGTGTTCGAGGGCCGCTACGGCGGCGTCGACAGGAACGTCATCGGCGCGCACGCGGAGGGGTTCAACACCGGCTCGGTCGGTGTCGCGGTGCTGGGGACCTACGGCTCCGCCGCGCCGCCGGTCGCGGCACGGAGCGCGCTCGCCGGGCTGCTCTCCTGGCGGCTCGACGTCGCTCACGTCGATCCGGCCTCGACCGTCACGTTTACCTCCGGCGGGAACGCACGCTTTCCATCCGGCGTGCCGGTCGTTCTGCGCGCAGTCTCGGGTCATCGCGACACCGGGTTCACGAGCTGTCCCGGGGCCGCGCTCTACGCGCAGCTCGGGGCGATCGCGCAGCAGGTCGCCTCCAGCGGCTTGCCGAAGCTCTACGCACCCTCGGCACGCGGCGCGATCGGCGGGCCGGTGCGGTTCCGCGCGCGTCTGAGCGAGGAGCTGCCATGGACGGTGACGGTTTCCGACGGAACGGGGAGCGTCGTCGCAACCGGGACCGGAACCGGCCAGGACGTCGACTGGACCTGGGACGCGTCCACGGCGGCGCAGGGCCCGTACGGCTGGACGATCGCCGCCGGCGATGCCGTCCGTCCCGCGACGGGGACGATCGGAACGGCTGCGGTCCCGCTCGCGATCAAGTCGCCGTCCGCAACCCCGCGCACGATCACGCCGAACGGGGACGGCAAGACGGATTCCAGCGAGATCTCCTACACGCTCAGCACGGCCGCGACGGTGACGGCGACCTTGCGCGCGCCCGACGGGAGAGATCTGGCGGTCCTGTTCTCGGCGCAACGCACGGCCGGCAAGCAGTCGTTCCGGTTCACGGCGGCCGCGATAGCGGACGGCCGCTACGAGATCGTCCTCAGCGCGACCGACGGCAAGACGACCGCGACGGCGTTCGTGCCCGTGCTCGTCGATCGCACCGTTGGGCATTTCACCGCCGCTCCGGCGGCCCTTTCCCCGAACGGCGACGGTGTCAGCGATGAACTCACGGTCACGTTCGAGCTGACCCGCGCAGCCGCGGTCCGCGTCGAGATCGCGCGTGCGGGCAAGACCCTCACCTCCGTCTACTCGGCCAACCTGCAGCCGGGCCAGCAGACCGTCGGCTGGAACGGTGCGGGCGTCAAGGACGGGAAGTACGCGGCCGTGCTCACTGCGACGAACGAGATCGGGAGGGTCGTGCACTCGGCGCTGTTCCGGATCGACACAATCCCGCCACGCCTGCGCGCCATTTCGTTTCGCCGTCTGGTCTTCGCCGTCAATGAGGCCGTGACGGTTCGGCTGACCGTCAACGGCAAGCCGATCGTCAGGACTGTTCGTGCGGGTTCTTTTTCCTTCCGCCACGGTCGTGTGCGGGCCGTGCGGGCAGTCGCCCGGGACGCGGCGGGCAACCTCAGCCGGACGCTGAAGTACCCGTAACCCAGGCGTCGTAGGCGCGCTCGAGCCGCACCAGGATCTCCGCCAGCAGCGGCGCACGGGCGACGGGCTGCCCGAGCTCGATGCGCAGGGACGTCGGCGCCGTCGGCGTTCCCAAGGGGAGCTGATCCTTCACCTGGTTTGCGTTGACGCCGATCCCCAGCACGACTCGTCCGTTGCTCGACTCGGCCAGGATTCCCGCCACCTTGCGTCCACCGACGAGGACGTCGTTGGGGAACTTGATCGCCGGCTCGATGCCCGTTACCGCGGCAATCGCCTCCGCCACGGCACCGCCGGCGACGAGGGACAGCTCGGGAAGCCGGGGCGGGTCGACGGACGGCCGCAGGAGCACGGATACGAGCACGCTCGTTCCGGGCGGCGCCTCCCACGTTCGACCGAGCCGCCCGCGTCCCTCGGTCTGTTCCTCGGCCACTGCGACCGTCCCCTCGGGGTCCTTCGGCTCGAGCAGTCGCTGCGTGGACGGGCACGACTCGGCGTAGCGGTACTCCCCCCCGAACCGGCCGCGAAGCAGCGGCTTGACGGCGCCGGGGGCGAGCGAATCGGCCACGCTCCTACACTAGAGCGCACATGCAACTAGCCCGACGCCGCCGCCGTCCAATCCAGCAGTCCTTCCGGCCGGAAGGACCTCTTGTCTATGCGCGGCTGAGCGATCCGATTCTGGTGACACGGGCAAAGGACGGCGATCCGCGGGCCCTGGAGGCGCTCTGCGAGCGGCACGCTCCCCGTGTCGAGAAGCTTGCGGCGCACCTTCTGCGGGACCCCGAAGACGCACGTGACGCGTCGCAGGAAGCGCTCGCGAAGCTGTGCACACGCATCAAGCAGTTCCGGGGCGAATCGCAGTTCTCGACCTGGCTGCACCGGCTCACCGTCAATGCCTGCCGCGACGTCGCGAATCGCCAGCGCCTACGCGCCTGCGAGCCGTTGCTGGAGGATCGCCGTGCCGCCACGGATGCCGATCCGGCCCGCGAGGCCGATCGGGCCGAGCTGCGCAGCGAGCTGAGCCGCTGTCTTGCGGAGATCGCGCCGGATCAGGCGCGCGTGGTCGTGCTGAAGGACGCGCTCGGCCTTTCCTTCGAAGAGATCTCCGAGGCTTCGGGGATGCCGATCGGGACGGCGAAGTGCTATGCGCATCGGGGCCGGAACCGGCTGCGCGACAAGCTCTCGGAGGTGGCGTGACCGTTGCCCCGCCGTTCGGGCGCGAGAAGATCGAGGAGATCCTCCCGCATCGCGAGCCCTTCCTCCTCATCGACGAGGTGCTCGAGCTCACGCCTGGCGTCGGGGCGGTCGCACGCAAGACCGTCCGTGAGGACGAGTGGTATCTCGCCGGCCACTTCCCCGGGCGGCCCGTGATGCCGGGCGTCCTGATCGTCGAGGCACTCGCGCAGACCGGTGCGGTCGCGGTGCTGAGCGAGGAGGAAAACCGTGGGCGGCTCGCGCTCTTCGCCGGGATCGACGGCTGCCGCTTCAAGCGTCTGGTCGAGCCGGGGGACGTGCTGGAGCTTCGCTGCGACCTCGACCGCGTGCGCGGTCCGATCGGGCGCGGGAGAGCGGAGGCGCGAGTCGACGGCGACCTCGCCTGTAAGGCGGTCCTGACGTTCGCGGTGGAAAGATGATCGGGAAGGCGCAAGGACCGCCGATCTCGATCACCGGACTCGGTGCGTACGTGCCGGAGCGCGTGCTGACGAACGACGAGCTATCCACGATCGTCGACACCACCGACGAGTGGATCATGGAGCGGACGGGGATCCGCGAGCGACGCATAGCCGCGCCCGGGCAGGCGCTCACCGACCTCGCGCTCCCGGCTGCGCGCTCGGCTCTCGCTCAGGCGGGCGTCGAGGCGCGCGACATCGACCTCCTCCTGTGCGCCACCGTGACGCCGGACATGATGTTCCCGACGTCGAGCGCGCTCCTGGCCGACACGCTCGGCGCGGACGATGCAGCGGCGTACGACCTGCTCGCGGGCTGCACCGGCTTCATGTACGCACTCGCGCAGGCGTACGGCATGATGGCCGCGGGCCTCGCGGAGCGGGCGCTCGTCGTCGGCGGCGACGTGCTCTCGCGCATCCTCGACTGGACCGACCGGTCGACGCTCGTCCTCTTCGGCGACGGAGCGGGAGCAGTGGTGCTCGAGAAGGTCGAGCAGCCCGGCTTTCTCGGTTTCGAGCTCGGGGCAGACGGCGGCGGCGGCATCCATCTCTCGTTGCCCGGCAGCGGCTCGCGCAAGCTGGAGGACGCGACGGGGAACGGATTCGTCCACATGAACGGCCGCGAGGTGTTCAAATTCGCGACACGGGTACTCGTCTCTTCAGCGCAGGCCGTCATCGACCGTTGCGGCGTCTCAGTGGAGGACATCGACGTCTACGTCCCTCACCAGGCGAACGTCCGGATCATGGATCACGCTGCTCGGAAGCTCGGCATCCCGCGCGAGCGGATGGTCGTTAACGTTGACCGTTATGGCAATACGTCTTCGGGCTCGATCCCGCTCGCCTTGGCGGATGCGCAGAAGGACGGGCGGCTCGAGAAGGGAAGTCTCGTGTTGATGACGGGTATGGGCGCCGGGCTGACGTGGGGATCGGGCTTGATGGAGTGGACCGCGTGAGCGGCCGTGGTCTCGTCGCCTTCTGCTTCCCTGGCCAGGGCTCGCTGGAGACCGGCATGGGCCGGGAGATCGCCGAGAGGGTCCCCGAGGCGATGGAGGTCTTCGAACGCGGGAGCGAAGCTGCGGGAATCGATCTCGTGCGACTGTGTTTCGGCGCGGCCGAGGAAGAGCTTGTCGAGACGGAGGTGCAGCAGCCTGCGCTCGTCGCGACGAGCCTCGCCGTCCTGGCGGCGATCCGGAAGCGCGGCTTGAAGCCCGACTTCGTCGTCGGCCATTCCGTGGGTGAGTTCGCTGCGCTGGCTGCGGCCGGCGCGCTGAAGTTCGATCAGGCGATCGGTCTCGTTCGGGAGCGCGGGCTGGCGATGGCCGAGGCAGCGCGGAGGAACCCCGGCTCGATGGCCGCGATTCTCGGGCTCGACGACGTGGTTGTCGAGCGGATCTGCCGGCGCATCCTCAACGTGTGGCCGGCGAACTACAACTGCCCGGGCCAGGTGGTGGTGTCCGGGGAGAACGCGGCCGTGGAAGAGGCCTGCGAGGTGGCGGAGGTCGCGGGAGCCCGGCGTGCGGTCAAGCTGCGCGTGTCCGGCGCGTTCCACAGCCCACTCGTGGCTCGCGCGGCGGACCGGCTGCGCCCTGCGCTCGTGAAGGTCAGGTTCGTCGAGCCGGTCTCGCCCTTCATGTCGACGGTCACTGCGCGCGTCGAGACGGCGAAGCGGATGGCGCCGCTTCTCGTCGAGCAGCTGACTGCCCCAGTTCGTTTCACCCAGGCGGCGCAGGCGTTGATCAGGGAGGGCGTGCAGACGTTCGTCGAGGTTGGCCCCGGCAACGTCCTCTCCGGGCTCATCAAGCGAATCGACCGCAGCGTGAAGACGATCTCAGTCTCCACGCCGGAAGCGATCGAGAAGCTCGACGAGACCCTCAGCGCGACCTAGTGCCCGATTTCTGCACGCTCGAGGGCAAGACGGCTCTGGTCACGGGCGGCTCGCGCGGGATCGGACGCGCGATCGCCCTCGAGCTCGCCGAGGCCGGCGCGACGGTCACCCTGAGCTACCGCTCGGGGCAGGACGAAGCCGAAGACGTCGCGCGGGAGATCGGCGGGCGGGCCGTCCAGGCAGACGTGTCCGATCCGGGCCAGGCGAAAGAGTTGGTCGGCGCCGCAGGTGAGCTCGACATTCTCGTGAACAACGCGGGCGTGACGCGCGACGGGCTGATCGCCCGCATGTCCGACGAGGACTGGAGCGACGTCATCGAGACCAACCTCGGCGGTGTCTTCCACACGTGCCGCGCCGCGGCGCGCGGGATGATGAAGCGGCGCGCCGGCTCCATCGTGAACATCTCGAGCATCGTCGGCCTGCACGGGAATCCAGGCCAGACGAACTACTCCGCCTCGAAGGCGGGGATCATCGGCTTCACGAAGGCGCTCGCGCGCGAGCTCGGCAACCGCGGGGTACGTGCGAACGTGGTCGCGCCCGGGTATGTGGACACGCGACTGACGCAGGTGATCGCGGACGAGATGAAGGAGCTCATGCTCGCCAACACGCCGCTGGGCCGGTTCGGCGCTCCGGAGGACATCGCCGGGGCGGTACGTTTCCTCTGTTCCGACGAAGCCTCGTTCATCACGGGCGAGGTCCTGCTCGTCGACGGCGGATTGGGGATGTAGGTGTCGGTCAACGGACAGAGACGAGTCGTCATCACGGGCATCGGCGCGGTCACGCCGCTCGGGAACGACGCCGAGACTTCGTGGCAGAACCTCATCGCCGGTGAGTCGGGCGCGGCTCCGATCACGCAGTTCGACTCCAGCGACTACTACGTCCACTTTGCCTGCGAGGTGAAGGACTTCGATCCCTCGAACTGGATCGAGCGGAAGCAGGCCCGTCGCATGGACCGCTTCGCTCAGCTCATCCTCGCTGCGGCGCGGCAGGCCGAGGCCGACTCCGGCGTCGACATCTCGGCGGACGGCGACCGCATCGGCGCGTCGATCGCGACCGGAATCGGCGGGATCAAGTCCTTCCAGGACTGTTACGACACGTTGATCGAGCGTGGGCCCGATCGCGTCAATCCGTTCGCGATCCCCTGCATCATCCCGAACATGGGCGCCGGCTGGGTCTCGATGGAGCTCGGAACGCGCGGCCCGTTGTCGTCGGAGTGCACCGCGTGCGCCGCGTCCAACATGGCGATCGGGCAAGGGCGCGACGACATCCGGCTGGGTCGCGCAGACGTCATGTTCTGCGGCGGCACGGAGTCGGCAATCAACCAGGTCGGGATCGCCGGCTTCGCCGCCATGCGCGCGCTCTCCCGCCGGAACGACGATCCGAAGAGCGCCAGCCGCCCGTTCGATGCGGAACGCGACGGCTTCGTGATGGGCGAAGCGGGTGCCGTCGTCGTGCTGGAAGAGCTCGAGCGGGCGCGGGCACGTGGAGCGAAGATCTACGCGGAGGTCGTTGGTTACGGACTCTCGTCGGACGCGAAGCACGTCACCGAGCCGGATCCGACCGGCGAGAATCCCGCGCGGGCGATGAGGAATGCGTTCGCCGACGCGGGGATCGATCCCGGTGAAGTCGACTACATCAACGCGCACGGGACGTCGACTCCGCTCGGCGATGCGGCGGAGACGCGCGTGATCAAGATCGCGCTCGGCGAAGAGAACGCGCGCAGGACGCCGATCTCCTCGACGAAGGGGGCGACAGGCCATTGCCTCGGCGCCGGAGGGGCAGTCGAAGCCATCTTCTCGACGCTCGCAATCCGCGACGGGAAGCTGCCGCCGACGATCAACTACGAGGTCGAGGATCCGGAGTGCGACCTCGACTACATCCCGAACGAGTCCCGCGACGCCGACGTGCGCATCTCGGTGTCGAACTCGTTCGGGTTCGGCGGTCACAACGCGTCGATCGTCCTGAAGCGCTTCGAGTAATTTCCTACGAGGGAAGCGATGTCCATACTCTTCCCCGTGGAAAATGCACAGCATTTTTCGCGGAGAGACCGGTGGGCGACCTTTGACTGCTACGGCACGCTGATCGACTGGAACGGTGGGATTCGTCGTGAGCTTGCGCGCCTCTTCGGGGAAGACCGCGCCGACGAGCAGCTCGAGCGGTACCACCAGATCGAGCCGGCCCTGCAAGTCGGCGGCGAGCGGTCGTACCGTGACGTGATGACGGAAACGATGGGCGAGCTCGGCGCGCCCAAGGGCGACGAGGGTGCTCTGGCCACTGCCCTCCCTTCATGGCGGCCCTTTCCCGAGGTGCGGGCGGCGCTCGAGGAGGCGCGCTCGCGCGGGTGGAAGCTCGCCATCCTGTCGAACACCGACCGCGACTTCATCGAGGCGTCGGTGGTGCGGATCGGCGTGCCGTTCGAGCTTGCGATCGTCGCGTCCGAGATCGGCTCGTACAAGCCCGGCCATCGTCACTGGCTGCGATTCTTCGAGGAAACCGATGCGTCACGCCAGTCCCACGTCCACGTCGCCCAGAGCCACTTTCACGACATCGTGCCCGCGAACGAGCTCGGGCTCCGCACGATCTGGATCAACCGCCTGTCGGAGCAGCACGACCCGCCGCCGACGCGTGAGCTCCCCGACCTCGCCGGCCTGCCGACCGCGCTCGATGAGCTCGTCGCTGCCTGACAAGGTCCTGGCATGAGCCGCCTGCGCGCCAAATGCCCCGACTGCAAGACGTACACCGCGGTCGCGCTCGGTCCCGACTACGAGTGTCATTCCTGCGGTCGCGTCTTCCACTCCGGTCTCGTGCGCGTTCCCCAGGCGTGGGGAGAGGGCGGCGAGGCGATGGCGGAAGCGGCGTGGCTGGAGCTTCCCTTCCCTGAGACCACCGTCGTCGAGGCGGAATCGCTCGAGGAGCAAACACTGGCGCTCGCCGCCGATCTCCCGGAGCGCCCGCTCGTGCTCGGCGGCTGCTGCTGCTCGCACGTCGGCGCGGTCGAGGGGCTTGCCGCGCGCCAGGGACGGATCTCGCTCGTCTGGCTCGACGCGCACGGCGACCTGAACACACCCGAGACCTCACCGTCGGGCAACCAGTGGGGAATGCCGCTGCGGATGATCATCGACTCGGGCGCCGTCGAAGCAACCGATGTCGCACTGATCGGCGCCCGCAATCTCGATCCTCCGGAGGAGGAGTTCATCCGGTCGCGCCGTCTCCACGTCGGAACAGAGGGAATCGCAGCCGCGCTGGAGGGCACCGGGTGCACGTACGTTGCGCTCGACTGCGACGCGCTCGAGCCGACGGAGATGTCCGTGTTCATGCCGGAAGAAGGCGGCCTCACGCGGCATGAGACCGAGCGGATCCTCCGCGACGTCAGCGGCGGAACGAAGGTGCTGGGCGGGGGCTTCAGCGGTCTCAGCTTCGAGCCCTCCAACGTCCAGCCACTCTCGAGATTCGCCGCTGCCTTGGGCCTGTAACCAGCCAGCCAAGCCGACCCGTCTAAACTCGACGTTCATGACATCCCGGATCGACGTCTCCATCGAGCACCGGAACGTCCCAGAGCCGCCGGGAAAGAAGCATCCGAACACGTGCCCGGAATGCGATTCGCACTACCGGGACGACGAGCTCGAGGCGGCGCTCTGGGTCTGTCCGCACTGCGGCCATCACTTTCCGATGGGCGCTCCCTCGCGGATTGCCTCGCTGGCCGACGACGGCTCGTTCGTCGAGGAGAGCGCCGAGCTCCGGTCCGAAGATCCGCTCCACTTCTTCGACCTCCGTCCCTACACCGAGCGGCTCGCCGAGGCGGAGATGAAGACTGGGCTGGGCGAAGCGATGATGATCGGCCACGCGGCGATCGACGGGAAGCCCTGCGAGCTCGCCGTCATGGACTTCTCCTTCATGGGAGGCTCGATGGGCAGCGTGGTCGGAGAGAAGTTCTCGCGCGCGTGCGACAGCGCGTCTCAGCGCGGGGTCCCGCTCGTGTCCGTCACGGCATCCGGTGGCGCGCGCATGCAGGAGGGGATTCTGTCCCTGATGCAGCTTCCGAAGACCGTCTGCGCCGTCGAAGATCTCCACGACTCGGGGCAGGCGCTCATCAGCGTCATGACGCATCCCACGACAGCGGGTGTCCTGGCGAGCTTCGCCAGCCTGGGTGACGTGATCGTGGCGGAGCCGGGAGCGTTGCTCGCGTTTACCGGGCCGCGGGTCGTGCAGCAGACGACTCGCGAGAAGCTGCCGGACGATTTCGGGCTCGCCGAGCAGAACCTGCGCTTCGGGCACATCGATGCGATCGTGCCGCGGCCCGAGCTGAAGCCGTACGTCGCACGCCTCCTGCGGTTGTTCTCCCGTAATGGCGACTGATCACGAGCTCCGGCTGCGCGAGCGTCTGACGCGCCTACGAAGCCTCAACCTGCTCGGCGGCACTCGGCTCTCCGGGGAGCTCGAGAAGCTGCAGCGGCAGCTCGACCGGATCCAGGCACCGACGGACGAGGAGATCTGGCGCTCGGTCGAGCTCGCGCGGCACCAGGACCGTCCCTACACGCTCGATTACGTCGAGCGCCTCTTCCACGACTGGGTCGAGCTGCACGGTGACCGCGGCCGCGCGGATGACGCGGCTCTGGTCGTCGGCCTCGGTCGGTTCGACGATCGCACCGTTGCGCTCGTCGGCAACCAGAAGGGTCGCGACATCAAGGAGCGGACGCACCGGAACTTCGGCATGGCGTACCCCGAGGGTTACCGCAAGGCGATGCGCATCATGGAGCTTGCCGACCGCCATCGCTTTCCGTTGATCAGCCTCGTCGACATCCCCGGTGCGTACCCGGGCGTGGCGGCCGAGCAGCACGGTCAGGGAGGTGCGATTGCGCGGTCGCAGGCGTTGATGTCGCGGCTCGGCGTCCCGATCGTCACGTGTGTCATCGGCGAGGGCGGCTCGGGCGGCGCGATTGCCACGGCACTCGCCGATCGTGTCCTCATGCAGGAGAACGCGATCTACACGGTCATCTCGCCGGAGGGCTGCGCGGCGATCCTCTGGCGCGACGCCGGTGAGGCGAAGAAGGCGGCTGCCGCGTTCAAGCCCGACGCGGTGCACTGCCTCGAGCTCGGAGTCGTCGACGGGATCGTTCCCGAGCCCGCGGGCGGTGCCCACACCGATCCGGACGGGGCAGCCCGGCTCCTGGGCGAATTCCTGCGAGAAACGCTCGACGAGCTGGAATCGGTGCCGCCGGAAGACCTCAAGCGCAGGCGCCGAGCCAGATTCCGCTCTTTGGGCGTTTACGCCTGAGTCAACGGCGGCCTGTGGATAGCTTCGAGAAGCTTTCGGTAGCTTTTCGGTCTGGACGGTCGTCGCCTCTCCACAACATCCACAGCCTTTTCCCCCGACCCGAGAACGACTTCGGGCCGGAAAACCGGCCCGAAGAGTCGACCCCCCCGCTGGGTGGAGAAGCTTTTCTGAAGGTAAGAACCCTCCTTTAAACAGTCCTTTGCCGAGCGTACCCGGGTTGAAACCCCCGCCGCTGCGGGTACCTCGCCCCCATGCGGTCGATCTGGAGCGGGGCCGTCTCCTTCGGGCTCGTCAGCGTGCCCGTGCGGATGTTTCCGGCCACGTCGTCCAAGGAGCTGCGTTTCCACTTCCTCCACAAGAAGGACCTGACCCCGATCGCCTACGAGAAGGTACGCCGGGACGATCGGGAGCCCGTCGACCCGGATGACATCGTCCGCGGCTTCGAGATCGAGAAGGGCCGCTACGTCCCGCTGGAGGAGGAGGATCTCGACCGGCTCGACGTCGAGCTGACCCACTCGATCGACATCTGCGACTTCGTCTCGCTGGACGAGATCGACCCGGTCTTCTTCCGCAAGCCTACTACCTGCTGCCGGACAAGGGTACGGAGAAGCCCTACCGGCTGCTCGTGCGCGCGCTGGAGGAGACGGGGAAGGTCGGGATCGCCAAGGTCGTCATCCGCAACAAGCAGCACCTCGCCTGTCTGCGCACGTTCGAGGACGCGCTGCTGCTCGAGACGATGTACTACGCGGACGAAGTGCGGAAGCCGCAGTCGCTCGACGGCGATATCGGGACCGCCAAGCTCCAGAAGGCCGAGGTCGAGATGGCGACGTCGCTCGTCGACAACCTGAGCGAGCCGTTCAAGCCGGAGAAGTACGACGATCAGTACCGCAAGGAGCTGCTCGAGCTGATCCGGGCGAAGGCCGAGGGTCAGCCGCTGCCGGAGCCCCAAGAGGAGGAGGGCGGCGAGGTCGTCGACCTGATGGCCGCCCTGCGCGAGTCGGTCGAGAAGACGAAGAAGCAGCGCAAGGCCCCCTCGAAGCGCAAAGCTTCGTAGGTGGCCGAGCAGAAACTCTCCGACTACAGGCGCAAGCGCGACCCCAAGAAGACGCCGGAACCCTTCGGGGCAAAGAAGCGCAAGACGAAGGAGCCGATCTTCGTCGTCCAGCGTCACGATGCGCGCCGCCTCCATTACGACTTCCGGCTGGAACGGGACGGTGCGCTCGCGAGCTGGGCCGTTCCGAAAGGGGTGCCGCTCGAGCCGGGCCAGCAGAACCTGGCCGTGCACGTCGAGGACCACCCGCTCGAGTACGCCGGCTTCGAAGGCGAGATCCCGAAGGGCCAGTACGGCGCCGGCACGGTCGAGATCTGGGACAGCGGGACGTACGAGCTGCTGGACGAGAAGAAGGACGGCGGGCTGACGGTGCGGCTCAAGGGCGAGCGGCTGGACGGGATCTGGGCGCTCGTCCCCGCGCACCTGAGCGGTGACGAGAAGAACTGGCTCATCCTCCGCAAGCGCGAGGAGTCGGCACCGGCGCCGCGGCGGAGCGGCGGCACCACGTATCTGCCGATGCTCGCGACCCTCGCGGAGGACGTGCCGCGCGGCTCCGGCTGGGCCTTCGAGGTCAAGTGGGACGGCTACCGCGCGATCGCGACGGTCGCGGCGAGCGAGGCGTCCCTCACGAGCCGGAACGGCAAAGACCTGACGGGACGCTTCTCCCACGTTGCCAAGGAGATCGCCAAGGCCGTCAAGACTCCCGACTGCGTACTCGACGGCGAGGTCTGCGCCCTCGACGAGTCGGGCCGTTCGAGCTTCTCCGCCATGCAGCAGGGCAAGGCGGGAACGCCGCTCGTCTACTACGTCTTCGACGTGCTCGAGGTCGAAGGCGAGTCCCTCGTCGAGCTTCCACTCGTCGAGCGCCGCAAGCGGCTGGAGAAGCTGCTCGACAAGCGGAACCGCACCGTGCGGCTGTCGGAGTCGTTCGACGACGGCGCCGCGCTCCTCCAGGCGGCGAAGGAGCAGCAGCTCGAGGGGATCATCGTGAAGCGGCTCGACTCGAGATACGCCCAGGGCAGGCGCACGCGCGACTGGCTCAAGATCAAGACGCACGGCGAGCAGGAGTTCGTGATCGCCGGCTTCACGAAGGGAACCGGGAGGCGCGCATCGAGCTTCGGCTCGCTCGTGCTCGGCTACTACCAGGGTGACGAGCTCGTCTACGCGGGGAACGTCGGCACCGGCTTCAACAGCAAGGAGATCGACAAGCTGCTCGACAAGCTCCGGCCGCTGAAACGGTCGTCCTCGCCTTTCCGCGAGGTGCCGAAGATGCCGAAGGTGCGGAAGAGCGACGTGATCTGGGTCGAGCCGGAGCTCGTCTGCCAGGTCGAGTTCGCAGAGTGGACACACGACGGGCGGCTGCGGGCGCCGTCCTACAAGGGTCTGCGCGAAGACAAGCCTGCCGAGGACGTGCGCCGAGAGGAGCCGATCGCGGATCGGGTCACGAAGGGCTCACGCGAGCTGAAGCTGTCGAACCTCGACAAGGTCTTCTTCCCGGTCGAAGGGATCACGAAGGGCGATCTGCTCGAGTACTACCGCGCCATCGCGCCGGCGCTCATTCCGCACTTGAAGGACCGCCCGTTCACGATGGTGCGCTGGCCCGACGGCATCGAGGCCGGACGGTTCTTCCAGAAGGACGCTCCCTCGCACATGCCGGAGTGGATTCCGACCTTCCGGACGCTGGTCTCGACCCGTGAATCGCCACGGAAGAAGAAGTGGGTCAACTTCCCGATCGTCAACGACGAGCTGGCGTTGCTCTGGATGGTGAACATGGGCTGCATCGACATGAACGCGTGGTACTCGCGCGTCGACAAGGCGGACCGCCCGGACTTCGTCCTGTTCGATCTCGACCCCTCACCGGACGTCGGCTTCAAGGAGACCGTTCAGGTGGCCCTGCTCGTGAAGCAGGCGCTGGACGCGTTCGGCCTCGTCGGGTTCCCGAAGACGTCCAGCGCCGAAGGTATGCACGTGCTCGTCCCCGTGGAACGCCGCTACACGTACGACGATACGCGGCAGTTCGCGGAGATCGTCGCCGGCGCGATCGCACGCACCAATCGCGGCCTGGCGACGACGGAGTGGACGAAGTCGAAACGGCGGGGCGTCCTCATCGACGCGAACCAGAACGGCGAGGGGAAGACGATCGCTTCGGCGTACTCCGTTCGTCCGCGCGCCGGCGCGCCGGTATCCACGCCGTTGCGCTGGGACGAGGTGAACGAGGATCTCGACCCGCTCTCGTTCACGATGCCGGTCGTGCTCGAACGCGTGCGCAAGCACGGAGATTTGTTCGAGGGCGTGCTGACGACGAAGCAGCGCCTGACGGACGCGCTGAGAAGCTAAGCCCCGGCCGCGGCGACGCGGAGGACGGCGAGCCCCCGGTCCGGCTGCTCTTGCGCGAGGACCGCCTCGAGCGCTGCGACGCAGCGCGCGTCGAATGCCGAGCCGGTCTCATCTCGCAGGAGGCCGAGGGCAGCATCCTGACTCCACGCAGAGCGGTAGACGCGCGGCGAGACCAGCGCGTCGTAGACGTCGCACACGGTGAGGATCCGCGTGTCGAGCGTGAGGTCGCACTCGGCGAGGCCACGCGGGTAGCCCTTGCCGTCGAGGCGTTCGTGGTGGTTGCAGACGAGCTCGTGAACCGGTGCGGCAAAGCCGCCCAGCTCGCGCAGCAGCTTCACGCCACGCTCGGGATGCCGCTTGATCGCGGCGAACTCTTCCTCGTCCAGGGCGGCCGGCTTCTTCAGGATCCGCTCGGGAACCGAGAGCTTGCCGATGTCGTGGAGCAGGCCGCCGATTGCGAGGGCGCGGAGACGTCCGGGCGGGAGCCCGAGCTCCTCGCCGACCTGCACGGCGCGCATTGCCACCCGGCGGGTGTGCTCTTCCGTGGACTCGTCCTTGTCGGCGAGGAGCTGCGTCAGCGCGTGCACGCGTGCGCCCAGAAAGGCCTCCTCCTTGGCGACGAGGTCTCCCGCGCGCAGGTCGCCTACGAGCGAGCGCGATTGCGCGGAGCGCCCCAGGTCGACGGCGACGGTGACCCCGACGACGACGATGCCGGCGAGCTCGAGGAAGTGTCCGAGCCACCAGCCGAGATCCATGTAGTTCAGGAGCAACGCGGGGGGCAGCGCGGCTGTGAGCCATGCGACTCCAACGACGACCACGAGGTCCGCCATGCGCTGTGTCAGCAGGTACGTCTTGAGGGCGCGGAGGACGAGCATCGCGAAGAGGGAGGCGCCGATGGCGAGCGCGGCGATTGCGGCAGGGCTCGCAGGTTGCGGAACCGACGGGACGATGCTCGGGAACGCCATCCCGACCACGCCCAGGGCGATCACGACGGCGACGGCGAGCGCGTCGAGCAGGAGCAATGCGTGGAGATTCGTCGGCCGCCGGAGTGACGGCAGCGCGGAGAGCGCCAGCACGGCTGCGCCCACAGGCAGCGTTGCGGCACCGGTCAACGAGATCACGCCGTTCATTCCGATCAGCACGCCGGGGGTTGCGAGACCGTGGATCGCGAGTAGCGCGGCCATGACCGTGAACGCCGTTCCGACCAGCACGGCGCGGCCGTCATTCCGCCGCACGCCGACGACGGTGAGCGCGATCGCAGCGATCGCAGCCACCAGCGCGCTGACTCCGACCCCGATGAAGTGCACCTGCCAGCCGAACATCACCATCTTGTGGCCGTAGAAGCGCAGCAGGGCGGCGGGTAGGACCGCGCCGAGGCCGAGCAGCACGAGGAGAGGCGCGAGACGCTCGCGAAGGAGGAGCCGCATCCTCGTACGCATCGGCTGTGCGCTTTGCGACGTATAGGGTCGCTCGGCCTACCCCGGACGGGGGAGGTGCAGGAACCCAGTCGCTAGCGCACCCGAAAGCAGGCGGCGTAGCTCGAATCGCCGCCTGAAGCGGGGCGGGCGAAGAGGAGCGCCACGCCGCCGCGCGTCACCTTCCACCGGATCGGCGGCCTGGGAGAGAGCCGGAACGGCCGGGCTCGTCGTGGATCTCCGATCGTGAGCGCAACCTCCTTCGCGGCAAATCCCAGCCGGAAGCGCACGATCGCGCCTCGCCGCAGCCGGACCGAGGGCGTTCGTCCGTCGCCGCAGCGCGGCGCGATGAAGTCGGCGCAGGTGTTCTGCCAGCAGTAGCTCGATTGGGCGAGCCTGTGCGACACCCCGCCGACGACGACGAAAGCAGGAGGAGGCGTTGAGAGCAGGGGAATCACGTCTGTAATACGCCGTCCGATGTCTCGCCCGTCACGCCGACGGATCCAGCCTTTCCGGATGTCCGAGCATGCCCAGTTCGGCGATGTCGCGGCGGAACAGCAGCGCGGTTGTCCAGTCGACGACGACGCGGAGCTTCCGTCTCAGCAACGGCAGCTGGTACAGGTGGTACGTCCGGGTGACGAACCAGCCCGAGAAGCCGCGCAGGCGCGCGCCCGGAATCTGGGCGATGCCCTTGTAGCGGCCGAGGGTCGCTGCCTGGCCCAGCATGCGGTAGCGATACGGCCTCGGCTCGCCGGTCAGGTTCTTTGCGAGGCGCCGCGCCTGGCGCAGCGCGTGCTGGCAGGTCGGCGGGTCGAACTCCCCCGGGGTCGCCCTGTTTGGAACGCGCGCGCCGTCGCCGAGCGCCCAGGTGTGCGGCACGCCCTCGACGTGCAACGTCTCGTCGACGACGATGCGCCCGCGCTCGTCGAGCGGCATGCCGAGACGCTCGTTGACCGGATTCGCCCGGACGCCGGCCGTCCAGACGACCGTGCTCGTCAGGAGCCGGTCGCCGTCCGAGAGAACCGCCGCGTGCGGTTCGACGGACTCGAGCGTCGTGCCGGCGCGGATGTCGACGGCGCGGCGCTCGAGCTCTCTCGCCGCATAGTCGCCGAGCTTGCGCGGAATCTCGGGGAGGATTGTCGGTGCCGCATCGACCAGCACCCAGTGCTGCGGCTCGCCGCGCAGCGTCGGGTAGTAGCGCAACGCGTCGCGGACGAGATCGGCGAGCTCTGCAAGCGCCTCGACGCCCGCGTAGCCGGCGCCGACGAAAACGAACGTGAGCTCGCGCCGCCGGTGCCCCCCGCTCGTCGCTGCAGCCGCCGCCTCGAGCCTGCGCAGCACATGGTTCCGAAGGTGGATCGCGTCGGCGAGCGTCTTGAACCCCAACGCGTGGTCGGCGAGCCCCGGGATCGGCAACGTACGCGAGACGGCTCCGAGCGCCACGACGAGCACCTCGTAGAGCACGGTCAGGAGCCCCCCGTCGGTCTCGACGTGAACACGCCGTCGTTCTGCGTCCACCTCGGTTGCGCGGCCGAGCAATAGCTCGGACTGCGGGCACATCATCCGCAGCGGGACGACGACGTGTCGCGGCTCGAGCGTTCCCGACGCCGCCTCAGGCAGCATCGGCGTGTAGAGCATGAAGTTCTCCGGCGAGACGATCGTGGCGCCCCGCTTCCCGAGCAGGCGTGCGACGTAGCCGCCGGCGAAGCCGCCGCCGAGTACGAGCGTCCCGCCGAGGGCCTTGCGATCCGCCATGCGCATACGATCGCACGGTGGCGCAACTTCAAGTGTCGGTCATCGGCAGCGGGGCCGAGCACGAGCGGGATGCGGAGGAGGTCGGCCGGTTGCTCGCGGAGCGTGGCGCGACGCTCGTCTGCGGCGGCAAGGGTGAGGTGATGGCAGCCGCCGCGCGCGGCGCGAAGTCCGCAGGTGGAACCACGATCGGAATCCTGCCGGGGGAGACGCGCACCGACGCGAACGAGTGGATCGACCACGTCGTGGTCACCGGGATCGGCCATGCGCGCAATCTCGCCGTCGTCGCCAGCGGCGATGCTGTGATCGCCGTCGGGGGCCGCTACGGCACCCTTGCTGAGATCGGCTTCGCCCTCAGGCTCGGACGCCGGGTCGTGATTCTCGAGCCCGGCTGGGAGGTGGAGGGCGCGATGCGTGCCCGTACCCCGCACGAAGCCGTCGAGCTTGCGCTGTCTTAGCCGGGATCGCCCGCTTCGCGGGGAAATGTGCGCGGGCGAAGCCCCGCGCACTCTTACGGGTCTGCGGAGCTCCTTCGCTCCGAGCTGTCGCAGGCGCTCGCAGGCCGCTTCGATGTCGTCGACATAGAGGCAGAGCTCGAACGCGCCCGAGCCGGGCACGATCGGGTTTCCGTGGACGTTCTCGCCGTCCGCGGTCCCGATGCCGATCCCGAGCGGCTCAAGGCGGGCGAAGACGAACCGAGCTGGGCCTTCCTTCGGCCAGCGGAACGTCTCCTCGAACCCGAAGGCCTCGCGATAGAAGGCCGCCGACCGCTCGACGTCTCGTGCGTAGAGGATCGGGAACGGTTCGCGGGCCTTCATACAAGGTCCTTGATCAGGTAGACGAGCGTGTCGTCGACCTCGACCGGCTTGCCGCGCATGAGGACCGTGCCCTGGACACGCTGGGGCCGGAGACCTGCGTCGCGATAGCCGAGCCGCTCGTAGAGACGCCGTGCGGCCTCGTTGGCGATTCCGTAGCTGAGGCTGATCCGTGCATGACCGCGCTCGGCAGCGTGGCGCTCGGCGCCCTGCGTCAACGCGGAGGCGATGCCGCGTCTCCGTAGCTCGGGTCGCACGAAGACGTCCTGGATCTCGGGAACCCCGAGCTTCGTGCCCGTCCAGGCGACGTGCGCATGGCCGACCGGATCGTCGTCCTGCCACGCGACGAGGTATGTCTGGTGAACTCCGAGGCGGTGGAGTGGAAGCAGCCCGGTCACGCGCTCGAGCTCCGGCTCGATCAGCTCACGGACGTCGATGCCGCCACCATCCGTCGCAGGAATGTCAGCGCGCCCGCCTTGTCGAGCATCTCGTTCAGGTTCCCGCACTTCGGGCTCTGGACGCAGGAAGGGCAGCCGTCGGCGCACGGGCAGCCCTCGAGCATGCGAGCTGTGTCCTCGACCCAGCCCTCGAAGGCGTTGAAGCCGCGCTCGGTGATCCCGACGCCGCCGGAGTGCCCGTCGTAGATGAACACCGTCGGGCGGTTCGTCTGGAAATGGATGTTCGTCGAGAGACCGCCGATATCCCAGCGGTCGCACATCGCCCACAGGGGGAGCAACGCGATCATCGAGTGCTCGGCGGCATGGAGCGTCCCGAGCAGGGTCGGCATCTTCTCGAGACCCTCGAGCTGGCTTGCTTCGGGCAGGTACCAGATCGCCTCGGTCTCGAAGCTCGTGTCGGGAAGGTCGAGCTCCACCGTCTCGAGGGTTCCCTGGTCGCGGATCGACTTCTTCTGGTAGGCGACCACGCGTTCGGTGACCGAGACGCGGCCGAAGGAGAGGTCGAGCCCGCAGCGCCTTTCGGTCCGGAGCGTCTCCTCGATTGCGGTCGTCGTCTCCTTCTTCGCCTGCGTGTAGTAGTCGCCCTTGTACGGGGTGACGACCGCCGTCCGCGCGGGCAGATCGAGTTCGCGGACCAGGTAGCTCTCTCCGAGGTGGAGGTACACGGCACCTTCGTGCACGGTGGAGTAGGCCCGCTCGCGCTCGACGAGGCCCAGCACGGTGCCGGTTTGCGCCTCGACGACCGCGAAGGGGTCGGGAGTGGTGGAGCGCAATCCGAATTTGGCCGCGGGATAGTCCCGCCCGGCCCACACGAAGCCGCTCTTCGTCTCCTTCAGCTCGGGCAGGAGGGCGGCCAGCTCGAGCGCTTCGTCGCCGAGCGTGGCACGGTCGGCGTCGTCGACCGGCGCCTCGAAGGCAGCCGCGCGGACGTGGCCGTCGAGCACGCGCGGATTCGCATGGTCGAGGATGGCGGCTTCGACTCGGCGGCCGAGCAGCGTCTCGGGCTCGCGCATGAAGTACTGGTCGAGCGCGTCCTCGCTCGCGACGAGCACGGCGAGACCGTGGCCGCGGCGGCCGGCCCGTCCCCACTGCTGGCGCAGAGATGCGACCGTGCCTGGAAAGCCGACCGAGATCGCGCAGTCGAGGAGGCCGATGTCGATCCCGAGCTCCAGCGCCTCCGTTGCGGTGACACCGAGGAGCTCTCCTTCCATGAGCCGCCGCTCGATCTCGCGTCGCTGAGCAGGGGTGTAGCCGGCTCGATAGGGGGCGAGGCGGGCGCCCGTCTCCGAGTCGACGCGCTCGACCGTGAACTTGTGGATCAGCTCCGCCGCCTTGCGGCTCTTGGCGAAGCAGATCGTCCTGAAGCCACGTGACACGAGCGCGGCCATCAGGCGCGACGCCTCGCCGAGAGGGCTCGCGCGCAGGCCGAGCTCCGGATCGAGCAGCTCGGGATTCCAGAGGACGACGGTTCGCTCTGCCCGGGGCGCGCCGTCCTCGTCGACGACCTTGGCGTCGATTCCCGCGAGGGAGGCAGCGAGCTCGCCGGGGTTGGCGATCGTCGCCGAGGCGAACAGGAACTGCGGTTCGGCACCGTAGACGCCGGCGAGCCGCCGCAATCGCCGCAAGACGTTGCCGACATGTGAGCCGAAGACGCCGCGGTAGACATGCGCCTCGTCGACGACGACGTAGCGGAGATTGTGCAGGACGTCGGCCCAGCGGTCGTGGTGCGGCAGCACGCCGACGTGGAGCATGTCCGGATTCGTGAGGATGACGTTCGCCCAGCGGCGGATCTGCCAACGCTGCTCCGCCGGCGTGTCGCCGTCGTAGATCGCCGCGCGCACGTTGGGCGCGTTCAGCTCCCTCAGCGCACGCGCCTGATCCTGCGCAAGCGCCTTGGTGGGGTAGAGGTAGAGCGCTCGGCTCTTCGGCTGGCGCGCGAGCGCGTCGAGCACGGGAAGGTTGAAGGCAAGCGACTTGCCCGACGCGGTGCCGGTGGCGAGGATCAGGTGCTCGCCGCGCTTGGCCGCGTCCCAGGCCTCGCGCTGGTGCGCGTACAGCGAATCGAACGGCAGCGCCTCGCGCAGTCCCAGGTGGAGCTCGTCGGGAAGCGACGCCGTTCGCGGGTCCGCAGGAGGAATGGTCGTGAGGTGCGCAAGCTCCTCACCCTCGAGCAGATCGTCCCAGAGCGCAGTGCCGAGGGCCATTTTGCGATGGTAGCCTGGGCTTACCGGGGTGCCCTTCGGGGCTGAGATCACACCCGTCGAACCTGATCCGGTTAGCACCGGCGAAGGGAGGAACAACGCTCGATAGACGCTACGCATCGC
>DASWEF010000061.1:0-15291 GCA_036394855.1 Gaiellaceae bacterium | reverse complement strand
ACGACGACGGGCGCGCCGCCCCCGATCCGAACGCCCCCCAGCGAGATCTGCCGCCCTGAAGCCACCGCGACTCAGTGTATCGCCGCTCTTTGAACGCCTTGACCCCAGCCGAGCACGGCATCAAGGCCGGACGCTAAGGCACGCGGAGCGGCCTTAGCGGGAGGCGAACTGACGCGGGCGGGGATGCGTCAGCACCACCGCCCGCGCGGAACGACGAAACCCGCCCAGATCGTTCTTGGGCGAGATCGCTACCGCGCGCGGAGGCGAGACCGCGTCTCGCCGGGAGCGCTAACCAACCTCTGCCTTGTCGAGCCCAGAAGGAGGGGCTCGTGGGGGAACCATGGGTTCCCCCACGGTCTTAGCCGCCTCCCAGGCGGCTGATGTCGTTGGAGAGGCCGATGAACATCAACACCAAGAAGAGCGCGATCCCGACTGCCGAGACCCGCTCGTAGACCTCCCGCCCGACGGCGCGCCCACGCAGGCCCTCGATGATCGAGAAGAGGATGTGGCCCCCGTCCAGCGGCAGCAGGGGGAGCAGGTTGAGGATCGCCAGCGACAAGCTGATCAGCCCGAGGATCTCGAGGAAGAGTGGAAAGCTCAGGGACACCGCGCGACTCGAGACGTCGACGATCCCCGGCGGGCCCGAGACCTCCTTTCGGCCCGACCCGGTGAGGAGCCGCGGTAAGAACGTCACCGTGGCCTTCGTGGCGCCCCAATTGTCGTCCAGGCTGTGCGTGAGGGCGCCGCCGACCCCGTACTGGATCGTGTTCCAGCTCGGCTCGAAGCCGAGGGCGTAATGGCCGCTGATCTTCTTCGTCCTGATCGGGCCGAGCATCCTCGCCTCGCCTCGCCGCATGACGGTGACCGTGATCGCGTTGCCGCCCGAAGCTCGGATCAGCTGTGAGACGGCGTCGAAGTCCGGCGTCGGCCGTCCATTGACCTCGACGATCGTGTCGCCGCGGCGCAACCCGATGACTTGCGCCGGGGTACCCTCCTCCACCTTCTTGACCGTGCGGCTCGTGTGACCGGGGGCTCCGATGAGGAAAGCGATCGTCGGCAAGGCGATCGCGACGAGGATGTTCGCCCCCGGGCCCGCGAAGATGACCGCGATTCGCTTCCAAGTGCGCTGGCGCCAGTACGCGTCGTCACTGAGCCCGTCGCGCAGCTCGTCGAGGCTCCGCCGGGCCGCCCTCTCGCCCGCCGGCGTCAGCTCGGTTTCGTCCACCGCCTGCTCGAGCTCGGGTAAGGACTCACGGGCACCGACGAGATCGTCGGCCTCGAGCGCCCGCTTGATACGCGTCACCCTCGGAAACAGGCGCGGGTCGTCCTTGAGCGCGGGGCCGAGCTGCACGTCCAGATCGGACGGCGCAGGCCGATGCATTCCGGGAATCTTCACGTACCCCCCGAGTGGAATCGCGCCGATCCCGTACTCGATGCCCTTGCGACGGACCTTGACGAGAGCGGGCGGGAACCCGAGGTAGAAGCGGCGCGGGCTCATACCCACTGCGCGGGCGACGAAGAAGTGGCCCGCTTCGTGCAGGAGGATCAGGACGGCGAGCCCGAGGATTGCGATCGTGATGCTCATCGGCCGACCTTTGCGACTTTCAGCGAGTCTTCGGCATGGCGGCGCGCAGACGAATCTGCTGCGACGAGCTCGTCGAGATCGCGCGCGGGGGCACCGTCCGCAGCGGCGAGGGCGTCCGCAACAACCTCTGCGATGCCGAGGAACGGCAGCCGTCCCTCGAGAAAGGCTGCGACCGCGACCTCGTTCGCCGCGTTGAAAACGCACGGATAGGTCCCTCCCAGCTCGCCCGCACGGCGCGCATGCGCGAGCAGCGGGAACGTCTCGACATCGGGCGCGTGGAACTCGAGCATCACGCCGGACCCGAGATCGAGCGGGGGAATCGGCGTCGCGGCACGCTCGGGATAGGTGAGCGCATACGAGATGGGGACGCGCATGTCCGGATAGCCGAGGTGCGCGAGCGCCGCGCCGTCGCGGAAACGGAGCAGCGCGTGCACGATCGAGCTCGGGTGCACCACCACTTCGATCTGCTCGTACGACAGCTGGAAGAGGAAGTGCGCCTCGATCAGCTCGAGACCCTTGTTGGCGAGCGTCGCCGAGTCGACGGTGATCTTCGGGCCCATGCTCCACGTCGGATGCGCCAGCGCTTCCGCTGGAGTCACGTCGTCGAGCTCGTCACGCGTCCGGCCTCTGAAGGGGCCTCCGGAGGCGGTGAGCACGAGCGAATGCACCTGGTCGATACTCCGGCCCTCGAGGCACTGGAACGCGGCCGAGTGCTCGCTGTCGACCGGAATCAGCCGTCCGCCGCCCCGCCGCCGGGCCTGGAGCGCGAGCTCGCCGGCGGCGACCAGGCTCTCCTTGTTCGCGAGCGCGAGATCGACGCCGTTCTCCAGCGCCCAGAGCGTCGCCGGCAGCCCGGCGAAGCCGACGACGGCATTGAGGACGAGGTCGGGCTCGGCGCGCTCGAGGAGCTGTGTCAGATCGCCCCCGACCTGGGTCAGCGGCGCGAGGCCGTCGATCGACCGGGAGCCCGAGGAGGCAGCACAGAGCTCCAGCTCAGGGTGGGCGCCGATGATCTCCAGCGACTGGCGCCCGATCGAGCCCGTAGCGCCCAGGAGAGCGATTCGCTTCACCGTGGAAGTGTAGGTTCGGCGGCCGCTCACGCCGCGTCGAACGCCCGCAGGAGGTAGTAGGACGCGACCACCGCGAACAGCAGCGAATCGACGCGGTCGAGGACGCCGCCGTGCGCGGCCAGAAGCCGGCCGGTGTCCTTCACCTGCATGTCCCGTTTCAGCGCGGACTCGAACAGGTCTCCAACCGGGCCGACGACGGCGATGACGACGCCGAGGATGAGCGCCTCTCCGATCGACAGAAAATGATTGCGGTCCTGATAGAGGGCGACGAAGGTGACAAAGACCGTTGCAAGGGCTCCGAACAGAAAGCCCTCCCAGGTCTTCCCGGGGGAAAGCGCAGGCGCGAGCTTGTGGCGGCCGATCATCCGGCCGGCGAAGAACGCCCCGATGTCACCCGCCCACACGGCGAGCACGACGGTGTACGCAGCAAGCTCGCCGTGCGACGGAATGGCTCGAAGCAGCAGCAGATGGCCGAGACAGAGCCCGATCCAGCCGGCCCCGAGAACGGTCGACGCGATCGAGACCGTTGCCGACTGGCGGGTCTCGGCGATCCAGTGGAGCAGGAACGCGAGGAGGATCGTGCTCAGGAACCCCGCAACGGTCCACTCCAGACCGCCCAGACGCGCGCCGACCAGGGACAGGAGCGCCCCGGCATAGGCGGCCAGGATGACGGGACGGAGCGATCGGATCATGAGCGCGTATTCGTGCAGCGCGAGAACGGCGGCGACGCCGGCGAGCGCAAAGAGCCACCAGCCGCCCAGATGCACGAGGCCGAGCACGACCGGCACGCCGATCACCGCGACCAGGACGCGCGAAAGAAGGGAGCCCATTAGCGCCCGCCGAAGCGGCGCCTGCGGCTGGCGTAGTCGTCGAGGGCGGCGCGGAGATCCTCCTCGCCGAAGTCGGGCCAGAGCGTGTCGATGAAGACGAGCTCTGCGTACGCGAGCTGCCACAGGAGGAAGTTGGAGATCCTCAGCTCGCCGGACGTGCGGATCAGGAGGTCTGGGTCGGGCATCTCAGGTGCGTTGAGGTATGACGCAAACGTGTCCTCGTCGACGGGGACGCCGCCTGCGACCGCGCGGTTCGCGGCCTCGACGAGCTCCGCACGGCCGCCGTAGTCGAAGGCGATCCAGAGATTGAGGCGCCGGTTCTCCTCGGTCTCCCGCTCGAGCGCCGCCATGCGTTGCTGGAGTGCGACGGGCGCGCGGTCGCGGCGGCCGATGAAGCGCGTCCGGACGCCCTGACGCACGAGATCGGGGAGCTCGCGCTCCATCGTCTCGGTGAAGATCTCCATCAGCAGCTCCACCTCGTCGGGCGGACGGTTCCAGTTCTCGGTCGAGAACGCGTAGACGGCCAGAGAATCGACCCCGAGATCGATCGCCGCCTCGACGGTTCGCCTCAAGGCCTTCGTCCCGGCGCGGTGACCCGCTGCGATCGGGAGCCCGCGCTTGCGCGCCCAGCGGGCGTTCCCGTCCATGATGATCGCCACCGCCCGCGCGGATTCCGGCAGCTCTGGCTCGTGCGCCGGGCGGATCTGCCGCAGGGTTCGGATCTTGGTGAGAAGGCTCACGAGGCGCGGCGCGGCGCCGCTCAGACTTCCATGATCTCGGCCTCTTTGTGCTTGAGGAGGTCGTCGATCGTCTTCGTGTGGTCGTCGGTCAGCTTCTGGACACGTTCTTCCGCGCGGCGCTCGTCGTCGCTGCCGACCTCGCCTTTCGTCGTGAGCTCCTTCAGGTGGTGCACGGCGTCCCGGCGAACGTTTCGCACCGCGACCCTCCCCTCCTCCGCGATCTTGCGAACGACCTTCACGAGTTCGACGCGGCGCTCCTCCGTCGGCTGCGGCATCGGGAGGCGGATGAGCTTGCCGTCGTTCGACGGGGTCAGGCCGAGATCCGACTCCTGAATTGCTTTCTCGATCGACTTCAGCGAGCTCGGATCGAACGGCTGGATCGTGAGCATGCGAGGCTCGGGCACGTTGATCGTCGCCAGCTGCTTCAACGGCGTCGGCTGACCGTAGTACTCGATCTGCACGCGGTCGAGGAGCGCCGCCGAGGCGCGGCCCGTACGGACCGTGTTGAACTCGTTCCGCGTGTGCTCGATGCTCGAATCCATCCGCTTCTGCGCGTCCTGGATCAGCTCGTCGACGGTTGCCATCAGCGTTCCTCCTTCGGAGGGGTGGAGATGATCGTGCCGATCCGCTCGCCGCCGATGACGCGGCGGATGTTCCCGTCGGCGAGTGCGAAGACGTAGATCGGCAGATTGTTGTCCATGCAAAGGGACAGTGCCGTCGTGTCCATCACCTTCAGGCCGCGCTCGATCGCTTCGCGGTGAGTGAGCTCGGGGAGGAACTCCGCATCGGGATCCCGGCGAGGATCGTCGTCGTACACGCCCTTCGTGCCGTGCTTCGCCATCAAGATCGCGTCGGCATTGATCTCGAGGGCGCGCAGAGCGGCGGCCGTGTCCGTCGTGAAGAACGGGTTTCCCGTCCCCGCGGCGAAGATGACGACCCGTCCCTTCTCGAGATGCCGGATCGCACGCCGGCGAATGTACGGCTCCGCGACCTCTTTCAGCTCGAGCGCCGAGAGAACGCGCGTGTAGGCGCCGCGGTCTTCGAGGGCGTCCTGCAGCGCGAGTGAGTTGAGGACGGTTGCGAGCATCCCCGCGTAGTCGGCGGTGGCGCGGTCCATCCCCTCGGCCGCAGCCGCCATGCCGCGGTAGATGTTCCCAGCGCCGACCACGATCCCCGTCTCGACACCGGATGTCTGCACCTCGACGATTTCTTCGGCGACCGCGTCGATCGTCTCGCGGTCCATGCCGTACTCGCGGTCGCCCATGAGCGATTCGCCAGAAAGCTTGAGCAGGATTCGCCGGAACACCGGCCCCGTCTCGACTGGCGCGGCTGCCGCCTCTTCGGACTGGACAGGCATTAGCTGCTCAGCTCGAAGCGCTCAAACTCGAGCACCTCGGCGCCCTCGTCCTGCAGCGCTTGCCCGACCTTCTTGCCGGAATCGTGGATCCACTCCTGGTCGACGAGGACGTTGGCGCCGAAAAAGCGCTTGTTCAACATGCCCTCGACGATCTTGTCGCGCGCCTGCTCGGGCTTGGACTGCACCTCGTCGGTGCTCGCGTAGATCTCGCGTTCCTGGGCCACGGTGTCCTCGGGAACGTCGTCGCGCCCGATCCAGCCCGGCTTCATCGCCGCGATGTGCATCGCGACCTTACGGGCGAGATCCTCCGAGCCGCCGCGCATCTGCAGCAGTACTCCGATCTTGTTGCGCGGCGGATGCGCGTAAGCGGCGATCTTCGCGCCGTCGACGGCCTCGAACCTCGCGGCGCCCGCGACGACGATGTTTTCCTTGAGCTTGCCGGCTAGCTGCGCGCGCTCGTCCTCGAGCTCCGCTTCGGCGCCGGGACCGTTCGCCTCGACGACCTCGAGCACCTTCTTCGCGAACGCGAGGAACTCGTCGTTGTTCGAGACGGCTTCCGTCTCGCACCCGATGGCGACCATCGTCCCGCGCCGGGCGTCCTCGGCAAGGCGGTAGCCGACCTTCCCCTCGGGCGTCGCATGCTCGGAGCGCTTCGCGGCGCCCGCCATGCCCTTCTCGCGCAGGACGCGGATCGCCGCCTCCATGTCTCCGTTCGTCTCCTGGAGTGCGCGCTTGCAGTCCATCATCGGCGCGCCGGTCTGGTCGCGGAGCTCCTTGACGAGCGCCGCGGAGATCTCAGCCATCCGCGCGCGCCTCTTCAGCGACCGGCTCCTCCACGGCCGGCTCTTCCGCAACCGGCTCTTCCGCAACCGGCTCCTCGCGCGGTGCGACTTGCTCGTAGTCGCCTTCGGGAACGGTCGGCTCTTCCGCTGCCGGCGCTCCGTTTGCAGTCGCCGGGGCGAAGTCTGCAGGCGTTGCCTTCTGCTGTCCCGCCGCGATGCCGTCGGCGATCACGCGCACGATCAGGTCGCACGAGCGGATCGCGTCGTCGTTGCCCGGGATGACGTAGTCGGCTTCGTCCGGGTCGCAGTTCGTGTCGACGAGGGCCACCACCGGCAGCCCGAGCCGGCGCGCCTCGCGTACGGCGAGCTGCTCCTTGCGCAGATCGACGATGAAGACGGCGTCGGGCTGGCGCTTCATGTCGGCGACCCCGCCGAGGTTCTCATCGAGCTTCTCGAGCTCGTTCAGCATCGAGATTCGCTCCTTCGCGGGCAGAAGGTCGAGCTGCCCCTCCTCCTTCAGCCGCCGGAGCTCGTGAAGCCGGTCGATCCGGTCCGAGATGGTGCGCCAGTTCGTCAGCAGTCCACCGAGCCAGCGATGGTTGACGTAGGGCATGCCGACACGCTTCGCCTGCTCCTCCACGGCCGTCTGGCTCTGCTTCTTCGTTCCCACGAAGAGGACCGAACCGCCGCGCTCGGCGAGGTTGCGGGCAAACGCATGGGCCTCTTCCAGCAGCTGCAACGTCTGTTGCAGATCGATGATGTAGATGCCGCCGCGCTCCGTGAAGATGAAGCGGCGCATCTTGGGATTCCAGCGTCGCGTCTGGTGGCCGAAATGGACTCCGGCCTCCAGCAGCTCGCGCATAGAGACGACGGACATCGGGATCAGGTCCCCCTTCTGGTTGGTGGAGCGGTTGAGGCCGGCGGGCCTGGCTGGAACCGGCATCCGTCGATCGCCGGCACCGCCACCCAGGTAATCCACCGGGTCGGGTATTAGCGGCCGCTATTCTAGCGGCCGCTTTAGTGGTACGCCGCTTTGCGGGAAACGTGCGCGGGCGCAGCCCGCGCACTCCTTCCTCGCTCGGGAGTTCGGAGCTCTAAGTCGTTCGTGCGGCAGCCAGCGCGGCCGCAAGGTCGTCCGGCAGCGGGGACTCCGCGTCGACGCGCTCACCCGTGAACGGGTGGGCGAAGCCGAGGCGGGCCGCGTGCAGGAACTGCCGCTCGAGACCGAGCTCGCGCGGCCGCCCGTAGACGGCGTCGCCCGCGACAGGCAGGTCGATCGCTGCGAGGTGAACGCGGATCTGGTGTGTCCGGCCCGTCTCGAGCTTGACGTCGAGGAGGGCGTGGCGCCGGAACAGCTCGAGCAGCTCGAAATGCGTCACCGCCTCACGCGGAGACGCGGTGTCGAGGGAGCGCCGCAACGGATCGCGCCGGTCGCGGCCGATCGGCGCCTCGATGCGCCCGCTGCGCGAGCGCGGCCGGCCCACGACGAGAGCCAGGTAGCGCCGCTCGAGCGCACGATTCCGGACGAGAGCCTGAAGCCGCCGGTGCGCCTCCTCCGAACGGGCGACGACCATCAAGCCGGACGTATCGCGATCGAGCCTGTGCACGATGCCGGGACGTGCGGTCTCGCCGCCGGCGACGTCATGCGCCAGGAGACCGTGAACGAGCGTTCCGGTTGCGTGCCCGGGTGCAGGATGGACGACGAGCCCGGCCGGCTTGTCGACGACGACGAGATGCTCGTCTTCGTAGGCGATCCGCAACTCCATCGCTTCCGGGGCAAGCTCGGTCGGGGGACGATCCGGCGACTCGAACTCGACCTGCTCGCCTCCGGCCAGCCGATGACTCTTTCCCTGCGGCAGACCGTCGACGCGAACACCCCCGCCCTCGAGCAGCCGCTCCGCAGCACCCCGGGATCCCACCTCGGGGAGCGAGGCGAGGAAACGGTCGAGCCGCTCGCCGGCGGCGGTGTCAGGAACGCGTTGCTTCACGCACGCGCTGCGGCTGGGCGGCTTTCCGGTCCGACGCCACGAGCGCTAGGAGGAGAGCGGCGACACCCACGACGATGAAGGTGTCGGCGAGGTTGAAGGCCGGCCAGTAGCGGAAGTCCAGAAAGTCGGTGACATGGCCCAGGCGGACTCGGTCGACGAGATTCGACACGCTACCGCCGATGACCAGGCCGAGCGCGACGGGAAGCACGGGATGCCTGGAGCCGGAGCGCGCGAAGAAGTAGAGCATCCACGCGACGGCAAAACCCGTGAGCAGAATCACGAGCGACGTCGCGCTCGCGAAGAGACCGAAGGCGATTCCCGAGTTCGTGACGTGGTGAATCGAGAAAGGCCCCACGATGTGTACCTCGTCGTTCAAGTCGAGGCGGCTCGTCACGATGGCCTTCGTGAGTTGGTCCGCACCGAGCGCGGCAAGTGCAACCGCGGCGAGGCTCGCCCATTGCGGCCAGCTCGCCCCGAAGGGCCGCTCTGCCATCGAGATCGGTGTCAATCCGTCCGTCGTCGAGCCCACGCGAACGTCCGCCGGCCGCGCGGGGAGACGTTCAGTCATCGACGCTCGCGTTCGCGCTGGCAGCCGATGCAGAGGGTCGCCCACGGGCGCGCCTCCAGCCGTTCCTCGGCGATTCGCTTGCCGCAGTTCGTGCAGATTCCGTAGGTCCCGCCCTCGATCCGCTTCAGCGCTGCGTCGATGTCTGCCAAGACGTGCTCCGAGTTCTCCTCGAGCGTGTAGTCGAGCTCGCGGTCGTAGGTCTCCGTCGCCGTATCCGCGAGATGGTTGTCGAAAACCGCGTCCTCGCCACTCTCCTCGGCCATCGAGCCCCGGTGATCGTCGTGAAGATTTTCGATCGCGGCCGTCACACGCTGACGCTCCTCGACGAGGGCTTCGCGAAAACGGTCGACGTCGATCGCGGTCACGAGCGGCGCTCCTTTCCGACGGCGGAGGACAGCCGGCGCTCGATCTGCGACGGGCCCAGTCCCGTCAGCTCGACGATCTTGTCCCGGCCGCCGTGCCCCGAAACGAGGGTCACCGCCTCACGCGGAACGGACAGCGTCTCTGCCAGCAGGCGAACGACCGCCTCGTTCGCGCGACCGCGCTCGGGCGGTGCAGCGACACGCACCTTCCATGCATCGCCGTGGCGGCCGACGACCCCGGCGCGCGCCGCGCCCGGAGCCACCCGCAGCCGCAGGCGCGTGGAAACCGCTTCCATGCAGCGAAGTTTAGCCGTCTACGCGGCCTCGGCCTCAGCTGCCGAGGCAGGCGGCTCGTCGTCGACCAGTGCGAGGGCCGAGGTCAGCAGCGAGCGCATCCGGCGCACCTCCGCGAGAAGCCGGTCGTGGTCCCCGCGCGCCCGACGCGTGATCGAACGGGCTTCGGCACGGGCCTCTTCGACGATGAGGTCCGCTTCCTTGCGGGCCTGTTCCTTGAACGTCGCAGCCGCCTTCTCGGCGGAGACGAGCGTCGTTCGCAGCAACGCCTCGAGCTCGCGATAGCGGACGAGATCCTCTTCCAGCTGCTCGATCTTGTCGGCGAAGTCGGCTCGCTCGCGCCAGACGTCTTCGAAGCTCGCCGCGATCTCGTCGAGCAGATCGTCGATTGCAGGTCTGCGGTAACCGCCGAAGATGCTCTTCGCCGGCTTGATGTGTCTGATCTCGACGGGAGTGAGTGTCATGAGTCTCCCCTTTCAGTGCAGGCGATCGAGGATGTTGATGAGAACTGCGCGCAGGATGAACAGGAAAGCGACGCCGACAACCGGTGAGAGGTCGAGCGGGCCAAACGTCGGCAGGACGCGCCGCCACAGGCGCAGGTAGGGGTCGCACACGTCGTAGAGGAAGCGCTGGATCCGGTTCAGCCACGTCGAGTACGGCAGCCGCACCCAGGACGTGATGATGTACGCGAGGATCAACAGCGAGTAGACGTAGATGAAGACGAGCACGAAGCTCTCGACGTCGTCGACCACGTCGAAGAGCAAGCCGAGCATGGCGCCAGCGGCCATGAGGCTCAGTTCTGCCTCACGAACAGGTTTCCTTGATCAGGCCTGATTGAAGAAGCCGCCGCGCTCGAGCAGCCGCGCGCGCTCCTCGGCCGAGACCTCGACGTTTCGCGGCGTCAGCAGGAAGACCTTGTCGGCGACGCGCTGCATGCCGCCCTCGAGTGCGTACGTGAGTCCACTCGCGAAGTCGATCAGCCGTTTGGAGAGGTCCTGATCCGTGCTCTGGAGGTTGAGGATGACCGGGATCGACTCCTTGAACTTGTCTGCGATCTGCTGCGCGTCGTTGAAGCTGCGGGGCACGACCAGGTGGACGCGCACCGAAGCGGGTCCGGGCACAGCCGCAACCCGGGGTCGGAGGACCGCCGTCCGCTCTCCCGTCGGCTCGGGATCGGTCCAGTCGTCGAACTCCCGATCGCGCCGGCGCGGGGCCAGGCGGCGAACGTTCGGACGTTCCGCATAGCTGCGCTGGAGGTCCTCGTCGGTGACGTAGCCCTCCTCGTCCCAGTCCTCCTCCTCGGCGATGCCGAAGTAGACGAGGGTCTTGTTCCAAACGTCGGCGAAGCCCATTTGGCGGGAATGTTACGCGCCTGATCGGCCGGGCTCCAGATTCTCGTGGAAGCCCTGAACCGCACGACCACCAAGCCCACCAAGGCCGGAAGCTAGTGCGAGCGCAGCCGTACTAGCTGTAGGCGGACTAACGCGGTCGGTGACGCTGCAAGCGCCGCCGACCGCGTGATGGAAACGTCCGCCAACCGAACCAGTAGAAGTGTGCGGGCTTTGCCCGCACACGTTCCCCGCGAAGCGGCGTAACCAACCCCGAGCGAACGCGCAGCTTTCGCTCGGTCTTAGTCCCCATATAGGACTGACCCCACGCGGATGAGCGTTGCTCCTTCCTCTGCGGCGACGCGGTAATCCTGGCTCGTTCCCATCGACAGCTCCGTCAGCCCGAGCTCGACGGCGAGGTCGTGGAGGCGGCGGAAGTAGGGACGCGACGCCTCGGCATCCTCGGTCTCCGGCGGCATCGTCATGAGACCGCGGACGTCGCCGTAGAGCTCGAGGAAGCGTGGCAGCTCCTCCGGCGCGACCCCGGACTTCGTCTCCTCGCCGGCGAGGTTCACCTCCAGCAACGCCGGCACCGTGAGGCGCCTCGCTGCCGACTCGGAGTCGAGGGAGTGCACGAGCTCGCAGATCCGATTGACGACCTTCGCCTTGTTGGACTGAAGCTTGCCGATGAAGTGCCAGCGGAACACATCGCCGTACTCGGCATGCTTCCGTTCGAGATCCTGCGCGCGGTTCTCGCCGACGACCTCGACGCCCGCTTCCGCCAGGAAGGCCATCTCCGCGAGCGACACGTACTTCGTCGCTGCGACGAGGGTCACGCGGTCTCCGACTTCCTCGCGGATGCGTGCGTAGTTCGCGCGGACCGCCTCAGGCGATATAGCCGATCACCCCCTGACGCCCGGTCACCCCTTGGTCGCGACGGTGGGAGAAGAAGAGGTCCGGATTGCACGCCGTGCAGAGGTCGACGCGCTCGATCGAGGCGACACCCGCGTTGCGGAGCACGCGCTCGCTCACCGACCAGAGATCGAGGTTTCGTCCCTTCAGCGCCGTCGCACCGAACCGGTCTCGGTAGGCGTCGGCGATCTCGTCTCCGACCTCGTAACAGCAGGGCCCGATTCCGGGTCCGATCACGGCGCTGACCCGGTCGCCGAGCATCGCAACCCCCGCCTCGAGAATCCCCTCGAGCAGTCCGAGCCGACCAACATGGAGGAGCGCGAGCGCCGGCCTCCCGTTCTCTCGAGCGAGCGCGACCGGGAGGCAGTCGGCGGTCACCTTCAGCATCGGGAGGTCCGGCTCGTCCGTCCACAGTCCGTCTCCGGGCTTGCCACGCTCCCCCGCTTCGGCCCGATTGACCGTCGCGGCGTGAACCTGGCGGTTCATCGCGAGGCGCTCGACCTCGGCGCCGACCGCCTCACAGAGGCGGCGCCGGTTCTCCTGCACGTTCGCGGGCCCGTCGTCGGTGAGCAGGCCGAGGTTGAGCGACTCGAAGGGGCCTGCGCTCACCCCGCCCAGGCGCATGGAGAACGCGACCTCGAACGGGCCGGGCGTGTCCCAGCGGATGACGGAAAGGCTCATCTGAGGAGCCGACGCGCGCGCTCCAGGAGCTCCTCGCGCGTGTTCAGGTCCGGGTCCTCCACGACCACGTCGAGGAGCGCATCCAGCGCTTGCCCGAGCGCGGGGCCTTCCCGGTAGCCGAGGCCCATCAGATCGGCCCCGTCGACCGCGAGCTCGGTGAGCCGGTGCGGCTTCACGCGTTCCTGCTCGAGGAGAGTGCGAAGCCTCGCTGCGGCGTCCAGCTCCTGCTGGGACACGTGCTTGCCGCGCAGATCGGCCTCCTTGTGCGCCACGAGGTCGAACGCGAGCTCGTCGCCGTGCTCGCGGAGAAAGCGTCGCGCGAACAGCTCGTCGACTTCGTCGAGGCGGAACGCGTGCGACCTCACGATCCGCGTCACGTGCGTCCGCATGCGGCTCGGGTAACGGAGCCTCCGCAGTGCGGTCGCCGCCAGCTCTGCCGCGCGCTCAGCGTGTTTGCCGTTTGCGCCGGGTTTGCCGGCATCGTGGAAGAGCGCCGCCAGCCGGACTGCAAGCGGCGCACCGGCGTCGGAGGCCGCTTGCACGACGGCGAAGATGTGCTCGTCGAGCGGGAGCTGCTGGCGCTCGCTCCGCTGGTCGAATCCGATCGTCTGCTCGAGCTCGGGGAGCAAGGCAGTGAGGACGCCCGTCTCGCGTGCGAGTCGAAGCGCCTTCGCGGGCTCTCGGCCGAGCAAGAGCTTGGAGAGCTCTCCCATGCCGTCCGAGCGGAGACCTCCGCCGACTCGCTCGCCGGACACGAGGCTCACGCTCGCGGCCTCGTCGCGCATCTGCTGGACGGTCGCGGCGTCGGGATCCAGCCCGAACTGGGACACGAGGCGCAGTCCGCGCACGAGTCGGAGCGGATCCTCGGCGAAGCTGCGTGGACGAACGGTCCGGAGCACGCCGTGCTTCAGGTCGTCGGCGCCTCCGAACGGATCGACGAGGTCACCCGTCGCCAACCTTCGCGCCATCGCGTTCACGGTGAAATCGCGACGCGCCATATCGTCCTCGATGGAGAGTTCCGGGTCGGCGACGATCTCGAAGTCGTGCCGCCCGGGCCCTGTGCTGCGCTCGGCGCGAGGAGGCGCGAACTCGATGCCGGCCGGCGCGAGACGTCGCAGCGTGGCGTCCCGGGGGTAGAGGCGGGCGCCGACGCGCCGTCCCGCGACCTCGAGATCTTCAACCCGCCCGTGCGGCTCGAGCGCTGCGCGCAGACCCTCGTGGTCGACGCCGGGGACGACGAAGTCTGCGTCCTTCGATGCCAGCCCGAGGAGCTCGTCGCGGACCGCGCCGCCGACGAGGTACGCGTCGAGGTTCAGACCGCGCACGAAGTCCTCGATTGTGCGGTCCACCGACTACGCCAGCGCGATGGCCTCGATCTCGACGAGCGCGCCGGACGGTAGCTTGGCGACCTCGACGGTCGAGCGGGCGGGCGGCTGGTCGCCGACGTGCCTCTTGTAGATCTCGTTCATGCCGGGAAAGTCGTCGAGGCTCTGGAGGAAGACGGTCGTCTTCACGAGACGATCGAGACTGCTGCCCGCCGCCTCCAGGATCGCCCGCAGGTTCGTCATGATCTGCTCGGTCTGCTCCTGGATCGTCTCGCCGACGATGTCGGCGTGATCCGGCTTGAGCGAGACCTGGCCCGCAACGAAGACGAGACCGGCTCCCTTGATCGCCTGTGAGTAGGGGGCGCCCTGGAACGGCGCGGGTGCTGCCTCGGTGCGCACGACCTCTTTCATTCGTTCTCCCTCCTCCGCGGCCGGCACGCTTGGGCCAATGCGACGCCCAGCGCCTTGAAGATCGCCTCGAGCACGTGCTGCGTGTCGCTGCCTTCGACGAGCCGCACGTGCAACGTGAGGCCGGCGGTCTGCGCGAACTCGTCGAGAAAACGTGCAGCCAGGTCGCCCGCCAGGCCCGCGATCCGAGCCTGCGAGAGGTCCGCATTCGAGACGAGCAGCGGCCGTCCGGAGGCTTCCAGCGTGACGTGCGCGAGGGCCTCGTCCACCGGGATGACGGCCGATCCGTGGCCTCGCACGTTCTCGGCGCGCAGGGGCTCCGCAAGCGCCTCGCCGAGTGAACGCGCCGCCGCCGTGATCTCGATCTCGGGGCTGCCCGGCTCGACCTCCAGGGCGAGGTCGAAGGACGCATAGGCGGCCAGCAGCGAGAGGAGGTGGTCGAGCACCGGGACCCCGGTGCCGACGTTCGTCTCGCCGCGCCCGGCGACGTTCACGCGTGCGCTCGCACGTCCTTGTCCTGTCGCCGCCATCAACCCTCGACGCGTTCGATCTGCGCGCCGAGCGCACGCAGGCGCTCGTCGATCCGTTCGTAGCCCTTGTCGATCTGGTACACGGCGCCGATCGTCGACGCGCCCTCCGCGCAGAGGCTCGCGAGCAGCATGGCCATACCCGCGCGAATGTCCGGACTCTCCATCCGCTGCCCGCGGAGCTTGGCCGGTCCGGTCACGACCGCGCGATGGGGATCGCAGAGGATGATCCGCGCGCCCATGCTCACGAGCTTGTCCGTGAAGAACAGCCGGTTCTCGAACATCTTCTCGAACATGAGGATCGTGCCCTGGGCCTGCGTCGCGACGGTCAGCGCAATCGACGTGCAGTCCGAGGGGAAGGCCGGCCAGGGTCCGTCCTCGATCTTCGGGATGTGGCCGCCGATGTCGTTCTCGACCCGAAGCTCCTGGCTCGGCGACACGTGAACCGAGTCCTCGCCGACGTCGACCTGGACGCCGAGCCGCGCGAACGTCGGCAGGATCGAGATCAGATCCTCGGTGTTGACGCCGTCGATG
>DASWEF010000060.1:0-19222 GCA_036394855.1 Gaiellaceae bacterium | reverse complement strand
TCGAGGTCGGGCATCGTGAGGAACGGGTTCGAAGGCGCCTCGAGCCAGACGAGCTGGACGCCGTCCGGTGGCGGCCCCGTCTGGTCGAACTCGACGTGACGCAGACCCCAGCGCTCGAGCTCCTCGAACAGCACGCCGGTGCCGAAGTAGGCGCCCTCGGCGAGCGCGATCGTGTCGCCGGGGGAGAGCACGGTCAGGACGAGCGCAGTCGTCGCACCCGCGCCCGAGGAGAAGAGCAGCGCGTGACCACCGTCGAGCTCGCCGAGCCTTCGCTCCGCCTCGACCCCGGTCGGATGCGCGTACCGCTGGTAGTAGAACTGCCCCGGCTCGCCGTCGCGGTAGGGCCAGATCGTCGAGCGGTCGACTTGGGCCACCGTGCGACCTTAACTCGTCCTTTACCGCCTCTTTTGCCTGCGCTTTGCCGCCGCTTAGCCACGTGGGCCGATGGTGGGAGCACAACGACCGGGAGGATCCCGATGAAGCTCCGCCGAAACAGCCTCGCACTCGCCTTCGTCTTCCTACTCACGCCTGCCGGCGCCACGGCGGCACCGCAGGCCGGAACCTGGGCCCGCCTGTCCGCCGCGCCGATCAGCCCCGAGTTCAACGCCCGTACGAGCGTCTGGACCGGCAAGGAGATGCTCGTCTTCGGCCGCGACCAGCTCACGGCCCTCGACGCGCACGGGAGGCCGTATTCGACGGGCGCCGCAAACGTCGCGGCCGCGTACGACCCCCGCGCCAAGGCGTGGCGCCGGCTGACGCCACCACGGCAGACCAGTGGGTTCATGGGTCTGAGCTCCGTTTGGACGGGCAAGGAGATGCTCGTCTGGGGACAAGGCACCCGTCTGGCCTACAACCCGACGAGCGATCGGTGGCGCCGGCTTCCGGGCTCGCGCCTCCTGGCTATTCACGACGGCTTCGGCGCCGTCGCCTGGACCGGCCGGGAGCTGATCGGTTGGGGAGGCGGCTGCTGCGGGGACGCCTTCAAGGACGGCGTCGCCTTCAACCCTGCGACGAACACGTGGCGGGCGCTGCGGCAGGCACCTCTCCCAGGTAGCCAGCAGCCGCTCGGGGTGTGGACGGGCAAGGAGTTCATCGTCGTCCTCGCGACGCGCGCCGCCGCCTACAACCCGGCGCGCAACACGTGGAGGACCATCGCCACTCCCCGGCCGCACTCCGTGAATGCGGCCGCCGTCTGGGATGGACACCGGGAGGTGTTGATCGCCGGCGGCTCGCGCGCCGCGTCCGCCTACGACCCGAGCACGAATCGCTGGCGCAGGTTGCCTGCGCTGCCGCGCGGTCGCGTCGGGAAGGTGGTCGCGTGGGACGGGACGCGACTGCTCGTCTGGGGCGACAAGCGCGGCGGCGCGGCACTCATTCCCGGCGCGAAACAATGGACGGTCTTTACGCACGGCCCGCTGCCCAGCAGCGTGGAGCCGACGGCCGTGTGGACGGGCAGCTCGCTGATCGTCTGGGGCGGTCTACCCACCAAGACGTGGGGCAAATATGACGAGGCCGGCGCCATCTTCACGCCGCCGGTCCTCGGCTGCGGTGACGCGTGGATGGCCGAGAACCTCCCCGCGACGCAGGCCGTCAAGGCCCGGTTGCGCAGCGCGTACGTCACGGCGCACCCCGGTGTCGAAGTCCGTGGCCCCGTCGCGGGACGCACCTACTACGGGCGCTATTCGGGCACGAGCTACGCCGTCGCGACGTTCGGCGCGCTACCGACGATCTTCCGCACCGATGCACGAGGGCGCTGGCACGTCCGGAAGGACACGCGTGGCTCGGTGTGCAGCACCGTCGTCCCCGTCGAGTTGCTCAAGGCGTGGTCGCTGCGCCCTGTCACGCGCGCTTGCTACACGTTGCCCTCCTAGAACTGATCCGCGCGCCAGATCCGCCGGCCGAACTTCCTCGCCAGCGGGTTGAACGCACGAACGAACTGCCGCTTGAGGGCCGTCGCGCGCACATCCGCGTCGCGTGCGGCTGCCGGTAGGTTCGATCCACGCGGGCAGCCGGTGCGGTCGCGCAGCCAGTCGCGGTAGATCTCGTCCGCGGCCATCGACGAGCGCGTCGCCCGCTGAAAGAGGTCGGATGCGGATAGAGCGCCCTCGCCTTCGGGGACGTGGAGCGCCGCCACCTGCTGGAGCAGGCTCTGCCGGTTCTGCTGGACGCCGTCGAGCTGCGCCGCGGCCACCTGCGGCGAGAGGCTGCAGTCGAGGGCGCCCGCGAGGGCGCGCCCGACCGCGACGCGGCCTTCATGCGACTGCTCGAGGAAGTTCTCGAGCTTGAAGACGAAGACGCGCAGCTCCGGGTTCGCCCGCTGTGTCGTCGTCTTGGCGGTCGTGCCGCCGCCGTCGCGGACCAGGAGCGCTGCGCTCACCCCGGCAATGGCGAGGGCCGCCGCGGCAGGGACCAGGAGCCACGCGCGGCTGCGCTTTCGCTCCGGCGCGTCGGGGGGCGGCGTTCGTGCGCGTAGCTGCAACGCAGGCTCCTGTCGCAGCATCGCGCCTTCGAGCTCGCGCAGCGCCGCGCTCGGCTCGATTCCCAAGTCGTTGACGAACAACTCGCGTGTGCGGCGGAACAGCTCGAGCGCGTCGGCCTGCCGGCCCGAGCGGTAGAGCGCGAGCATAAGCAGCTCGCGCGGCCGCTCGCGCAACGGCTGCGAGGCGACGAGCTCTTCGAGCTCCGGGATCACCCCCGCGGCCTCGCCCGACTCGAGCGCGGCGTGGAGCCAGTCCTCGCGTGCCGACAGCCGCAAGTCTTCGAGTCGGGCGGCCGGGCCTTCTGGCGGACCGTGCCAGAGGTCGAGAGCCTCACGGAATTCGTCGCGGGCACCGGTCGCGTCACCGTTTGCAAGCCGCTTGCGTGCGTCGGCCGCGAGTTGCTCGAAGCGCTCGAGGTCGAGCTCACCGGGCTCTACCCGCAGCAGATATCCGGGTGGGCGCGTGACGAGGCGGTCCGGGCCGAGCGCCTTGCGCAGCTGCGAGATGTAGACCTGGAGGGTCTTCGTCGCGCGTGCCGGCGGCTCGTCCGCCCAGAGCTCGTCGATCAGGCGCTCCGTCGATACGACCTGGTTCCGGTGCAGCAGCAGCAGCGCGAGGAGCGCGCGCGGCTTCGCGGCTCCGATGTCGACCGGCTTGCCGCCGATCACTACCTCGAGCGGCCCGAGGAGCCTGAACTCGTCCACGCGATAGCCATACTAGGCTCCGTCCATGGCGACAACCGACGAGCCGAGGGCAGAATCGACGGAGTCGAAGCTCGACCGCCTGCAGCAGCTCCGTGACGAGGCGGAGCATGCCGGCACGGACAAGGCGATCGAGCGGCAGCGCCAGCAGGGGAAGCTGCTCGCCCGCGAGCGCCTGGTCGAGCTGCTCGATCCGGGCTCGTTCGTCGAGCTCGACCGCTACGTCCGCCATCGCGAGTCGAACTTCGGGATGCTCGAGCGCCGGCCGTACGGCGATGCAGTCGTCACGGGCTACGGGACGATCTTCGGCCGCAAAGTCTTCGTCTTCTCGCAGGACTTCACGGTCTTCGGCGGCTCGCTGAGCGAGGTCTTCGCCGAGAAGATCTGCAAGGTCATGGATCTCGCGCTCAAGTTCGGCTGCCCTCTGATCGGGATCAACGACTCCGGTGGGGCCCGGATCCAGGAGGGTGTCGTGTCGCTGGCCGGCTACGCGGAGATCTTCTGGCGCAACGTGCAGTGCTCGGGAGTGATCCCGCAGATCTCCCTCGTGATGGGGCCGTGCGCGGGCGGCGCCGTGTACTCGCCCGCGATCACGGACTTCGTGTTCATGGTGGAGGGATCCTCGTACATGTTCATCACGGGCCCCGACGTCGTGAAGACCGTGACGGGCGAGGAGGTGACTTTCGAGGAGCTCGGCGGCGCGTCGACGCATGCGTCGAAGTCCGGGGTCGCGCACTTCAGCGCGCCGGACGAGAAGGCCTGTCTCGAAGACGCCCGCTATCTCCTCTCGTTCCTTCCCCAGAACAACATGGATCCGCCGCCCTTCGCGGAGCCGTCCGATTCGCGTCAACGCGAGGAGCCCGAGCTCGACACGCTGATCCCGGACAGCCCGAACAAGCCGTACGACATGCACGACGTGATCCGGCCGGTCATCGACGAGGGGGAGTTTCTGGAGGTCCACGAGCTGTGGGCGGAGAACGTCGTGTGCGGCTTTGCACGCCTCGGCGGCCATCCCGTCGGCATCGTCGGCAACCAGCCGCGTTCCCTCGCAGGCGTGCTGGACATCGACTCCTCGGTGAAAGCCGCCCGCTTCGTCCGGCTCTGCGACTCCTTCAACATCCCGCTCGTCACGTTCGTGGACGTGCCGGGCTTCCTGCCCGGAACGCAGCAGGAGTGGGGCGGGATCATCCGGCACGGCGCCAAGCTGCTGTACGCCTTCGCCGAGGCGACGGTGCCGAAGCTGACGGTGATCACGCGCAAGGCGTATGGGGGCGCGTACGACGTCATGAGCTCCAAGCACATCCGTGCCGACTTCAACTTCGCGTGGCCGACGGCCGAGGTGGCGGTGATGGGCCCGGAGAGCGCGGTCAACATCATCTTCCGGAAGGAGCTCGAGGAGGCCGACGACCCGGAGACGCGCCGGGCCGAGCTGATCGAGGACTACCGCGAGCGGTTCGCGAACCCGTACACCGCGGCCGAGCGGGGCTATGTCGACGAGGTGATCGAGCCCCGACGAACGCGTCCGATTCTCATCGACGCGCTGGAGACTGCGCTGACGAAGCAGGAACCAAGGCCGCGCCGTAAGCACGGGAATATCCCGCTCTAATCCGGTGCCCGTGAAGGCCGGACGCTAAGGCACGCGAAGCGGCCTTAGCGGGAGGCGAGCTGACGCGGGCGGGGATGCTTCAGCACCGCCGCGTCACGACGAAGTCGCCGAGATCCTTCTTGGGCGAGTGAACCTTCGCGCGCGGAGGCGAGACCGTGTCTCGCCGGGAGCGCTAACCACCATCAGCGTTGCCGAGCCCACAGGAGGGGGCGCGTGGGGGAACCATGGGTTCCCCCACGGTTTACTGGTTCCACTTGTCGGCCGTCGATTTCTTGTGGCGGTGCGACTTGGCCCGCGCGCTCGCTTCGTCGTCTGGTGAGCTCTTGTCGAGAAGCTCCTTCACCTGCGGCGGCCTGGGCGGCGATTCCTTGTCCGGATGGCGTCGCTGTTCGCGGTTCATACCGGACTCGTACCTCTAAAGCGCGCGACCCTAAACCAGCAAAGCGGCCGGAGGTTAAGGTGGACTGTCTCCGAGTTCTCCCGACAACCGGGAGGCCGATAGAGGTTTGATCGTGACAGCGCCCGGCCGAGGCCGGGCGCTGTCCGACTTGCGACTCAGTCTCGCTCCTTCACCGCCAAGTGAAAGGAGTTGAGTCGCGTGTCGCATGATGACGTGCTGTTCGGCTACCGGCTGCAGCTGTTTGACCTCGCCGCCCGCACCTCCGTCTCCGGGGCCTGTCGCACCTTCGGCGTGCACCGCTCGACCTACTACGCCTGGAAGGCGCAGGTCGACCGGCAGGGCCTGGAGGTGCTCAGGCCACGGGAGCGGCGGCGGCCGAAGATGCCCAACCAGCTCTCGGTGCTGGTCGAGGAGCGGATCGTCGCCTTCTCGCTCGGCCACCCTGGCCTGGGGCCGAAGCGGATCGCGAGCGAGCTGGCGCGCCCGCGGTGGGGCGGGCTCGTCGTCTCACCGAACGGCGTCTGGCGCTGCCTGCGCCGGCACGGGCTCAACACGCGCGCCAAGCGGCTCTCGCTGATTGCCGGCTACCGGGCGCCCTACGAGCCGCCGCGGGAGCCCGCGCCAGAGCCGCACATCGAGGTCGAGCGGCCCGGCGAGCTGGTCGGCATCGACTGCTTCTACGTTGGCCGCCTGCGCGGGACCGAGGGCGCGATCTGGCAGCTGACCGCGATCGACGTCTACTCCTCCTTCGCCTGGGCCGAGCTCGTCATCTGCAAGCAGGGCAACCCGACGGCGGCGCAGACCTCGGCGCTCGCGCGTCGCGTCGCACGCGAGCTGAAGGCGGCCGGCTGGCGGCTCGACCGGATCCTCGCCGACAACGGCAACGAGTTCAGAGGCGAGCGCTTCCACGCCACGATCGCTCGGCTCGGAGCGCGCCTTACCCACATCCACGCCGGCCGCCCGCAGACGAACGGGCACGTCGAAGCGCTGCACAAGACGATCCTCGACGAGTGCTGGCGACCCGCCTTCGCCCGCTACCTCTATCCCCGCTACACCAGCCTCAAGCGGGAGCTCGACCGTTACCTCGCCTACTACGACTTCGACCGCACCCACCACGGCCGCCTCACCCGCGGCCGCATCCCCGCAGACATCGTCTACCCTGCCCGCAAAATGGAGACGAGATAAGCCGCACCTGTCGGCAGATCTCGGAGTCTGTCCAGGTTAAGGCGCGCGAAGCGGCCTTAGAACCTCTAACTCAATGGAGGGACCCGTTTCGCGGTGGCGAAGTCCGTCGGCATCCGTCGTCAAGCTCGGGAGGATGTCGATGCGCGCGAAGCCGTGGGTGGTGCCGGACGGGCTATGAGAGCGGATCGAGCCTTTGCTGCCGGTGAGGCAGCGGCGTTTCCGCTATCCGGGCCGCAAGCCGCTCGCCGACCGGCAGGTGTTGCAGGGGATCTTGTTCGTGTTGCACACCGGGATCGGCTGGGAGCATCTGCCGCAAGAGCTCGGCTTTGGCTGCGGCATGACGGCTTGGCGGCGGCTTCGCGCCTGGCAGCAGGCCGGAGTGTGGGAGCGGCTGCACGAACTGCTGCTCGCCGAGCTGCACGCGTTCGACCAGTTGGAATGGGAGCGCGCGATCGCCGACTCCAGCCATCTGCAGGCGAAAAAGGGGGCGCCAAAACGGGTCCGAGCCCGGTCGACCGCGGTCGCGCCGGCAGCAAGCACCACCTGCTCGTAGACGGCGGTGGCATCCCACTGGCCTGGACTATCACGGGCGCCAGCCGCAATGACGTCACCCAACTGCTCGAGCTGCTCGACCGCGTACCACATGTCCGCGGCCGCGTCGGCCGGCCGCGCCGCAGGCCGCGGACGCTGATCGCCGACCGCGGCTACGACCACGACAAGTACCGCCGGCTCATCTGGAAACGCGGAGTCAAGCCGATCATCGCTCGCCGCCAGACCGAACACGGCTCCGGCCTCGGCCGACACCGCTGGGTCGTCGAACGCACCTTCGCCTGGCTGCACAACCGCCGCCGACTCCTCATCCGCACCGACCGCCGCGACGACATCCACGAAGCTTTCCTCGCACTCGCCTGCTGCCTCATCTGCTGGCAGCAGTTGGAGAACTCATCGAGCTAGGACGGCTACGTCCGTCGCGGACTTACGCAACTCCGGCAGGCTGGAGCTGCGCACGAATAGCCGCGCGAGTGCCCTCGATGTCGAAGCAGGCGTATTGATTGTCGCGCATCAGTCGGCGCGCGATTGTGATCGCCTCTGGCTCAGTTAGGTCCCCCTCAGCGATCTCGGCTTCGAGTGCGCGCTGAAGGCCGCGCCGGGCCTGGATCGAGTAGGCGATGGCTGCCGTCGGCCAGAAGGTGTCGCCGCCAAATCCGAACAGCTTGTTACTCGGGACGGTGTGCAAGAAGCGGCGCACAAAGTCAGCGGAACTGTAGGGGTCGATCGACCACGCCCAGCACAGATCGACCCACACATTCGGATAGTGCTTGGCAATCGAGACAAGCTCATCGCTGTACGGGTATGAGGTGTGCATCAGCACGAACCGCGCCTCGGGATACCGCGCAAGGAGGGGGCAAAGATTTCCGGCCCGAACCCAGTCGATCGGCATCTGGCCCGTGCCCGCCTGATGGCCCGTGTGAAGCTTGAACGGTAGGTTGTGCTCGACGGCAAGCTCGACGCCGCGCGCCCAGCACCAGTCGCCCAACGCCAGCCGGGTCGCCTCCTCCTTGCCACCAGCAAGAGCGGCGGCGAGCGCCCGTGCCGCCTCCTCGTCCGACCGCTCCTCCCAACGGAGGGTGCGCGTGTACGCGTGCTGAGCCTTGACGGCGATCGCGCAGGGCGCGTAACGCCGAAAGATCGCGACCAACGCCTCGCGTAGATCGTCGAGCCGAGAAACCTGGATACCAGTCTCCTGCTGGATCTCCTCGAGCTTGACGTCACCGTTGGCGAAGCCGGCCCAGGAAAGGTCGTAGAGGAAGAAGCCCGGGCCGGACGCATCCGGCTCGCACGCCCACTGAAAGTCATCGATCTGGACGTGATCGAGACCAGCGACCTCGCGCAGCAGGCGCAGCCGCTCGGCAGGCCGCCGAAGCTCCTCTAGCCGCCGCTGCGCAGCCTCCAAGCCCGCCGGCGTGATCGAATCGAGGTCATAGACTTCCCGCGCAATCAGCCGAACGGCCTCACCGTAGCCGGTGTATTGCGTCGCCTCCCAGGCATCACGGATCCCCGAGAAGCGAGCCTCGAGATCGCCAGCCGCCGGGTCGAACAGCCGCTGAATCGCCTCCTTCGTCGCACCGGCAACCTCCAGATCGCTCGGCACGTAGTTCATGAAGAGGTCCTGAAGGATGTCGGGACGATCGTCGCCCCACCCCGACTCGCCAGCCTCCTTCATTCGCTCAATCAGCTTCGCGTTGTCGCCCGCCCACTGATCCTCAGGGAGCAAGTGCTCGTGCGTGTCCACAAGCGCGAGTGAACTGATCTCAAGTTCGAGGTCAGTCTGTGTCGCCACCAATGACTCCTTTCCTGGATACCCTCTCGCGGGAGCGTTTACCACTCGGCGGTCGCACGTTACAGCTCGCCAGCGTCGCATCTCCTACGGGCTGCAGCTGGACACCTCATTGAGTTAGGACCTCTTAACCGCAGGCGAACTGACGCGGGCGGGGATGCGTTAGCACCGCCGCCCGCGCGGCACGGCGAAACCGCTCAGATCGTTCTAAGGCGAGCTCGCTCTCGCGCGCGGAGGCGAGACCGCGTCTCGCCGGGAGCGCTAACCACCATCAGCGTTGCCGAGCCCCGAAGGAAGGGGCCCGTGGGGGAACCATGGGTTCCCCCACGACGCTACGAGGCGAGAGCGGGCGTCGCGGCTAGAGAAGAGGCCATTTCGACCTCTTCCGTGAAGGCCGCGACTATCCCGGGATCGAACTGCGTGCCCGCACAGCGCTCGAGCTCTGTGAGCGCCGCATCCGAGGAACGCTTTGGCCGGTACACCCGGTCCGAGGTCATCGCGTCGTACGCGTCGGTGACGAAGATGATCCGTGCGCCGAGGGGGATGCGCTCGCCGCGCAGGCCGTCGGGGTAGCCCGCGCCGTCCCACCGCTCGTGATGGTGCAGTACGAGGTCGGCGACGAGGTCGACGCCCAGGCTGTCGAGCATCCGGAAGCCGATCTGCGGATGGCGTTCGAGGACGAGCCGCTCGGAGTCGGTCAGTGCGCCGGGCTTCCGGAGGATTTCCTCCGGAATTGCGAGCTTGCCGAGGTCGTGCAAGCTGCCGGCGAGGCGGGTGAGCTCGACCTGCTCGGGATCGAGCCCGATCCGTAGGGCGACGCGAGCCGCGAGCTCGCTGACGCGCTCCGAGTGACTGCCGGTATACGTGTCGCGTGCGTCGACCGCCTTGGCGAGCGAGGCTGCGGCGCGATAGCGCGCCGCCTTGTCCGGGCCCGCCGCGAGCCGCTTGAGCTCTGCCAGCTCGACGACCTCGGGCCGGTAGATGCGCACGCGGTTCTTGCCGTGCTCCTTCGCCCAGTAGAGCGCGCTGTCGGCGAGCCGGATGAGCTCGTCACGTCCGTGGCCCTGCACGGGGAACGTTGCGAGCCCCGCGCTGACCGTGACCGTCCCGATGTGGTCGAAGTCGACCGTGGCGATCCGCTCGAGGATCGATTTCGCAGCTGTGAGCGCCGTCCCCTCGTCGTGATCCGCGAGCAGGAGCGCGAACTCGTCACCTCCGAGCCGAAACGCCTCGCCGCCCTGACGCAGCCTCCCCGCGACCTGCGAGAGCACGCGGTCGCCGGACGGATGGCCGAAACGGTCGTTGATCTTCTTGAAGTCGTCAATGTCGACGAAGCAGAGCGTGATGGGCGTCCCCTGCTCCTCGGCGTTGAGCAGCTCCCGCTGCAGACGTTCGTGGAAGTGACGGTGGTTTCCGAGTCCGGTGAGCGGATCCGTGAGCGCGAGTCGCATCGCGCGCAGCGCGCGGTGCGTCGAGCGTTGGTAGAACGAGATCGCCAGCAGGGGGCCGATCAGCGCGGTCGCCAGGACCGGGGAGCGCTCCCACAACACCACCAGCATGAGCGCCGCCGACGCCATGAACGCAAACGGGGTGATCGTCGCGCGCAGGTTCGTCGGGACGAGCTTCGCGTAGCGCTGCCCTGTGCTGAGCGCGATCGCGCCGGAGATGAACAGAATGTTCACGACCGAGTCCGCGGTCGCGGCGATGAGGACGCGCGCCACGAGCCCCCCGACGGTATCGCCGTCGATCGGCGAGATGAGCAGACCGGCTGTGAGAGCGACGATCGCGAGCACGGCGACGTTGAATGCGATCCGCTGGAAGGGCCGGTGCTGCGCGACGTGGATGATCCCGGTCGCGACCAGCAGCAGCAGTGCGCCCGCAGCCCAGCCGTACAGAACGATCGCCGCCACGGCGAAGACGAACGTGAGCGAGACGACACCACCGCCGTCCGCGCTGATCGGTACCGGGAATCGCTCGGCCAGCGTGGCCGCGGCCGTCAGAGCGGCGAGGCTGATGAGAGCCCGTCCGCTGTGCGCCGTCGTCGCGAACACGTAACCGGCCGCGATGAGGACACCGAGGCCCGCCAGACAAACGGGGAGGATAAGGGCGGTAAGCCGGCGGGGCATGACCGCCTGGGAGCTCACGTCGAGTGTGCTACCAGGTGAATTGGTCGGCGAACGACTCCCACGTGAACTGGCCCAGGAGCGCCGCAACGAGCACTAGGACGGCCACGAGGGCGATCAACTTGGGCTTCCACTGCAACATCTGCGATTACCTCCGAAAGAAGACGCCAGACGGGGCGATTCTTTCGCGTGGGCACCCTCGTCGTATCCCCCCTAAGGGGGATTTGCAGGCAATACGCCTTACGAGGCGGAAACGAGGCCGGCCTCTGCCAGGGGCCGGCGGCCCCAGGCGAAGCGCTTTTCGTACCAGCCGGAGAGCGGGGCCAGCGCCACTCCGTAGCGGGAGGAGTGGATGAACCAGCCGCTGCCGAGGTAGATCCCCATGTGGTCGACCTGAGCCGGTTTCGAGCGAGACCCCTTCGCGCCGAAGAAGACGACGTCTGCGGGCTCGAGCTTCGCGAGCGGAATGCGTCTGACCGCCGGCACCTCGCCGCTCAGGGCGTAGGTGGTGCGGCCCTCCAGCATGTCTGCGAGCTTCCCCCCGCCCGGGTACTGCTCCAGCTTGTAGATACGCCAGACGAAGCCTGAGCAATCGAAGCCCCCGTGCGCCTGCGATCCGAACGGCGACTTCGTGGACTCGCTCTCCCCGCCCCAGACGTACGGATAGCCGATGAAGCGCGCGGCGGTCGTGAGAATCCGCTTCTGCCACGGCGTCGGCGCCGGGAGGACGAAGGTCGCCGCCAGCGTCTGGAGGTCCTGCGGCTCCCAGTCGCCGAAGCGGAGGATCTGGGCGGCCGAATAGGCAGCTTCGGCGTGCGTGGCCGGCTCACCGGGTGAGAGCTCGAGCTTGTCCAGCGCCGCCGGGTGGTTCGTGCGCAGGCCGAGCAGACGCGCGACGGTCTCCGTGCCGAACCTCGCCGGGATCGTGAGGCCGGCGTTCTTCGCGCCCCGGCTGAAGAGCTTGGCCGTCCCGGCGAGGCCCAGCGTGGTGACGAGCTTGGCGTCGAGTGCGCTCAGGGTCACGGTCGAGGCCGGCGTCGCCGCCGGCACCGGCTCCGCGTGCAGCAGCCCGGCGACGAGCGTCTCCAGCTCGCCGCGCGTGAGGGGATCGTTCGGACGCGCCGCCGCCTCCTTGGCCATGAGACCGGCAGCAACCACTGCCTTCAGCTCGGCCTGTGCCCACGACGGCGCCGGTTTAGCGGCGGCGACCGGTGACGTCGCGAGGAGCGTTACGAGCATGCAGACATGCGGAAGGAGGCGGCGGCGCATACCCCTCCCCTATCGGCGACGCCCTCTCTGCCTTTAGCCTGAGGCGTGGTGGACGTCGAGATCACCCCGGAACCGAGCGAGGAGGAGCGCCAAGCCATCCTGGCCGCCATCGAGCTTGAGCGCAGTCAGTCCGTGGCGCCGACGGCGTGGCGACAGGCGGGGCTGGGGCCGGGCCTCGAGGACGACGAGGATCAGGCGGTCGCGCCGCCGCGCCACAGTCGCGGCGCTGCGCGCGCGTAGTCCAGGCCCGAGATCCACGTCAGCACCACCGCGACCAGCAGCGCCCACCAGGCGATGTCGTCCCGCCACGCACCGGCCGCGGCGAAGCCGCCGATCGCCGCGGCCACCGCCTGTGACCAGGTCTTGAGCTTGCCGAGGTCGCGGGCGTGCAGGACGACGCCACGCTCGAGCGCCGCGAGTCGGAGCGCCGTGACCAGGAACTCGCGTACGACGATCAGCGCCACCATCCAGCCGGGGACGACGCGCTGATCCACGAGCATCACCAGCACGGCGAGGACGAGGATCTTGTCCGCAGCGGGGTCGAGCAGCGAGCCGAGCGGAGAAGACCGGCCGCGGCTGCGCGCAATCCGCCCGTCGAACCAGTCGGTCGCCATCGCGGCGGCGAACAGGGCGGTGGCCCAGTAGTTGTGGCCGTGGAAGCTCCACGCGTAGAGGAGGACGACGAAGGGAACGGACGCGGCGCGTGCGACCGTCAGGACGTCCGGGAGGCTCATTGCACGGGAGAATACGAGGGGCCGTGGCCGTTTTCAGCAAAGTCCTGGTCGCGAATCGCGGCGAGATCGCGATCCGCGTCTTTCGCACCCTGCGTGAGCTCGGGATCGGAACCGTGGCGGTGTACTCGGAGGCGGACCGCGGCGCCGCCCACGTCGCCTACGCCGAGGAGGCCTATTTGATCGGGGGAGGTTCCCCCGCGGAGAGCTATCTCCACCACGAGCGGATCCTCGACGCGGCTGAGCGAGCCGGGGCGGAGGCGATCCATCCCGGCTACGGCTTTCTGGCCGAGAACGCACGGTTCGCGCGTGCGTGCGCGGAACGCAGGATCGTCTGGATCGGGCCTCCGCCGGACGCGATCGAGGCGATGGGCTCGAAGATCGAGGCCCGCGAGCGGATGCGCGCCGCCGGCGTCCCGATCATCCCGGGCGTGACCGAGGCGGTCGAATCGGCGGACGAGGTTCGCCGGCTCGGTGACGAGCTCGGCTGGCCGATCGCGATCAAGGCGTCGGCGGGCGGCGGTGGAAAGGGGCTCAAGGTCGTGCGGGAGTCGAGCGAGGCGGCCCGCGCGTTCGAATCTGCTCGGCGCGAGGGTGAGGCCTACTTCTCCGATGCCTCGGTCTACGTCGAGCGCTACCTGGAGGATCCGCGCCACGTCGAGGTGCAGGTGCTCGCGGATGCACACGGCAACGTCATTCATCTCGGCGAACGCGATTGCACGATCCAGCGCCGGCATCAGAAGCTCGTCGAGGAGACGCCTTCGCCCGCCGTCGACGCTTCGTTGCGGGAGCGGATCGGTGCGATCGCCGTCGAGGCCGCGCGGGCGGTGAGCTATCAGGGCGCCGGCACGATCGAGGGGCTGCTCTCTCGGGAGAGCGAGTACTTCTTCCTCGAGATGAACACGCGCATTCAGGTCGAGCACACGGTGACCGAGCTGGTGACGGGCCTCGACCTCGTGCGCGAGCAAGTGCTGATCGCGACCGGCGAGTCGCTTTCGCTGCGGCAGGAAGACGTCCGGTTGAGCGGTCACGCGATCGAGTGCCGGATCAACGCGGAGGATGTCTCGAACGCGTTCCTCCCCGCCCCGGGGACGATCTCGCGCTACCGGGAGCCGGCGGGACCCGGCGTGCGCGTCGACTCCGGCGTCGTGGCGGGCAGTGCGGTCTCGTCGCTGTACGACCCGCTGATCGCCAAGCTCGTCGTGCATGGCAGCGACCGCGAGCAGGCGCGGCGGCGGATGCTTCGCGCGCTCGACGAGTTCGTGGTCGAGGGCGTGAAGACGCTGATCGGCTTCCACAAAGCGTTGCTGATGCATCCGTGCTTCGTCGAGGGGGAGACGTGTCACGGGCTGGTCGAGTCGGAGCTGCTGGCGGCGCGGGCGGCGGAGCTCGAGGCCGAGCATCCGACCGCCGGAACCGATCCGGCCACGGCGGGCTTGCGAGAGGACGTGCGTTCGGTCGAGGTCGACGGCCGCCGCTTCGAGGTGCGGCTGCTTCGACCCGAGCCGGGTTTTGCGGAGCTGGCGCGGCGCCGGCGCGAGCGTGCGCGTGGACGCGGCGCGGGCGGCGCCGGGAGGGACGCGATCGTGAGCCCGATGCAGGGGACAGTGCTGGCGGTCGAGGTGGCCGAGGGCGACGAGGTGGACGCGGGGCAGGTGCTGTGCATCGTCGAAGCGATGAAGATGGAGAACGAGGTGCACGCGCATCGGGCGGGGCGCGTGCGCGAGCTGTCGATCGCGCCGGGGCAGCCGGTCAAGACAGGTCAGGTGATCTGCGTGGTCACCGCCGACTGAAATCGACACAGATTCGGCACAGACGCGTCCGAGTTTCTCGTGTAGCGTCGATCGCAGTGGGTGGTGGGTGGCAACCCCACCCTAGGGTGGGGGACGCGCGCGCGTGTAACCAACATGGCCGGCGAGGAGTTCGAGGCCGCGCCGGACGGGGAAGAAACCGCACCGAGAGCGATGCCTGAAACGGGTCTCGTCTTGGTCGTCTCCGCGCTCGGAGTTCTTGGCTTTCTCGCCGGGCGCTGGTGGATGCTGCTGGCGCCGTTCTTCGCGGTGCCGGCCTTCTACCTCGGCCTCGATCGTGAATGGTGGGGCTACGGGCTGGGCGACGGCTGGCAGTACGCCATGTTCGCGGTGCTGACCATCGCCGTCCTTGCGACGGCGGCAGGCGTGGCGCTCCGTCGCGCCACGTCGCTCGAGCGAGGACTGTATCGCCGCCGCGGGTAAGGTCCCGCGCCGGTGGATCTCTACGAGTACCAGGGCAAGGAGTTGTTTCGCCGCTTCGGGATCCCGGTGTCCGACGGGCGGCTGGCCACGAGTCCCCAAGAGGCGCGTGTGGCGGCAGCAGAGCTGGGCGGGCCGGTGGTCGTCAAAGCCCAGGTGCTCACCGGCGGCCGCGGCAAGGCGGGAGGCGTGAAGCTCGCCGAGGATCCGGCCGACGCCGAGGCGAAGGCCCGCGACATCCTCGGTCTTGACATCCGAGGCCACGTCGTCCGGAGGCTCTGGATCGAGCAGGCGTCGGACATCGCCAAGGAGTACTACCTCTCGATCACGTTCGATCGGGGCGCGAAGAAGCCGCTGTACATGCTCACGACCGAGGGCGGAATCGAGATCGAGCAGGTCGCCGAAGAGAAGCCCGACGCGCTCGCGCGGCTGCACGTCGACCCGTTCGAAGGCTTTCAGCCGTACCAGGCCCGCCGCCTCATCTACGCCTCGGGAATCGACGACCCGAACGAGCAGAAACAGATCCTCGGCATCGTGGAGAGGCTCTATCGCTGCTTCGTCGAGTGCGATGCGATGCTCTGCGAGATCAATCCGCTGATCGTCACGCCGGCCGGTGAGGTACGTGCGCTGGACTCGAAGTTCACCGTCGACGACAGCGCGCTCTTCCGCCATCCGGACATCGCCGAGATGCGCGACGTCGAGGCTGCGGATCCACAGGAGCGCTTCGCCCGAGAGAAGGGCGTCACGTACGTCAAGCTCGACGGGGAGGTCGGGATTCTCGGCAACGGAGCCGGCCTGTCGATGTCGACCGTCGACGTCGTCGTCGTGGCAGGGGGGAGACCGGCAAACTTCTGCGATCTGGGCGGCGGCGGAGACGCGCAGGGTGTCGTGGACGCGCTGGAAGTGATCACGAGCGACAGGCAGGTTCGCTCGATCTTCTTCAACATCTTCGGAGGGATCACGCGCTGCGACGAAGTGGCGCGCGGGATCCTCGCCGCGCTCGAGCAGATGCGAATCGAGCTGCCGATCGTGGTCCGGCTCGACGGCACGAACGCGGACGAGGGACGGAAGCTCCTCGCGGACGCGGCCCCGCCCAACCTCCATGTTGAGCCGACGATGCTGGAAGCTGCTCAACGAGCGGTCGAGCTGGCGGCATGACCGACGTCTGGTCGCAGCGGGCAGAAGCGTTCCGCGAGAGCGCGACGCACAAGGAAGGACTGGATCTCGACCTGCTGGTCGAGTGGTGCGAGCCCGGCGACGGCGTCAAGGTGCTCGACGTCGCCACCGGCGGCGGTCATGTCGCGCGACGCCTGCGCGAGGAGGGCTGCGCGGTCATCACCGTGGATCCGGCGCCGGGCATGCGACCCGACGTGGTGGCGCACGCGGAAGACCTGCCGTTCGAGGACGGAAGCTTCGACGTCGTCACCTGCCGTATCGCCGCACATCACTTCGGCGACGTTCGCAAGGCCGTCGCGGAGATGGCCCGTGTGACGCAGCACCTGGTCGTGATCGAGGACAACGTCTTCGTCGATCGGGCCGTGGAGGAGGCCGAGCGGCTGCGCGACCCGACCCACGTGCGCTGCTACTCCGAGGAGGAGTGGAAGGAGCTGCTCGTCGAGGCCGGGCTGGAGGTCGAGCAGGTCGAATGGTTCGAGCGTCATCCCGTCGTCGACGACTGGCTCGCACGCGTCGAGACGCCGCCGGACGATGCGCGGCGGGTACGCGAGCTCCTTGGCGATCGGATCCAGGACGGCCTTCTGACGCTGAAGTCGATCGTCCTCAAGGCCCGCAGGAGCCAGAGGTAATGGCCGTCATCGTCGATCGCGACACGCGCCTGGTCGTCCAGGGGCTGACAGGAAGCGAGGGTCGATTCCATGGACTCCGCAACCGCAACTACGGCACACAGGTCGTCGCCGGCGTCACGCCCGGCAAAGGTGGACAAGACGTGGAGGGGGTGCCCGTCTTCAACACCGTGGCCGACGCCGTCGATGAGACCGGCGCGAATACGACCCTGATCTTCGTCCCGGCGCGCTTCGCCACGGATGCGGTCTACGAGGCCGTAGACGCCGGGATCCGGACCGTCATCTGCATCACCGAGCACATTCCCGCGCACGAGCTGCTGCGCGTCTACACGTACATCCGCGGCAAGGGTGTGACGATGATCGGCCCGAACTGCCCCGGCGTGCTCTCGCCGGGCAAGGCGAACGTCGGGATCATCCCCGGAGAGATCTTCGCGGAGGGCACGATCGGGCTCGTCTCACGCTCGGGGACGCTCACCTACCAGATCGGGCACGAGCTGACCCAGCTCGGGCTGGGCAACTCGACGATCGTGGGCATCGGCGGCGATCCCGTCGTCGGCTCCTCCTTCATCGACATCCTCGAGCGTTTCGAGGCCGATCCCGAGACGGAGCTGATCGTGCTCGTGGGAGAGATCGGCGGCGACGAAGAGGAGAAGGCGGCGCGGTTCGTCCAGGACCGCGTGACGAAACCGGTGCTTGCCTACATCGCGGGCTTCTCCGCGCCGCCCGGCAAGACGATGGGCCATGCCGGCGCGATCATCTCCGGCTCCTCCGGCACGGCACAGGCGAAGAAGGACGCGCTCGAGGCGGTCGGAATCCAGGTCGGCACGACCCCGACCGAGGTGGCGCAGTTCGTGGCCGACCGGTTCGGCGCCCGGGCCTAGCCCTACACTCGGATCGATGGAGACGATCTCCTTCGCCCGGGGAGTGCCCGCGCCGGAGTGCATTCCCGTCGAGGAGCTGGCCGACTGTGCCCGGGCGGTCGTGGAACGCGACGGCGCGACCGTGCTGTCCTATGGACCCGCAGGCGGCTACGCCCCGTTGCGGGAGTGGATCGCGGAACGGCATGACGTCGACCCCGCCCGCGTCCTCGTCACGAACGGATCTCTCCAGGGAATCGCGTTCCTCGCGGAGCGCTTCGCCGGCCGGCGCGTACTGGTCGAGGCACCGACCTATGACCGCCCCCTGAAGATCTTCGCGGCCCAGGGCGCCGACGTCACGGCGATTGCAATGGACGAGGAGGGTCTCGAGCCAGACGCGCTCGCGCGGGCTCTGACGGCAGGCCCCGAACCGGCGTTTCTCTACACGATCCCGACCTTCCAGAATCCCAGCGGCAGGACCCTCTCCACGGAGCGGCGACATCGGCTCGTCGAGCTTGCGCAGGAGCACGACCTGCTCGTCCTGGAGGACGATCCATACGGTCTCGTTCGCTTCGAAGGCAAACGGCCCCCGACGTTGTTCGAGCTGGACGGCGGCGACCGCGTCATCTATTCCTCGTCGTTCTCGAAGACGATCGCTCCGGGTCTGCGCGTCGGGTACTTCGTGCTGCCCGCGGCTCTGGAGAACGAGCTCGAGGCCCTCGCGGTCTCGACCTACATCACGCCGGTCCTGCTCGGCCAGGCGACGGTCTTCGAGTTCCTTCGCCGCGGCAACCTCGAACCGAACCTCGACCGGGTTACGTCGCTGCTTCGCGTGCGGCGTGACGCGATGCTCGAAGTGCTGGAGCGCGAGCTACCCGGAGCACGGTGGAGTCGGCCGGAGGGTGGGTATTTCATCTGGCTGGAGCTGCCCGAGCAGGTCGACGCCGCCGGATTGCTCGACCGCGCCGGCGCCGCCGGTGTCACCTTCGTCAAAGGGACCGACTTCGGCGGCGCGCCGAACACGGCGCGGCTTGCATTCAGCTTCGTCTCGCCGGACGAGATCGGCGAGGGAGTGCGGCGGCTCGCGGCATTGGCCGGAGAGCCGGTCGGCGTCTAGTGCCTAGCGGAGCGGGCGCGGAACGAGTCGCGGCTGCCGCGGCGGAACGAGCGAGCCCCGGCTGTGCAGGCGGAAGGTAGGGCAGGGGGAGTCAGTTGGGAGGGCGCAAAGCCCGGCGCGACGGAAGTAGCAGTCGTCGCAGGTCAGCTGGTTCCGCTTGCTCAATTTTGTCGCCTGTCTCGTAGCGGTGGCCGCAGTACAAGGCCGGATACTACGAGCGCAGCTCTCGGAGACAAGAGTTGCCGCAGATGAAAACTGCGCACTTTCCTGCTGTTTCGATCCTGCCGAAAACGTGCTCTAGCTACGTCTTCCGGGGCAGTGTTGCCAGCGCGCGCAACGCCTGTTGAAAACTCTCCACAGGGATGATCCGAAGTCCGTGCGC
>DASWEF010000059.1:0-54947 GCA_036394855.1 Gaiellaceae bacterium | reverse complement strand
ATCTTCCACAAGTCGTCCACATCGCTGCACCTGTGGTTCTACGCCATGTACCTCATCACCAGCACTCGCTGCGGAATCTCCGCGAAGCACCTGGAGCGCGAGCTTGGCGTCCACTACAAGACCGCGTGGCGGATGTTCAACAAGATCCGCAACGAGCTGATGGTTCAAAACGACGAGCCGCTGTCCGGGGAAGTGGAAGCCGACGAGACCCATGTAGGCGGCAAGCCGCGTCAGTCGGAACGGAACGCGCTCTACCGGCAAGGAGTCCCGAACCGAGCGCGCAACTACCGCAAGCATCAGATCGTCTTCGGAGCGGTCGAACGGCGCGGGCGCGTCGTAGCGAAGGTCATCCCGAATAGTGGAGGGCCGCTCCTTCGAGAGACAGTCCAAACGTTCGTCATCCCTGGCTCGATGCTGTTCACGGACGACTACGGCGGATATGCGACCCTTGGCGGGAAGTACCGGCATCGCCGGATCAAGCACTCCGCGAGGATCTACGTGGACGGGAACGTCCACACGCAGACCATCGAAGGGTTCTTCGGCCTGTTCAAAACCGGAGTGCGCGGGGCGCACCACGCCGTCTCTGCGAAGTGGCTCCAGGGCTACCTGAACGAATGGACGTGGCGCTACAACCGCCGAGAGGACGGGAACACGATGTTCCGCGACCTCATTGAAACCGCCGCTGAGCGGATGGCCTAGGAACAGGGACGGCCCGGGTACCAGCCCGGGCCGTCGATTCGCGGAAAGGAGCGAGCGCGAACCAGTCGAGTTTGGGCGAGACGCCAGACGTTGTCCAGCCGATGCCCTCTCGATACTCCCGTCTTGAGTCTCTGTCGCTTCTGAGCCTGTACCAGCAGGCTGCGCCAGAGCGAAAGGAGCAGGGAAATGCCTGCTTTCACGATTGACCCCGCGTCCGGCGGCTACCGGGCGCACTTCTGGGGCGACAACAACAAGCTCGTCTGGTGGACGGAGGTATATGAGCGCGAAGCGGGCGCTCAGCACGCCATCGACCTGATGAAGCGCTACGCCGCGACGGCTCCGGTCTATAACCGGGCCAAGGCGGCCTAACAACGGGAGAGGAGGGGCGGCCTCGGTCGCCCGTCGCCCCGCTAAGGCTGCTTCTTGACCGGTGCCCCGACGATCTTGCGGAAGGCGTCCATGAGTTCCTTGCGCTTCGGGATTGGAATCTCCAAGCCCTTCGGCGTTTTCTGCGTTGGCTCTTGCGGCTTGTGGGCCACTAATGGTGAGGTTAGCGAGTGTCGTTGACGGCTGGGCCATTCGCGAGAGAGCCATATGGCCTCCTAGATGCCGTACTCCGGTATCAACGGGCACGTGAACACTTGGCGGATCTCGATGGGATGATCGAGATCTTCAAAGCGACACCGCGCGAAGTTGGGTCCCACGTCGACGCGGAGACCCTGAAGGATTTTCTTGATAGGCCCCCCCGCCAAATAGTCGAGTTTCGCCAGGTCGCGATTCCCTACGAGTTGCCGCTCCGGATCGGCGAATTCGCCTACAACCTCCGCAGCGCCCTCGACTACCTCATCTTTGCGCTTGCTTGGCACGACACCGGGAGAGAGCCGACTGACGACTGGGCGCGACACCTCCAATTTCCGATTGAGAGCGACCCACAACGCTTTACGGGACGGCGGAACACGATGCTCGAAGGCATCAGCGATCCACACGTCGCAATGATTCGCGAGTACCAACCTGCCCACGGATGCAACTGGACGGCTGTCTTGGCCGGACTCAATGACTCGGACAAGCACAGGCATCTCACGGTCTTGCTCGGCGGAGACATCTACGCCCCCGAGAGCAACACCGCTTGGTTCGATATTCCGTGCATACACCCGGGCGCAGAACCTGACGCCGAAGGGCGCTACGAGTACGGAACGCAGATGCACGTGGATACTTACGCGTCCCTGGACGTAGTTTTTCCAGACGGGAGTTTGGTTTCCGAGACGCTTGAGGAGCTTGAGACGGAGGTTGGATCGCTCCTTCAGCGCTTCGGGCGAGAGTTCACTCTCTGGCCCGTGTAGCTCGCGAAGAAGAGCCATCCCCCGTTCCACATCGCCGCTCACGCGGCCTCACCGCCAGCGGGGCCGCTTCTACAGAGACGGGATACTTCCCGCTTGACAGGGCGAACACGTGTTCGCTAGGCTACGAACACATGTTCCCTCGGCTCGCCGTCCTCCTCCTCGCCGTCTGCCTGCTCGTGGGCGTCGTCGCTCGGCCCTCCGGCGGCGCTGGAAGGCCCGTGTCCTACGTCGTCAAGCCCACCGACACGCTCTGGTCGATCGCCGCAGCTCACTACGCGGGTGACCCGCGCGAGGGCATCTGGGAGCTCCAGCGCCGCAACCACCTGCAAGGCACGACCCTCGTGGCCGGACAGCACCTCGTCTTGCCTTGACGAGCGCGGTTCGGGTCGTCGTATGGCGCAGGGTCGTCGCGTCGAGCGGCGGTGACTAATCCAAGCCGAATGGGAGCGAGAATAGGACTGTCAGGACGAGCACGATGACGGCGACGATGAGGCCGCCTATGAACGCGGCGCGACGAGGCACAGACGCGAACGGAAGGCAAAGAACCGCTCCGACAACGGCAGCTATGACTGCGTAAGCCCCGACGTAGATGTACGCGACAAGCGCTGCAAGGAGCACCGGCGACCATGCAATCGAGAATCGCTCGGCCATTGCGATCGATCTCGATGCGCGTGGCGGCATCCCCGGACCTCGCGACCCTATCGCGCACCCGGCGATCGCGCCCACCGTAGCCATCGGCGTGGTGTCTGACACCCGGACGTGGCTTCCGCGGCGTTGTCTCCTTCTTACTACTGGAGCTCCGCGAGCGGAAGGCCGGCCGTGTAGACCTTCTCGCCGCGGAAGAGCCGGCGCTCGGGGTCCCAGGGGAAGAAGATGACGACCTTCCACGAGAGGCGCTCGCCTGACGGTGGGAAGCCCAGCCAGTCGGCCTCGTGGGTTCCGGTCACGTCCGCCTCCTCGCAGACGCCCTGCGGGCCGATGACGATGTCGGTGAGGTCGAAGTGGATGTCGGGAAAGGCCGACAGCAGCTCGCCGTAGAACCGCGCTGCCCCCTCATGGCCTTCCCAGCGGTGTCCCGTCTGGACGAGCTCGTAGACGCAGTCCTCCGTCAGCGTCGAGATGAGGCCCGGGAGATCGCGCTCGTCCTCGGCGATCGAGTGGCGCTTCCAAAGCTCGCGGATCGCGTCGTGCTCGTCCGGTGCGATCTCCCGCCGAATGAGCTCGCGAACGTCCCCGGTCATGCGTTCTCCCAGAAGGTCCGCAGCCGGTCGTTGAAGAGCCTCCCGAGTTGCTGTGGGCTGTGCGCGGCCGGGAACATCGCGCTCTCCGCGGCGAGCCGCTGCCTGAGGACGTCGCAGACAGCGTGAAACGCCGCACCGGCCCGCGCGCGGGCGGCATCGGGAGCGGGGCACCAATCGCCCCTCACGACGAGGACGCGTATGCCGGCGCCGGCGAGAACGTCGAGTGGAAGCTCCGCCTGCCACGGCGGGCGCTCGCTCATGGACGAGCGCGCCGCCTCGAGGCTGAGTCCTTCCAGCTGCATGGGCTCGGCCGGAAAGCCGAAGGCGCGCAGAAAGTGTGCGCGGTATTCGCTTGGATCTGAGGTTCCCGCACCGGCCTCGTCGATGAGCCGAATGAGCTCCTCGACCGCGGGATTGCCACGCGCCAGGGCGAGGGCGGGCGGCTCGATCACCGTCAGGGTTCGGACGGCGTCGGGACGCCGAGAGGCGGCCAGCAGCGACACGACCCCTCCGTATGAATGCCCGACGAGATGGGCTCCGTCTCCGAGGAGCTCCGCAACGTCGTCGGCATCGCGCTCGAAGTCGACGCGGCCGTTCGCGGGACTCTTTCCAAACCCGCTGCGATCCACGAGCAGCAGACGGTACGTGTCGGAGAGCGGTCGCTGTTCCTGCCACGTCGCCTCGCCCCAGCCGAAGCTTCCGTGCACGAACACGGCCGGCTCGCCTTCTCCCCAGACTGTGACGTTCAGCCCGATCGCGTTTCGCACGCGGCGAGCCTACCGCCAGGCTCGCCGTCTCGCGAAGGGCCGAAACCTAGAATCGGGCCATGGATCTCGACGTCGTCTTTCTCGGCACGGCCGGCTCGATGCCGACGGCCCAGCGCGCTCCCGCAGCGCTGCTCGTCCGCCGGGGTGGGGAACGGCTCCTCTTCGACTGTGCCGAAGGGACGCAGAGGCAGCTGCTGCGCTCCTCGGTTGGGCTCGTCGAGCTGCCCGAGGTCTTCGTCACCCATTTTCACGCCGACCACGTGCTCGGCTTGCCGGGAATGTTCAAGACGTTCTCCCTGCGTGGACGCGAGCTGCCGCTGGACGTCTACGGACCCCGCGGCCTCGTCGAGCTGCTCGGCTCGCTCAGGCGGGTGGTCGGGAAGCTGACGTATGAGGTGCGTCTCGTCGAGCTCGAGCCGGGCGACGTGCTCGAGCGCGACGGGTACCGGCTGGCCACGTTCGGCGTCTCTCACGGCGTGCGCTCGCTGGGCTGGTCGCTGATCGAAGCGACGCGGCCCGGCCGGTTCGACGTCGAAGGCGCGGACGCCCTCGGGATTCCGAACGGGCCCGAGCGCGGCCTGCTGCAACGCGGCGAGCCGGTGACCCTCGCGGACGGACGGACGGTGACGTCGGAGCAGGTCCTCGGCCCGCCGCGTGCCGGGAGGAAGATCGTCGTCACGGGCGATACCGCGCCGTCGGAGGAGATCGTCGAGGCCGCCTGGGGCGCCGACGTGCTCGTCACGGAGGCGACCTTCTCGGAGGAAGAGCGGGAGCGCGCGGAGGAGACGCGGCACCAGACCGCCGCGCAGGCGGCGGAGACCGCGCGCCGCTCGAACGTCGGCCTGCTCGCCCTGACCCATCTGTCGAACCGCTACTTCGGCCCGGAGATCGCCAGGGAGGCGCGCGAGATCTTTCCGGAGACGGTCGTGCCGCGTGACTTCGATCTGATCGAGGTGCCGTTCGCGGAGCGCGGGACCCCGCAGCTGATCAAGGGAGGCGCTCTCCACCGGCCCGAGCCCGAGCCCGAGCCCGTATCATCGGCGCCGCAATGACGGAACTCGTCCGAGTCGCGGTCGCCGGCGACGTCACGGAGGCGGAGGAGATCCAGGAGATCCTGCGGTCCGCCGGCATCGAGGCGGAGCTCGGCGACGGCGAGGACGACTCGGTGACGGTTTCCGTCCCCGAATCGTCGGTGGAGCAAGCCCAGGACGCGATCGAGGCGATGACCGAACCGGACGAGATCGTCGGGGAACCGTAGGAGCAAGTTCGGAGTGAGCATGGGCATGGGGATCTTCCGTGGCCGTCCGACCGCGATCACCTCGCGGCCGGAGCCAGCACTTTCTCCGCAGTAGCAAGCTTGCAGCGGAGCTGGTTCGCGCTGCCGGAGTCCGGCGCGACGACCTCGTCCTCGATCTCGGCGCAGGAACGGGTGTCCTGACGTCGGCACTGGCGCGCGCGGGCGCGCGTGTCGTGGCGGTGGAGATCGACCCGGAGCTCGCGAATGGACTGCGGCGGAGGCTGCCGGCGGTCGAAGTACGCGTCGCGGATGCACTGCGCATTCCGCTCCCGCGTGAGCCCTTCAAGGTCGTCGCCAACTTGCCGTTCGACGGCGCCACCTCGATCCTCCGCCGGTTGCTCGATCCCTCGTTGCGCTTACGTCCGCGGACGTCATCGTGCAGTGGGAGCTCGCCTGCAAGCGGTCGCGGGTCTGGCCGAGCACCCAGCTGGGGACGTACTGGGGTGCCTGGTTCGAACTCTCCGTGGTACGTCGGCTCCCACGCTGCGTGTTTGCGCCTCCGGCGACCGTCGATGCCGGACTCCTCCGAGTCCTCCGCCGTGTCGAGCCGCTTGTGCCGCCGGCCGAGCGGCGGGCATACAACGCATTTGTTGTGCGCGGCTACCGCGAGGGGGTGCGGGCCGTCGTGCCTCGGCGGCGGCTGAGGCAGCTCGCGACGGAGCTCGGCTTCGAGCGGCATGCGCTGGCGCGCGATCTCGACGCGTGTCAGTGGGCGGAGCTCTACGGGCGCCGCCCACCGGCGTAGGCTTCGGACGTGGGGGTCGCAGCGATCTTGGCTTCCGCGCTCGCTGTCTCGGCGCCGGCCGGAGAGCGCGCGTTCGCGCTCCTTGCCGACAACCGCCTCCTACAACTCGAGCTGCCAGGCGGAAAGGTGATCGCGCGACGGGTGCTCGGTCCGAAGCTGCGCGAGCGTGTCAGTCCGGGCCGGATGCTCGCGCTCGGAGGAAGCCGCGTGTACGCGCTGGTACGGACGACTGCCGGGACCGACTCAATTGCGGTCGTGGACGCGAGAGGCACGCGCCTGCGCGCCCGTTACCCGCTCGAGCCGGACGTCCGCTACCGGGGCATTCTTCTCGTGCAAGACCGCCTCTACGCCTTCGGCGGGCGCTACGGCCGGATCGTCGTGACCGATCCCACGGAGGTGCGAGAGCAAGATGCGCTCGTCACGACGCTGGACGTCGGCTCTGGCCGCGTACTCGGAACGACCACGGTCCGACCTGCCGACGGCCGCGCCTGGTGGATCCTGTCGGGTGCGGCGACGCCGGACGGCTCCCGGATCGCGCTCAGCTATCACGGCTTCAACAGGACCGGGGCCGACTGGCTCGAGGTTACGCCCGACGGCCTGCGTCGCTGTTCGGTGCCGTCGCCGTTTCCGAGCTCCGGGTGCATCGGTTTGCACGGAATGATCGAGCCGTACGGCAAGGGCTGGATCGGGGCGACCGGCGAGGAGTTCCTGCTCGAATTCGACGAGTCGGGCCGGGAACTGCGCCAACTTCATTCGGGGCTCCGCAACGAGCACCTGATGAACTTCGCGTTCACGGCGAACGGGAAGGGACTGCTCGTGCTCGGTTCGTGCTCTTACAGCCGGGGCGGGCTCCGCCGCGTGTCGCTCGTGACGGGAACCTCCACGCTCGTGCGTCGCGGCTTCTGCGGAGAGGGTTTGGCAGTCGGCCACTCCGCGCTCGTCGTCATCCGCAACGAAAGCGTGGTCGCAGTCTCTACGAGCCCTGCCGTCCTCGAGTTCCGCAGGCCCGATACGGCGCGCCTGCTCGCGGCCAGGGACGTATCCGCCAGCGTCCTCGACGTCGCCGTCCGATCGAAGCGTTAGAGTCCTCCGCGACCGAACCCCTTTAACCCGGTCCAGTGAGGCCGGAAAGGAGTCGAATGAAGCTGCCTGCCCGCATACCCGCGACCTTGCCTGCCGAATGAGCACGGTGGAGGTCCCGGCAGGAACCGTCCTCCTCGACGACGAAGCGCTTCGCCGGACGCTCTCGCGGATGGCGCACGAGATCATCGAGGCGAATCCCGATCTCTCGCGCGTTGCGCTGGTCGGGATCCAGACGCGCGGAGTTCCACTCGCCCATCGCCTGCGCCGCCTCGTCGAGGAACGCGCCGGCGACGCGCCGGCACTCGGCGCCGTGGACATCACGTTCTACCGCGACGACGTCCAGGTGCGCGGGGGCGACGCTCCGCGCCATCCGCAACCGGTCGTCCGCTCGACCGCGCTCGACTTCCCGCTCGAGGGGAAGACCGTCATCCTCGTCGACGACGTCCTTTATACGGGACGAACGATCCGCGCTGCGATCGAGGCCCTCTTCGACTACGGCCGCCCGGAACGGATCCAGCTGGCCGTCCTCGTCGACAGGGGCCATCGCGAGCTGCCCATCCGTCCCGACTACGTCGGCAAGAACCTTCCGACCTCCCGTGACGAGCGCATCCAGGTGCAGCTCGTGGAAGTGGACGAGGTCGACAGCGTCCTGCTCGTTCAAGCGCCGGAGGAGAGGAGTGCCCACGATGGCTGAGATCCGCGTGATGCGCGAAGACCTGCGTCCACCCGCGCCGCCGCCGAAGCGGCACTTCATCTCAATCAAGGACGTCACCCGGGACGACGTCGAGCGGCTGCTCGCGACGGCGCGCACCTTCGAGCGCAGCCTCGAGCGCGAGGTGAAGAAGCTGCCGACGCTCAAGGGCCGGCTGGTGATCAACGTCTTCTACGAGTCCTCGACCCGGACCTCGTCGAGCTTCGAGCTTGCGGCGAAGCGTCTCTCCGCGGACACGATGTCGATCAAGTCCACGGGCTCGTCCGTGGACAAGGGCGAGTCGCTCAAGGACACGGCGATCACGCTGGGCGCCTACGACCCCGACGTGATCGTGCTTCGCCACCCGCAGATCGGCGCTCCTCATCTTGTCGCGCGTGTAACCGACGCGCACGTCGTGAATGCGGGTGACGGAAAGCACCAGCATCCGACCCAGGCGCTGCTCGACCTCTACACGATGCGGGAGGCGCTCGGGCGGTTGGAGGGCCTGCACGTCGCGATCGTCGGCGACGTGCTCCACTCTCGGGTGGCGCGATCGCTGATCCAGGCCCTGGCACTCATGGGAGCGCAGGTCACGCTCATCGGCCCCCCGGCCCTCCTGCCGCGCGGGATCGAGACGATGGGCTGCGACGCGACGACGGACATCGGTGCCGTCGCCGCCGCGGACGTCGTCTACGTGCTGCGCATGCAGCGCGAGCGGATGCAGGAGGGAGCCAACTACGTTCCGTCGCTGCGGGAGTACACGGCGCGCTGGGGGATCACCCCGGAGCGGCTGCGCCCCGGTCAGAAGGTCATGCATCCCGGGCCGATGAACCGCGGCGTCGAGATCGATCCGCTCGTCGCCGACCACGCCGACGCGCTGATCGAGACGCAGGTGCGTGCCGGGCTCGTCACACGGATGGCGGTCCTCTACGACCTCCTCACGAGCGGGCCGGTCGAGGTCAAGACCGAGGCCGTGCTGGAGGTCGCATGATGCTGTTCGCGAAGGACGCTCCGAGGGAGAACATCGTCGTCCGCGGCGCGCGCGTGCTCGATTCGCTCGAGGGAGTCGACGCGACGCTGGACATTCGCGTCGACGACGGGATCATCGCGGCGCTCGGCACCGATCTCGAGACAAACGCGCATCACGTGATCGAAGCGGGCGGCCTCCTGGTCGCACCCGCGTTCGTCGATCCTCACGTGCACCTGCGGACGCCCGGACGCGAGGACGAGGAGACGGTCGCCTCCGGTACGGCTGCGGCGGCTGCGGGAGGTTACTGCGCGATCCTCGCGATGCCGAATACCGACCCCGTCGTCGACTCGGCTGCGACGCTGGGGTCGCTCGTCGAGGCAGCACACGCGGACGCGCAGATCCCGGTGGGTTTCCTGGCGTCGATCACCAAGGGCCAGGCCGGCGCCGAGCTGACCGAGATGGGTGAGCTCGCCGATGCGGGCGCCGCCGGATTCACGGACGACGGCGTCCCCGTCGCGTCGGCCGGGTTGATGCGGCGCGCGTTGCAGTACAGCGCCGTGACAGGCCGCCGCCTCGCGCTCCACTGCGAGGAGCCGACGCTGTCCCGGGGCGGCCAGATGCACGAGGGCGATGTCTCGGCCGAGCTCGGCTTCACCGGCTACCCGTCCGTGGCGGAGAGCCTCATGGTCGAACGGGACCTTGGGCTCGCCGCCTACGAGCGGCAGCCCTTGCACCTCCTGCATCTCTCGGCGTGGGAATCCGTTCAGGCGCTCCGCCGCGCGCGCGCGGAAGGCGTGGCCGCGACGGCCGAGGTGACGCCGCACCATCTCTGCCTCACGGACGAGGCAGTGCGCTCGCTCGATCCGAATCGTAAGATGAACCCGCCGCTTCGTTCCGCGTCGGACCGCACCGCGCTGATCGAGGCCCTCAAGGACGGGACGATCACGGCGATCGCGACAGACCACGCCCCGCACGCACGCCACGAGAAGGAGGAGCCCTTCGAGGCGGCGCCGTTCGGCGTCACCGGGCTCGAGACCGCCTTCGCTGCGCTCTACACGCAGCTCGTCGAGCCCGGCCTCGTCCCGCTCGCGACGGTGCTGGAGCGCATGTCCGCAGGTCCGGCGCGCGCGTACGGCCTCGAGGAGCCGCGGATCAGGGTCGGTGCGCCCGCGAACCTCGTCCTGCTCGATCTCCACGCGAGCTACCGGATCGCGGAGGACACGTTCCGCTCCCGCTCGGTCAACTCCTGGCTGCTCGGCGAGACCGTCAAGGGCAAGGTGCGGGCCACGATCGCTGCGGGCAGGCTGGTGTACGCCGCGTGACGGGCTTCGTCGCGCTCGAGGACGGCACCGTCTTCCGGGGACAGTCCGTCGCCGCCGAGGGTTTTGCGGTCGGCGAGGCGGTCTTCACGACCGCGATGACCGGCTACCAGGAGATCGTCACGGATCCGAGCTTCGCGGAGCAGCTCGTCTGCTTCACCGCGCCGATGATCGGCAACTACGGAGTTGCGGAGGGCCGCTCGGAATCGGCGCGGCCTCATGCCCGCGCGGTACTCATGCGCGAGGCGCGCGGCCCGGCGTGGACGGACTGGCTCCACGAACGCGGCATCGTCGCGCTGACCGCGATCGACACGCGGTCGCTCGTCTTGAAGCTGCGCGAGTCGGGAGCCCTGCGCGGCGTCGTGGCGGCCGGAGACGGGTCGGTCGAGCAGGCGATCTCGGTCGCGCGGGCGCAGCCGCCGATGAGCGGCCGCGCGCTGGCCACCGAGGTCTCGACTCGGCAACCGTTCGTGTACTCGGACGCGGGCCGCGCGCGAGTCGCGGTCGTCGATTACGGCTGCAAGCGCTCGATCCTGCGCCGCCTCGCCGGCGCAGGCGCCGCCGTGACGGTCTTCCCGCACGATGCGACCGCGGACGAGCTCGGCCGTTTCGACGGCGTGCTGCTCTCGAACGGGCCGGGCGATCCCGAGCCGCTCGTAGACGAGATCGCCGCCGTCCGTGAGCTACTCGGCCGCGTGCCGGTCCTCGGCATCTGCCTCGGGCACCAGCTGCTCGCGCTCGCGGCAGGACACGAGACCTTCAAGCTTCCCTTCGGGCACCGCGGCGCCAATCACCCCGTGCTCGAGCGCGCGACCGGCCGCGTGCTCGTGACGAGCCAGAACCACGGGTTCGCCGTCGCGGCGTCAGAGGCCCGGGAGGCGACGCACGTGTCGCTCTACGACGGCACCGTGGAGGGCCTCGACTTTCCGCTCGAACACGCGCGGTCGGTGCAGTTCCATCCGGAGGCGGGTCCGGGCCCGCACGACGCGTGGCCGCTCCTCGAGCGCTGGGTGGAGGAGGTGGCCTATGCCGAGGCGGCCTGACCTCGAGTCGATCTGTCTGATCGGCTCCGGCCCGATCGTGATCGGGCAGGCGTGCGAGTTCGACTACGCAGGCTGCCAGGCGTTGAAGGTGCTCCGCGAGGACGGCTTTCGCACGATCGTCGTGAATTCGAACCCGGCGACGATCATGACCGACCCAGGCTTCGCCGACCGCACCTACCTCGAGCCGCTCGACCTCGACGGCGTCGCCGACGTCCTCGCGCGCGAACGTCCCGACGCGCTGCTCCCGACCATGGGCGGCCAGACCGCGCTCAACCTCGCGCAGGAGCTGGCACTGCACGGAGTGCTCGAGGAGCTCGACGTGGAGCTGATCGGCGCGCCGCTCGACGTGATCCGGCGTGCCGAAGACCGCGAGCTCTTCCGTGCGGCGGTCCGCAGCGTGGGGCTGAAGGTTCCGAACTCCAAGATCGTCACCGACATCGCAGAGCTCGCGGGTCTGGGGACTCCGGCCGTGGTCAGGCCGGCGTTCACGCTCGGCGGCCACGGCGGTGGCTTCGTCGAGACCCTTCCTCAGCTCCACCGTCAGGTCGAGCTCGGCATCGCCGAGAGCCCGATCGGCCAGGTGCTCGTCGAGGAATCGGTCCGAGGCTGGGACGAGTTCGAGCTCGAGGTCGTGCGCGACCGCAAGGACAACGTCGTGATCGTCTGCTCGATCGAGAACATCGACCCGATGGGCGTGCATACGGGGGACTCGGTCACGGTCGCACCGCAGATGACGCTCTCCGACCAGGCCTATCAGGAGCTGCGAGACGCAGCGATCGCGGTCATCCGAGCCGTCGGCGTCGAGTGCGGCGGCTCGAACATCCAGTTCGCCCGCGAGCGCGAAACCGGGGAGCTGCGCGTGATCGAGATGAACCCACGCGTTTCGCGTTCCTCTGCGCTGGCGTCCAAGGCGACCGGCTATCCGATCGCAAAGGTCGCCGCGAAGCTGGCGGTCGGCTACACGCTCGACGAGATCCCGAACGACCTGACCGGCACGACCCCAGCGAGCTTCGAGCCGACGCTCGACTATGTCGTGGTCAAGTTCCCGCGCTTCGCCTTCGAGAAGTTCCCCGGCGCCGACACGACCCTGGGGACGCAGATGAAGTCGGTGGGGGAGGCGATGGGCATCGGCCGGACCTTCGTCGAAGCCTTTCGCAAGGCGGAGCGGTCGCGCGAGCTCGACACCGAGGAGCGCTGGCCGCTGCCGGAGACGGCGCACCCCTGGTTCCACGCAGAGCTCGCCGAGGAGCGCGACGCGCTGTCTCTCGACGCCCTTGTGGCGGACGATTTCCTCCGGCTGAAGCGCGCGGGCCGGTCGGACGCGGACATCGCCACGACCTGCCAGACCTCCGAGGAAACGGTGCGTGCTCGCCGCCGGTCCTGGGGCGTCCAGTCCGTCTTCCGGCGCGTCGACTCCTGCGCCGGCGAAGTCGAAGCGGCGTCGACGTACTACTACTCGACGTGGGGCGAGCTGGACGAGGCCCCGCCGACGGCAGGCAAGCCGCGCGTCGTCATCCTCGGCTCCGGCCCGAACCGGATCGGCCAGGGGATCGAGTTCGACTACTGCTGCGTCCACGCGGCGCAGAGCTTCCGCGCGCTCGGCTACGAGGCCGTGATGGTCAACTGCAACCCGGAGACCGTCTCCACCGACTACGACACCTCTGACCGCCTCTACTTCGAGCCGCTCCGGCTCGAAGAGGTGCTCGCGGTGTGCGAGCGGGAGCGGCCCGAGGGTGTGGCGATTCAGTTCGGCGGCCAGACGCCGCTCAAGCTCGCACGCGGACTCGAGGCGGAGGGGTTCCGGATCATGGGGACCGCGTTCGACGCAGTCGACCTGGCCGAGGATCGCGAGCGGTTCGGCGCACTGCTCGACAGGCTCGACATCCGCTGTCCGGAGTGGGGGATCGCCAGGAGCACGGAGGAAGCACGGAACATCGCCGAACGGATCGGCTATCCCGTGCTGATCCGGCCTTCCTACGTCCTCGGGGGTCGTGCGATGCGTGTCTGCTACTCCGGGGACGACCTCGGCGTCGTCGATCGCCCGGTGCTGATCGATCGTTTCGTCGAGAGTGCGACCGAGATCGACGTCGATGCCGTCTCCGACGGCGAGCACACGTACGTGGGCGCAGTGATGCAGCACGTCGAGGAGGCCGGCGTGCATTCGGGCGACTCGGCGTGCGTGCTGCCGGCTCCTTCGTTGAGCGCAGCGGAGGACGCCGAGATTCGCTCGATCGTCCGAACGCTTGCACGTGCGCTCGGGGTCGTCGGGCTGCTGAACGTCCAACTGGCCGTCGTCGACGGGATGGTGTACGTCCTGGAAGCCAATCCACGCGCGTCGCGGACGGTGCCCTTCGCGTCGAAGGCGACGGGCGTCAATCTCGTGCAGGCCGCCTGCCGGGTCATGGCCGGTGCACGCCTCGCCGAGCTCGACCTGAGGGAGCAGCAGTCACTGGGACACGTGTCGGTGAAGGCAGCGGTGTTGCCGTTCGCGCGCTTCCCCGGCGCCGATCCGGTCCTCGGTCCCGAGATGCGCGCGACCGGTGAGGTGATGGCGAGCGCGGCGGATCTTCCGAGCGCATTCGCGAAGGCGGAACGCGCGGCGGGCCGGCCGCTGCCGATTTCAGGGACCGCGTTCCTCTCCGTGCGCGATCCGGACAAGCGGGCGGTGGTCGGCGTGGCCGCCGGACTCGCGGAGCTCGGCTTCAAGCTCCTCGCCACCTCCGGAACGGCCGTCACCCTCGCCGCCGCGGGGCTCGAGGTCGAGCGCGTGAGGAAGGTGACCGAGGAGGGCGCCGAGCCAACTGTTGTCGACCTCATCCGGCGCGGTCGCTGCAATCTCGTCGTGAACACACCGCAGGGATCCGGTGCACGCACGGACGGCTACCTGATCCGGGAGGCCGCGCTCGTCGCGCGCGTGCCATGCATCACGACATTGTCGGGCGCGGCCGCGGCCGTCCACGCGATCGCAAATGCGCGGAGCGAGGAGTCCCTGTCGCTGCAGGAACGGATCGAGCGTGAGACGCGAGCGGCTTAGCGTCCTTGCCAACGAGGAGCTCGGCCCGTACACGCTGCTGCGCGTTCGGCGTGGCGGCCTCGACCCCGGCCGTCCCGGCCAGTTCTTCATGCTCGAGGCCCCGGGTCGCCTGTTGCCGAGGCCGATGAGCCTGTGCCTCGCCCCGCGCGGCGAGCTCGCCTTCTTGATCGACCCGATCGGTCCCGGGACGCGGGCGCTCTGTTCCCTCGAGTCCGACGACATGCTGAGCGTGCTCGGCCCACTCGGCAACGGCTTTCGCCTGGACGTGGAGCGGCCGCTGCTCGTCGGGGGCGGCATCGGGATCGCCCCGCTCCCGTATCTCTCCGAAGCCCTGGGGCGGCCCCCGGCGGTGCTGGGGTTTCGTTCCGCTTGGCATGCCGAGGCGGCCGAGCTCGTTCCGAACGCTCAGAGCTGCGTGGAGCCGACGCGCGTGACCGAACTGATCCCGTCCGGAATGGACGTGCTCGCCTGTGGCCCCGAGCCGATGCTCGAAGCGGTGCGCCGCATCGCCCCCGAGGCGCAGCTCGCGTGGGAGGCGCCGATGGCCTGCGGGTACGGAGCCTGTTACGGCTGCGCGGTCGAGATCGACGGCGAGCTGAAGCGTCTCTGCGTCGAAGGACCGGTTCTCTGTGCTGCTTAACGCCTCCGGCTGCCTCGACGCGCTGACCGCGCCCGACGTCGCGCGCAGTCTCGACGCGTTCGTGACCAAGACCGTGACGCCGCTCCCGCGGGACGGCAATACGCCGGTCCGCATCGCCGAGACCGACGTCGGGATGCTCAACTCGATCGGCCTCGCCAATCCCGGCATCGACCGCTTCGTCACCCGGAACCTGCCGCAACTCGAGAAGCTGGGTCTCCCCTTGTGGGTCTCGGTCGGCGGTTTCGAAACCGACGACTATGCCGAGATCTGCCTGCGCCTCGACGACCACGTCGCGGTGAGCGCGATCGAGCTCAACGTGTCGTGTCCGAACGTCGAGGCACCCGTGGAGAGCACGACGCAGATCGTCGCGGCCGCGCGCATCGCGACGCGCAAGCCGCTCTGGGCGAAGCTCTCGCCCGCCGTCCCGGACATCGCGGAGGTCGCACGCGCAGCCGAAGCCGCCGGCGCCGACGGACTCTCTCTGGTGAACACCCTCCGCGGCCTCAAATTGGACACCCGGACGCTTCGGCCGGCGCTGGGCCCGGGCCACGGGGGTCTTTCGGGGCCTGCGCTCAAGCCGATCGCCCTCGCGGCGGTGGCGGCATGCTACGCGGCCACCGGGATGCCGATCGTCGGCATGGGTGGGATCCAGACCGGCCTCGACGCGCTCGAGTTCATCGCCGCCGGTGCGCGGCACGTCGCGCTCGGAACCGTGCTCTTCGCCGACCCGGATGCACCCGCGCGCGTCCGTGCAGAGTTGCACGCGGCAACGGAGGAGCATGGCTGGAACTCCTCTGACGACGCATACGCAGTCGCGCACGCAGAGCCGTTGTCCGTTGGGACAACAGGTCGCGAAAGCTCGAACGAGTAAGCCTCAAAAGACCTGCTCAGAACGGCAAAAACTAGGAGCTTGACCGGTGGAGGTCGCTTGTTAGACTCCGGCGCTCATGGCGGCGTCGCCCAAGACCCAGGCCGAGGCACCGATTCGCTCACTCGACCAACGCATGGAAGCACTCAAACGGGCGAACGACATCCGCGTCCGTCGTGCGAGGTTGAAGAAGGATCTCAAGGACGGACGCGTCCAGATCGAACAGATCCTCAGCAACCCACCCGAGTATGTGTCGACCGCGAAGGTCTTCGACATGCTGATGGCGGTGCCGAAGTTCGGGCGGGTGAAGGCGGCGCGCTTCCTGAACATGTGCAGGATCAGCCAGTCGAAGACGGTGGGAGGCCTCTCCGACCGCCAGCGCTCTGAGCTGATTGGCCTCTTCAACAGGTAAGTCCCTGGTCGTCGTCGTCACCGGCACCTCGGGGGCCGGCAAGGGCACGCTGGAGAGGCTGCTGCTGGAGCGAATGCCCGAGCTGGAGCTGGCCGTCTCCGCCACGACGCGAGAGCAGCGGCCCGGCGAGAAGAATGGACGCGAGTACTGGTTCATCACGGAGGAGAAGTTCGACCGCCTCGTCGAGGACGAGGAGTTCCTCGAGCACGTCGACCTCCCGTGGGGCGCCCGCTCGGGAACGCTCCGTTCCGAGATCGACCGCATCCATGCCCACGGGAAAGTGCCGCTGCTCGATCTCGAGACGGACGGCGCGCTACGCGTGCAGGAGACGATCCCGGCGGCCGTCACGATCTTCGTCGACGCGCCGACCTTCGAGGAGCTCGAGCGCCGGCTGCGGGAGCGTGCGACCGAGAGCTCGGGTGAGATCCAGGTCCGGCTCGACCTCGCGCGCAAGCAGCAACAGCAAAAGGACCGGTTCGACTACGCGATCGTCAACGACGACGTCGAGCGGGCCGCGAACGAGATGACCGCCATCGTCCGTCGGGAGTTGCAAACCGCAGGTACCATGAGCCGCCCATGATCCATCCCCGCATCGATGAGCTCCTCGACAACGTCGACTCCCGCTACGCGCTGGTGATCGTCGCGGCCAAGAGGGCTCGCCAGATCAACGACTACCACCACCAGCTGGGGGAGGGCATCGGCTTCGAGCAGGCGCCGCCGCCTCTCGTCGAGTCGCGCTCGAAGAACTACTTGACCATGGCCCTCGAGGAAGTCTCCGAGGGCAAGCTGAAGTACAAGTACCCGAAGTAGTCGGGTACTTGTACTTGGGTACGCCCGCTTCGCGGGGAACGTGCGCGGGCCGAGCCCGCGCACTCTCACGGGGGCCCCGGTTGGCGGAAGGTCGCTTCCGCGCGGGCGGTGGCGCCTGCGGCGTCCCCGTCCGCGTCAGTTTGCCTCCGCCTAAGGCGGCTTCGCCCTGCCTTAGGCTCCGGCCTTGGGCTGACGGCAGGACGAAGGCTTAAGGCTAGAGCGGAAAAGGGCAGAATTCCGGCATGGCTCGCGTCCTCGTCGGCATCAGCGGTGGCATCGCCGCCTACAAGGCCTGCGAGCTCATCCGGCTGCTCGTCAAGGCCGGCCACGAGGTGATTCCACTCGTCACGCCTGGCGCGGAGCGGTTCGTGCGGGCCAAGACCTTCTTCGCCCTGGCACGGCGTTCGCCGTCGGATGACCTCTACGCACACCTGACCCTCGCCGACCTGCTCGTCGTCGCGCCGCTGACGGCCAACACGCTCGCCAAGCTCGCGCACGGGCTCGCGGACAATCTCGTCGCGGAGGCGGCGCTTGCGCACCGCGGCCCGGTCCTGCTCGCTCCGGCGATGAACCCACGCATGTGGGCGCATCCGGCGACCCAGGCGAACCTCGCGGCCGTGCGTGCCCGCGGGGCCGAGATCGTCGGCCCGGACGAGGGGGAGACGGCGGAAGGCGAGTGGGGCGCGGGACGGATGGCGGAGCCGGAGGAGATCCTCCGCCGCTGCCGGGAGCTGCTCGGTGAGAGCGATTCCCTCGCAGGCCGCCGTGTGCTGGTCACGGCCGGCGGGACCCGCGAGCCGCTGGATGCCGTTCGCTTCCTGGGCAATCGATCCTCGGGCCGGATGGGGGTCGCGCTTGCGGAGGAAGCGCGGAAGCGCGGCGCGGAGGTGACGCTGCTGGCGGCGCACCTCGCGGTCCAGGTGCCGCGCGGGATCGAGATCGTGGAGACGCCGACCGCGGAGTCGATGCTGGAGGCCGCGCTCGCCCGCGCAGACGCCGACGTCGTGCTCATGGCTGCCGCCGTCGCCGACTACCGGCCGGCGGACCCGCTCGAGGAGAAGCGCCCGAAGGACGAGGACGTCTGGCAGGTGACCCTGGAGCCGACGGCCGACGTTCTGCGCACGCTCTCAGAGCGCCGGACGAACGGCCAGGTGCTGGTCGGGTTCGCGGCCGAGTCCGGTGAGGAGGGCCTCTCGCGCGCGCGCGACAAACTGGAGCGCAAGCGCGTCGACCTCGTCGTCTACAACGACGTCTCGCGCGAAGGCGTCGGCTTCGATGCGACAGACAACGAGGTCGTGCTCGTGAGCTCGACGGGCGAGCGCCGCCTGCCCAAGGCTCCGAAAGACCAGATCGCCGCGGCGATCGTAGATACGGCGGAGGAGCTGTTACGTGAGCGAACCCCGTAGCGAACGAGTCGAGACCGCGGCCGCCGCCGAGACGATCCGGACGGTCGTCGACAACCTCGCCCTGGTCCTGCACGCCCCCGAGGAGACGCTTCGGCTCTGCGTCCTCTGTCTCGTCAGCGAGGGTCACCTGATCCTCGAGGACTTTCCGGGTGTCGGAAAGACGATGCTGGCGAAGGCGCTCGCGCGTTCGCTCGACGTCTCGTTCTCGCGCATGCAGTTCACGCCCGACCTGCTGCCGTCCGACGTGACGGGCGTGAACGTCTTCAACCAGCGCTCCAACGAATTCGAGTTCAAGCCGGGGCCGGTTTTCGCCAACCTTCTCCTCGTCGACGAGATCAACCGGGCCTCGCCGAAGACCCAATCTGCTCTGCTCGAGTGCATGCAGGAGCAGCAGGTCACGATCGACGGCGTCTCGTACGAGCTGGCGCGGCCGTTCATGGTGATGGCGACGCAGAACCCCATCGAGTACGAAGGGACGTACCCGCTGCCGGAGGCGCAGCTCGACCGCTTCACGATGCGGATCGCGATCGGCTACCCGCCGCTCTCCGAGGAGGCGAAGATGCTCACCGAGCAGACGGCCGATCCGCCCCTCGAGGGCCTCGAGCCGGTGGCGAATGCGGCCGACGCGGTCTCCCTGGCCGAGGAGGCGAAGGAGATCTACGTGGAGGAGAGCCTGAACCGGTACGTCGTCGCGCTCCTGCGGACGACTCGGGGCGACTCGCGTCTGTACCTCGGTGCAAGTCCGCGCGCAGGCATCTCGTTGCTCCGCGTCGCGAAGGCGCGCGCTCTGGCGGCAGCACGTAGCTTCCTCGAGCCGGACGACGTGAAGGCGGTGGCGATCGCAGTCCTCTCACATCGGTTGATCCTGGCGCCCGAGGCGCGGTCGAGCGGTCTCACCGGCGAAGAGATCGTCCGCGAGGCGCTCGAGAAGACTCCCGTCCCGGTCTAGTGATGCTGACCCGGCGCGGGCGCTTCGTTCTCGGGCTCGGCTTGGGCGTCTACCTCGTCGCCTGGGCGTTCGGCTCCAAGCCGCTCTATCCGGTCGCGACCGGCCTCCTGCTGGTCGCGGCGGTTGCGTGGGTGTGGATCCGCTTGGCGGAGCGGCCGTTTCGGGTTCGACGAGGATGGGGCGATCAGGAGCACCTCGAGGGGGACGACGTCCCCGTCGTCGTCGAGCTGAAGGCGACGGGACGCGTCCTGCCCGCTTCGGTGACCCTGGTCGAGCGTGTCGGGCGCTTCGGAGAGCAGCGCCAGCTCCTGCGGCGGAACGGGCGCCGGCTGACGGTGCGCTACGTGCTCCCGCATGTTCCTCGTGGGCGCTACGCCTTCGAGGACGTCCGCGTCGAGCTCGCTGATCCATTCGGGCTCGAGCGCGCAATCGTCCCGCTCCCGAGCCCGGGCGCCCTCCTCGTGTATCCGCGACTGGAACGACTCGGACGCCTCTTCTCGGAGTCGGGTGCGCGCTCGCATGACGGCCGACGCCTCCTGCTTCGGCGCGAGAGCGGCTTCGAGCTTCACCGTGTCCGCGAGTACGAGGAGGGCGAGTCGCTGCGCCGCGTGCACTGGCGCTCGACCGCGAGGCGGGGCCGGCTGATGGTGAAAGAGCTGGAGGATTCACCCCGCGACGAGATCGCGGTGCTCCTCGATGCGGATGCCACCGCGGTGGTCGGTGAGAGCTTCGACGTCCAGGTGCGTGCAGCGGGCTCGATCGTCGACGCCTACGTGCGGCGCGGAAGGCGAGCCGTGCTCGTCGTCAACTCCGAGCGGCGCGACGTCCAGCACGTGCACTCTCCGGCGGCGGACTGGCGGCGCGCGCTCGAGCTGCTCGCTGCGGTCGAGCCGAGCGGCCGAACGCCTGTCGCGCGCCTGCTGGCGCAGGAGGATGGTCCCGCCGCGCGTGCCCTCGAGCTCGCCCTCGTGACGGCCCGTCTCGAGCCGGGGCTGGTGGACCGCCTCGTCCAGCGCGCGCTCTCGCGTCGCAGGGTCTCGCTCGTCTACGTCGACGCGGCCAGCTTCAACGGCAGGGGGCGCAGGCCGGAACCGGAGCTGCTCCGGCTCCAGGCGACCGGCATTCCGGTCGCGGTCGTGCGGGCCGGGGACGATCTGAGGTCCTGCCTCGAGGGGCAGCCCGTCGTGGAGGCCGCACGTGCTTAGGACGCTCGCGCTCTCCGGGACCGCCGCGCTCGTGATCGCCGTGGATTGGCTCCGCTTCGAGGAGCCGCGCTCGGGCGGCGGCCGGCCGTTCGCGCTCGCGGCGCTGGCGATCGGGGCGGCGCTGCTTCGACCGCTCGCACTGCGCCTCGTCGGGCTCGCGTTGGCGGCACTGCTGGCCGCCTGGATTGCGTTCTCCGTCTCGCCCTTCGCCCTCTGGCCCGGCGACGGCGGATTCTTCGCTCCGCTCGGTTCGCGCTTCGCGCGCGGCTTCCTCGACTTCTACGAGTTCCGGCTGCCGATCGACCCGGAGCGCCAGGTCCGCATGCACCAGGTCATCCTGCTGGCGATCTTCGCGTTCGTGCTCGTCGTCGCCCTCGCCGTCGCCGCGCGGCGCGTATCGCTTGCGGTCGTGTTCTTCCTGATCGGCGCGGGATGGCCGGCGACCCTCCTCGCCGGTGGGAGCGAGATCGGCCGCGGCCTCGTCATCCTCGCCGTCACACTCGCGCTCCTCGCCGGACTGTTCGAGCGTCCGAGCCGCCTGGCACTGATCGCATCGGGTGCTGTGGTGATAGGCGCCCTGGCGCTCTCCAGCTCGCCGGCCGTCGCGAAGAGCGCGTTCCTCGGCTGGCAGCACTGGGACTTCTATACGCGTCCACATGCGCCGGTCAGCGTCCGGTACGTGTGGGACGCGAACTACGACGGCGTGCACTTCCCGAAGCAGGAGACGACCCTCCTGATGATTCGAGCGCCGCGCACGCCGCATTACTGGCGCGCAACGGTGCTCGACCGCTTCAACGGGACCCGCTGGACGGAGCACGTCTGGGCGGAGACGGCGCTCGAGAGACACGAGCTCACACCTCCAGGGGCCAACGACCCAAGGCAGTGGGTGCAGCAGGACGTCACCGTTCGCGCGCTCGACGACGACCATCTGATCGGAGCCAGCATTCCCGTCGCGCACAACGTGAGCCAGCCCGTGCTCGACGACGGTCAGGGAGTCGCGCGCGTGCTCGACGGCCTTCGCCGCGACCAGCGCTACACGATCTCGAGCTACGCGCCGCGCCCGACTCCGGAAGAGCTCGTCCGCGTGCCGCCGAGCTACCCGAGTGCGTTGACGCGACCGGGACGCGAGCTCGATCTCGCCCCGGGAGCAACGGCGCCTGTCTTCGGCGCGCCTGGTCGCGACGGGCGGCTCTTCCAGCTCCTGACAGGGCGCCTTCAGCCGTATGCCGAGGTCTACCAGCGCGCCCGGCTGGTGGCCGGACAGACGAGCTCGCCGTACGCGGCGGTCGTCGCGCTCGAGCGCTGGTTCCGTACGACGGGTGGCTTCACGTATTCGGAGCAGCCGGGTTCGACCCCGGGCCTGCCGCCGCTCGTAGGTTTCGTCGCCGAGACGAAGACCGGTTACTGCCAGCACTTCGCCGGCGCGATGGCGCTGATGCTGCGCCTGCTCGGCGTCCCGGCGCGCGTGGCGGCAGGGTTCGTGCCCGGCCACTATCGCGACGGTGTCTGGCGGGTCACCGACCACGACGCCCACACCTGGGTGGAGGTCTGGTTCCGCGGCTACGGCTGGCTGCCGTTCGATCCGACGCCGGGCCGCGGGCGGCTGAGCGGCACGTACAGCTCGACCTCGCTCGGCTTCGACGCCGCGGCTGCTGCTCGGCTGCTCTCCGCCGTGGTCAAGGGCGGCGAGGTGTTCGGGCAGGGGAGGCTGCCTGACGTGAACGGTCACGACGAGGAACGGCGCACGCCGCGCTCGGCGGCCGACGTTCCGGTACGCGGCTTGAATCCCCCACCTCCGGTCGAGAGGCACGCACCCAGCCTGCTGCTGTTCCTCCTCCTGCTGGCGGGAGGCCTGGCGGGCGCGATCGTGGTGCTGAAGCACGGCCGCCGCAGGCTGCGATACCTGACGAACGATCCCAGGCGGATCGCGTCGGCGTGCGCACGCGAGCTCGCGGAGTTTCTGCACGACCAGCGTCTGCCTGCTGCCGCCGCGGCGACCTTCCACGAGCTCGGCGGAACGATCGCGGAGCGGCTGAGCGTCGATGCGAGCGCCTTCGCGCAGGCGGCGACCGCCGCGCGCTACGGGCCGCTCGCGGAGGCCGGCGAAGCCGCTCGGACGGCCCGGCGCGAGCTTCGCGAGCTCAAGCGGAGGCTCCGCCGCAGGCTGTTCGTGCTCGATCGCGCGCGCGGGCTCGTCTCGCTGCGCTCGCTGGGACTCGGGTAGCTGGTGGAGGCCGTCGTGATGGCGGCGGGTGAGGGGAGGCGCCTCCGTCCGCTGACCGAGCGCTGGGCGAAGCCGGTGCTGCCGATCGACGGACGGCCGGTGCTCGCCGTGCTCCTGCGCCAGCTCGCTGCCGCAGAGCTTCGACGCGTGTGGCTCGTGACGGGGCACCTCGCGGGGCAGGTGGAGGAGCTCGCGGGCGACGGGTCGGCATTCGGCGTCGAGATCAGCGTCGTCCGCCAGCCTCAGGTGCTGGGCTCGGCTGATGCGGTACGCCGAGCGGTCGACGCCGGAGCGAGCCTGCCCCTGCTCGTGTCTGCGGCCGACACGGTCTTCTCGCCCGGGGACATCGGGCGCTTCGCAAAGGAATTCAGCGACGCGGATGCCGCCGGCGCGGTCGCGGTTCGCGTCTCTCCACCACCGGGGCCGGGGCGCAACGCCGTTCGTAGCAGCGACGGCCGCGTCGAGCGCATGCGCGATGACGACCCGGCGAATCCCTGGTCGGGGGCGCCCCTCTGGACGCTCGCCGACGCCGTGGCCGACCGCCTCTGCCTCGACCGGCCTCCGTATGAGCTCGAGAACGCCTTCCAGTCTGCGATCGACGCGGGGGAGACGGTTATGTCGATCGAGATCGGGAAGACCCGCGATTTGACGGATCCGCTTGACTTGGTAGAGGAGAACTTTCCCTACTTGAGATCGACATGAGCGACACCTACGACCTCTTCCAGCAAGGACGCGCCCACCTGCGCAAGGGACGGGCGGCGCAGGCGACGGTCGCGCTCGAGAAGGCGAAGCGGCGGGAGCCGCACAAGGCGTCGATCCGCGAGGCACTCGGCATCGCCTATCTGCGAATCCAGCGCTACGAGGAGGCGGAGCAAGAGTTTCGCGCGATGCTCGACCTTTCTCCCGCAGATCACTATGCGCACTACGCGTTGGGCCGCGCGCTGGAGAAGCAGGGCAAGGAAGCGGAGGCCAACGGCCACTACAAGCTGGCGAGCTCGCTGCGCCCGCAGAACGAGCACTACGCGTCGCGCATCCTCGATCTCGATCGAGCAGCAGGCGACGAGCCCGATTCGGACGAGCGGGAGTAACCGGCACAGATTCGGCGCGCTCGCGTGACCCACGCGTGCGCGTTTCGGCGATATCGTCGCCGTAGTGGGTGGTGGGTGACACCCCCCACCCAGGGTGGGGTAGTGCACACGCACACGCGTGTACATCTAGCGAGGCGGGCGATCTGGCGAGGCGGACGAGAGCGTCTCGGCGTCCGCGATGATGCGGGGCGATGAGGGCGGTGTGTCAACGCGTCTCCCGCGCTCGCGTGACGGTGGAGCGGTCCGCCGTCGGTGAGATCGGCGCCGGGCTCCTCGTTCTGCTCGGCGTCGCGCGCTCGGACGCGGAAGCCGATGCAGACCACCTGGCCGGAAAGGTCGCCCGGCTCCGCATCTTCGAGGACGAAGCGGGCAAGTTCGACCGAAGTCTCCTGGACACCGGCGGGGGCGCCCTCGTGGTCAGCCAGTTCACGCTGATCGCGGACACGGGTAAGGGCAACCGGCCGAGCTTTTCCGGCGCCGCTCCGACGGACGCAGCCGTTTTGCTCTACGAGCGCTTCTGCGACGCGCTCGGCGCCGAGGGCGTGCACGTCGAGCGTGGCGTCTTCGGCGCCCGCATGCAGGTCGAGCTCGTCAACGAGGGCCCGGTGACGATCGTCCTCGATTGAGAGAAACCGCAGACGCGGTGCCCCTCCAGGAGCTCGACCCGTCCCCGTAGCGGGCGGCGGGCCGGGCCTTGCTATTCTTCTGACACCACATTTCGAGCGGTTTCCGAAATGGGCCTGCGGGCCCATTTTTTATGAGTCCCGTGCCAGGCTTCAGCCCGGCTCGGGCGCAACATCCACAGGAGCACCATGGCAGGGACACACGACAAGGAGAGGCAGCTGACGCGGGAGATCGCCCCGAAGGTCGAGGGCGCGCTTCCGGGTACCGAGGTGCTGGCGGTCGAGCTGACCAGCCCCGAGCGCTTCACCGTCTTCGTGGACCACGCCCAGGGCGTCGATCACGCCCTTTGCGAGCGGGTCACGAACGTCCTGCGGGATTACCTCCGCGAGTACTCGGTCGACGTGTCCTCGCCGGGGGTCGAGCGACCGCTCCGCAACCACGCGCACTTTCGCAGCGTCATCGGCCGCCGCGTCGCCCTTCGCACTCGGGAGCGCAGCCGGGTGCGCGGAGAGGTCGTCTCCGCGGGCGAGCGGAGCGTCACCGTCAAGACCGAGGCAGAGTCCGTGGACATCCCCTACGAGTCCATCGTTCGGGGCAATCTGATCGAGGAAGTGGTGAAGAGATGACCCAGGAGATCATCGAGGCAGTCCGAGACATCGAGCGCGAGAAGGGAATCGAGAGCGGAACGCTGGTGTCTGCCCTCGAGGACGCCCTCCTCGCCGCCTACAAGAAGACCCCCGGCGCCTCGCGCCACGCCACGGTCGAGATCGACGACCAGGGCGACTTCCGCGTCTTCTCGATCGAGCTTCCGCCCGACATCGAGGAGCGACTGCTCGACGAGGCGCGCGAGCGCGCGCTCGAAGAGCTGGAGCGTATCGAGGCCGAGAACGGCGAGCGCTCCCACACGCTGCTCTCGGACGACGACCTCGACATCGATTGGTCGGACGTCCCCGAGCACCAGATCAAGCGCGAGGACGTCACCCCCGAGAACTTCGGACGCATCGCCGCGCAGACGGCGAAGCAGGTGATCCTGCAGCGCATCCGCGAGGCCGAGCGGGCGATGATGTACGACGAGTACGTCGATCGCGTCAGCGAGGTCGTGACCGGCATCGTCCAGCAGGCCGGCGACCGCAACAACGTGCTCGTCGACCTGGGCAAGGTCGAGGCGCTCTTGCCGCGCTCCGAGCAGGTCGACGGCGAGCGCTACGAGCAGGGCTCCCGCATCAAGGCGGTCATCACGGAGGTGCGCTCAGGGACGAAGGGCCCGCAGGTCATCCTCTCGCGGCGCGATCCCGAGCTGATCAAGACGCTCTTCGAGCTGGAAGTGCCGGAGATCGCGGACGGTCTGGTCGAGATCCGCGGCGTGGCCCGCGAGCCGGGCTATCGCTCGAAGATCGCGGTCGAGTCGCATGCACAGGGCGTCGACCCGGTCGGCGCCTGCGTCGGTCCTCGCGGGTCGCGTGTGCGCATGGTCGTGTCGGAGCTGCGCGGCGAGAAGATCGACATCATCCCGTGGAATCCCGAGCCGGCGCGCTTCGTCGCCAAGGCGCTCTCGCCCGCGCGCGTGCGCGAGGTCTTCGTCGACGACGAGACCAAGGAGGCAACGGTCATCGTCCCCGACGATCAGCTCGCACTTGCGATCGGCAAGGAGGGGCTCAACGCACGGCTGGCCGCACGCCTGACCGGGTGGAAGGTCGACATCCAGTCCGACACCGAGTTCGCACAGGCCGAGGCTGCAGCCGCGTACGGCGGCGGCGAAGGCGAGGAGTTCACGGGCCGCTGCTCGGCCGTCCTCTCCAACGGCAAGCGCTGCCCGAACGAGGCGCTGCCCGGTTCACGCTACTGCGGACTGCCCGCGCATCAGGAGCTCGCTCTCCGCGACTCGGACGACACGGAGCCGATCGCGGCGGAGGACGAGCCCGCGCTCGAGATTCGCTCCGACCTCTTGGAGCCGGAGGCGGAGAGCATCGGACCGGAGAGCCTGCCCGATGTTCCGGCCGACGAGCCGCTCGAGTCGGAGGCTACTGCAGACGCCGCCGCGACTCACGGGCCCGACGCGACCGCGGTCGCGGAGGCCGAAGGCGAGGTCGACCTCGACGTCGCGCACCCGCAGGTCGCCGAGCCTCACGAGGTGCCGGCCGGGATCCCGGTCGAGCAGACCTCCGGGGACGACGGCTCCGAGGAGCACACCCCGGCTGCGTGACCGACCCGATCAGGAGCTGCGTCGGCTGCGGGCGGAAGGCTCCCCAGAGCCAGCTCCTGCGGTTCGTGGCCAAGGACGGCCGACTCGTTCCGGGTGCAGACGAGCCAGGACGCGGCGCCTACACCTGCCGACGCCTCTCGTGCTTCGAGCGGGCGGTCTCGCGCCGCGCCTTCAACCGCACGCTGAGGCAGAACGTCCGCGTCGAACCGGCGCTGGCATCCCTCTACACTTGACCTCGTAATGGCGAACGAATCCGGCCCAAACAGACCAAACCGGCCCATGCGGCCCCGTCAGGGTGGTCCCGGTCAGCGACGGAAGCGGCGCGTCGTCATCGACAACGCCGCGGCCCGTCCCCGCGACGTTCGCCAGCAGCAGCGGGATCGCGAGGCGGCGCGGCCGAAGACTCCGCGGGAGGTCGCTCCGGTCACCGGGCCGGTCGTCGTCCAGTCGGGCGTCACCCTCCGCGACCTCTCTCAGGCCCTGGGCGTGCCCGCCCCCAAGATCATCATGTTCATGATGGGTCTGGGGAAGGCCGTGACGATCACGCAGTCCCTGGCCGATGACGAGGTGGAGCTGATCGGCGCCGAGCTGGCACCGGAGCGCGAGCTGACGATCAAGCACGCCGCCGACGACGAGGAAGAGCCGGAGGTCTTCGAGGACAGCGAGGCCGACCTCGCCCCACGACCGCCGGTCGTGACCATCATGGGCCACGTCGACCATGGGAAGACGACGCTACTCGACGCGATCCGGAAGACCTCCGTCGTCGCGACGGAGGCGGGGGGCATCACCCAGCACATCGGTGCCTACCAGGTCGAGCACGACGGGAGGAAGATCACCTTCCTCGACACTCCTGGGCACGAGGCGTTCACCGCGATGCGTGCGCGAGGAGCGAAGGTGACCGACATCGCCGTGCTCGTCGTGGCCGCGGACGACGGTGTGATGCCGCAGACGAAGGAATCGATCTCCCATGCCCGCGCCGCTGAGGTCCCGATCGTCGTCGCCGTCAACAAGATCGACGTCCCGGACGCCGATCTGAACCGTGTCCGGAGCGAGCTTGCCGCCGAAGGCCTTCAGCCGGAGGAGTGGGGCGGCACGACGCAGTTCTCCGACGTCTCTGCGAAGCAGGGCGAGAACCTGGACGACCTGCTCGAGCGGGTCTTGCTCGTTGCCGACGCGGAGCTCGTGTTGACGGCGAATCCCAAGGCGGACGCCTCGGGCCCGATCATCGAATCCCGCCTCGACGTCGGCCGCGGACCGGTCGCAACGATGCTCGTCCACCGCGGAACCCTGCGCGTCGGCGACGCGGTCGTTGCGGGAGACGCATGGGGAAAGGTGCGGGCGCTCTACAACTTCCGTGGCGACAAGGTCAAGGAAGCGCGCCCAGGCGATCCAGTCGAGATTCTCGGTTTCAACAAGCCGCCGCCTGCGGGAGAGCTTTGTCGCGTCGTCGAGAAAGAGAGCCGGGCCCGCGAGCTCGCGAATGCGCGCGGTGAACGACTCCGCCGCGAGCAGCTTGCCCAGGCCTCGAAGGGGGTCTCGATCGAGAGCCTCTTCGAGCAGATGCAGGAAGGCGCCGTCCAGGACCTGAACCTCGTCCTCAAGGGCGACGTGGTGGGCTCCGTCGAGGCGGCCGTCTCCGAGCTCGGCAAGATCCAGCACCCGGAAGTGCGCGTCAACGTGATCCACCAGGGCGTCGGCGGGATCACGGAGGGGGACATCATGCTCGCCTCGGCCTCGAGTGCGACCGTCGTCGGGTTCAACGTCCGGCCGAACGCGGAGGCACGCGCGCTCGCCGAGCGGGAAGGCGTCGAGATCCGGACCTACCGGGTGATCTATCAGCTCACCGAGGACATCGAGCAGGCGCTGGTCGGCATGCTCAAGCCGGTCGAGAGAGAAGAGACGCTCGGCGAGGCCGAGGTCCGCGCCCTCTTCAAGGTCTCCCGGCTCGGAACGATTGCCGGCTGCATGGTCACGAGCGGCCTCATCCGGCGCGGAGCGCAGGTGCGCGTCGTCCGCGACGGGACGGTCGTCCACGAGACCACGATCGCGCAGCTGAAGCGGTTCAAGGACGACGCACGCGAGGTCACCGAAGGCTTCGAGTGCGGCATCCTCCTCGAGGGCTTCAACGACGTCAAGGAAGGCGACGTGCTCGAGGCCTACGAGACCCGGGCGATCGAGCGGACGACGCTCGACCAGCCCGCGCCCGCGGCTACGACTTCATAACGAGTCGTCAGTGCTCCCGGCAGGGCCGGCAGACACCTTCGCTCAGCCCGAACGGATCGTTCCGCTCGATCGGCTCGCTGCAGGAGCGGCACCAGCGCCCGACGGGCAGGCCGGTCAGGAGTGTCTTCAGGAAGTTGGACATGACGTCCTTCCGTAGTGACGGACAGCGGTCTCTTCGAACGTAGCGAGATTGCTGCGCGCGGAACAAGGGCTTTCACCAACCCCTTACAAAGACGGTTCAATACCGGCGTGGGCGCGGGCTACGTGGGCATTCTCAGCGTGGAGCTGCACTTCCCCGGGGCGGGCTCGCTCAAGGGCAAGCGGAAGTACGTCAAGTCGGCGAAGGCACAGCTTCAGAACCGGTTCGGCGCCTCCGTCGCGGAGGTCGATCACCACGACCTCTGGCAGCGGACGCGGCTGACGCTGTCGTGCGTTGCCCGCGAGTATCGCGAGGCGGAGCAGCTGCTCGACGAGGCGGAGCGCTACCTCGCCGGCCAAGAGTTCGAGCTCGTCCGCACCGAACGCGACGTGGTCACGATCGACTAAATCAGACCCTGGACGATCGTCGCCGCACCGGCGACGAGCAGGATGAGCCCAACTGCCCGCAGGAGCTGGCGCTCATCCAGCCGGCCGGTGAGCCGCGCGCCCAGGAACGATCCCGGCACAGAGGTCGCCGCGCCCACGCCGAGCAGCGTCCAGTCGACGCCGCCTGCAAGGTGACCGAACACTCCGGCGACGCCCAGACAGAATCCCACCGACACGTTCGTCCCGACCGAGCGAAACGTGTCGGCCCCGACGAACCGGATCAGCGCGCCGATCCGGAGCGCTCCGAGGATCAAGCCGACGAAGCCCCCGAGCAACCCGATCGCCGCACCGGAGAGAACGGCGGCGCTCCGGCTGACTTGCTCCTCGCGGTGCGGCGGCCCGGGTCTCTTCGGCCGCAGCAGGTCGATGCCGAACACGAGCAGCGTGACACCGATCGCGACGAGCAGCGCGTTTCCCGGAACTGCGCCCGAGAGGAGACCTCCCGCGACGGCCCCGACGACGGACGGCGGCACCATCCAGCGGAAGACATGCCAGTCGATCCGCCCTGCGCGGACGTGCGTGACCGCCGCAGCCAGCGCGGCGAGGGCCGAGACGCCGATGTTCGCGCCGGCCCCGGCCGCCGGGCTCGAGGCGGCCAGAACCAGCACGGGCAGGCGGATGTTGCCCAGGACGAGGCCGACGAGCCCGCCCGCGAGGGCCGTAACGAAGCACCAGAGTGCGACAGCGCCGAGGAGGAGGGCGTGCAAGCGCTTGAATATCCCGTATGGCCGATCGCATGCGTCGCGTGAACGAGTCCGTCCGACAGGTCCTCTCGGAGGCGGTCGGGCAGCTGAAGGACCCGCGGATCGGCTTCGTCACGGTGACCGGCGTCGAGACGTCTCCCGATCTTCGTCATGCGCGCGTCTTCGTGTCCGTGCTCGGTGCGGAGCGGAAACGCACGGAGACCCTGGCGGGGCTGCAGGCGGCGCACTCGGTGCTGCAGACCCGCCTTGCACGCGAGCTCCGAATGAAGCGGACCCCCCAACTGGCGTTCGAGTACGATCCGTCGGTCGAGCGTGGGGTCCGCATGACCAAGCTGATCGATGAGCTCGCCCCAGACGACAGCGAGTGACCTGGCGGCGGTCGCGGACGCGATTCGCGGACACGACCGCTTCGTCGTCACGACGCATGAGAATCCCGACGGCGACGCCCTCGGCTCTCTCCTCGCCGCGAAGCTCGCGCTCGATCAGCTCGGGAAGGACACGGTCATGGCGCTGTGCGGAGAGACGCCGCTGCCGAGGGAGTACGCGTTCATGCCGCTCGCCGAGCTGGTGCGGCGGTGGCCGGACGACGTCTCCGAGCGCGTTCTCCTCGCGCTCGACTGCGCGAACGAGAGCCGGATCGCGGATCCCGAGGTGCTCGGGCGCGTCCCGCTCGCAATCGACGTCGACCACCATCACGACAACACGCGTTTCGGCCAGATCAATCTGATCGTCTCCGACGCGTCGTCGACCGGCGAAGTGCTGCGCGACCTCCTGCGCGAGCTCGACGTGGAGCTGACGCCGGAGATCGCCGAAGCGCTCTACATCGCGCTCGTCACCGACACCGGACGCTTTCAATACGCGAACACGACGCCGAAGGCACTTCGGCTCGCCGCGGAGCTCGTCGAGGCGGGCGCCGACGTCCATCGCATCTTTCAGGGCGTGTACGAGTCGGTGCAGTTCGCCAAGCTCAAGCTGCTCGCCCGTGCGCTCGAGCGCGCACAGGTGTACGAAGGCGGGCGGATCGTCGTCTCGTTTCTCCTGCGGACGGACTTCGCGGAGGTCGGTGCCGCCGAGCCCTACTCCGAGGGCATCATCGACTTCCTGCGCGCCGTCGAGGGCGCGGACATGGCCGTGTTGATTCGCGAGCCGCCCCGACAGGACGGACCGACGCGGCGGGTCAGCCTGCGGGCGAGCATCGACGAGCTGGACGTCTCCGCGATCGCGCGCAAGTCCGGCGGCGGGGGCCATCGCCAGGCGGCCGGATTCTCGAGCGAGGCGTCGATCGAGGAGATCACCGACTTCGTACGCCGGGAGTTCCTTGCCTCCGCGCGGGCTTGAGCCCTCGGGGATCGTGCTCGTCGACAAGCCTGCAGGTCCGTCGTCGTTTGCGATCGTCGCCGAGCTGCGTCGGCGGACGGGCGCGCGCACGGGCCATGCGGGAACACTCGACCCATTCGCGACGGGCTTGTTGCTTATGTTGTCCGGCGCGGCAACTAAGCTGGCTTCGTGCTTCGTCGGGTTGGACAAGCGCTACGTCACGGACGTCGACCTGACCTCCCGGACGTCGACGGGAGATCCCGAAGGGCCGATCAGCCAGCGTCTCGACCCGCCCTCGCAGCAGGAGCTGGAAGGTCGGCTCGCGCTCCTCCGGGGTGAGGTGGAGCTGCCGATCCCCGCCGCCTCGGCGGTGAAGATCGGCGGCGAGCGCGCGTACAAGCTTGCCCGCCGCGGCGTCGCGGTCGAGATGCCGATGCGGCGCTCGCGCGTCGAGGCGCTCGACGTCATCGCGTATACGGGAGACGAAGTCCGACTCGACCTGCGCGTTAGCTCGGGGACGTACGTCCGCGCCATCGCCGACGCCCTCGGCGGACACTGCCGGACACTCCGTCGCACCGAGGTCGGCCCTTTCTCCGTCGAAGAGGCCGATCCAGAGCGGTTCATCCCGCCCGATGAAGCGCTCGCCCGACTGTGAAAGTCGCTCGCGGGCCGGACGAGCTCGCCGCCGGCGAGCGGGCTGTCGCAATCGGGAGCTTCGACGGCGTGCACCTCGGTCACCGCCGTGTGCTCGACGCGGTCCGCTCCCCGGGCCTCCTTGCGACCGTCGTGACGTTCTGGCCTCATCCGCGGCTCGTGCTCGGGAACCAGGTCGAGTTGCTCACGACGCTCGAACGGCGCCTCGAGCTGCTCGAGGAGGTAGGGCTGGACGAGACGCTCGTAGTCGAGTTCACTCCGGAGCTCGCAGCGCGAGAACCTTCCGAATTCGCGGACTCCCTGTTGCGGCAGATCGGCACGCGCCTGATCGTGGTGGGTGAGAACTTCCGCTTCGGGCGAGGTGCGGCCGGCGATCCCGCGTTGCTCGAGCGGCTCGGCTTCGAGGTGCTGACCGTGCCGCTGGCGCCCGGCGTCTCCTCCACGCAGATCCGGACACTGCTGCGCGAGGGCGACGTCGCGTCGGCGGCGCAACTGCTCGGCCGCCCACCCGAGGTCGAGGGCACGGTGGTGCTCGGAGATCAGCGCGGCGGCACGCTCGGCTTCCCGACAGCCAATCTGGCGATTCCACCGGATCTGCTCGTGCCGGCGTACGGGATCTACGCGGGTTACGCGCTCGGCCATCGAGCGGCGATCTCCATCGGCGTCAACCCGCACTACGGCGGAAACGAGCGTCGCGTCGAACCGCACCTCATCGACTTCGAGGGCGACCTCTATGGAGGTCGACTGGTCGTCCAGCTCTGGCGCCGTCTGCGAGACGAACGCGCCTTCACGAGTGAGCAGGAGCTCATCGACCAGATCGCCCGGGACGTGGAAGAGACCCGCCAGGCCCAGCCACCGGTCTGAGCAAAGCACAAGTTTCAACCGCTCCCAGGATCTCTTAAATATGGTCACCGAGCTGGATCGTCCCGAGCTCGTTCGCTGCGTCAGGTGCCACGCGGTCTACGAACAGACGATCGAGTCCGCCCAGTCGGCGGACGGAGCCGCCTGCCCGCGCTGCGGGGAGGACGCCTGGCTCGCCTGCTGGATCCCTGTCGAGGAGACCGCCGCGCCGGCTCCGGCGTAGTTTCCTGCAACGAGCGGCTCGCAAGTTTCCGCAAAGAGCGGTGTCTTCTAGGCGTGAACGCCGAATCGGGAGACGAGGCACCCAGCCTGACCCTCCTCGAGAGCGTGCGGTGTCTCGAATGCGGTGCCGTGTACGCAAAGCCCGCCGGCGGGGGCACCGTTCGTGCCAATCCTGGGTGTCCCGAGTGCGGCTACGTCGGCTGGGCGGCAACGACGAGGAAACCGTTCAGCGGATCGTGGCTGCCGCGCCACTTCGACGCGGATCGCCTGCCGCACCGGTCCGGCTGACGACGCTCACACCGCCGAAGTAGTGATGAGGCGCCGGCCAGCGCCGTACGGTCCGCCCGCGCCGCTCGAGCAGCTCCAACGCAGCCTCGTCGACACCAGGCTCGGCGTTGACGATCTCCGGAGCTGGATGGAATCTCGGACGAGCGACGGCGGCCTTCGGAGTGAGGCCCTCGTCCAGGATCCCGGCGAGGACGCCGAGCAACGCCGTCCTCAGCCGCGTGCCACCGGCCGCGCCTGCGGCGAGGCCCACTCCGGCCCCGTCGCTCCAAACCGTGGGAGCCATCATGCTCTGCATCCGGTCACCCGGTTCGAGCCGGCCCCTGAGCAGATCGGCCTCGCCCAGCATGCTGTTCAAATGGAGATCGAGACCGGGGAGGAAGTCTCCCGAGCCCAGGCCGAGGCTGGACGTCAGCACACACGCATTGCCCTCGGGGTCGACGACGGTGACGTTGGTCGTGTCCCCGCCACCCGCGCTCGCGGCCTCGAGCACGTCCACGAGCGCGAGCACCCTCTCGGTCTCGTCGAGTCCGTGTAGCCGGGGCAGGCGCGGCACCGTCTCCGGCATTCCCGAGAGACCGGCGCGGGTGAGCAGGCGCCCATCCAGGTACCGGACTTCCACCGGGTCGCTCCAGCGCGCTTCGTACGTCTCGAGATCCGCGCGAGTCAGGATCCCCCTGCGCTCGGCACAGAGCTCGAGCAACGCCTCGGCGATCGAGCCGCTGTACGCGGCCGACGGCTCCTCGGCGATCGCTTCGAGGGCGCGGGCGAGGCCGGGCTGCTCGAGCCGCTCCCCTGCCTGGAGGAGGTTTCCCTCCGGGGCGAAGATGCGAGCGCCTTCGTTCATCGTCATCACCGGGGCGAGCATCGCCAGGCACGCGGCGTGCGCCTCGGGAAAGTCCACGCCTTCCCGAGCCAGGCCGATCGCAGGCTCCGCGAGCCGCTGCCACGGCAACCGCCCGTGCTCGCGCCAGAGAGCGTGCAGGCCCGCCGGCAGGCCGGGCACCGCGCAGGACGCCGGCCCGATTGCGTAGTGGACGAGCTCGGCGCCGAACGGGACGTCCAGGTGGAGAAGCTCGGGCGGGCGCGGCTCTCCGCCCAAGCCCGGCACCGCCACGAAACAGTCGAGATTGCGAGCGCGGCCGCTTGCGGCGTCGAAGTAGATGCCGTGCCCCCCGCCGAGAAGTCCCGTCATGACGGTCTCCGAGACACACGAGGCGAGGCAGGCCGCGACGGCAGCGTCCGCCGCGCTGCCACCGTCCTCGAGGATCTCGACGCCCGCCGCCGTCGTCGCCGGGTGTCCACCCGCCACCGCCGCCTGCATGGTCAAGACGCTAGCGCCCTTTTTGGCGCTTGGAATCGAGGAATCGCTGCTACCCTGTCGCACGACCGCAGCCGCGGCTTTGCGCCTGCTTCCGGCGCCTTGCTGGGACTGACGACAACACGGAGGTGAGATTGACTCTTACGAAGGAAGTCAAGCTGGACATCGTCAGCAAGCACGGGGCGAGCAAGACCGACACGGGCTCGACCAAGGTGCAGGTGGCGCTTCTGACACAGCGCATCAACGACCTCACCGAGCACCTGCGAACCCATCCGAAGGATCACTATTCGCGCAGGGGACTGCTCAAGCTCGTCGGCCGCCGCCGTCGCTTCCTGACGTACCTCCAGAAGCACGACCTCGAGGGCTATCGGGCCCTCATCAAGGAGCTAGGGCTGAGGCGGTAGAAAACGATTTACGCCCGAGCCAGACTGAGGTCTGGCACGGGATCAACGTCAAAGAGAGTGGAGATTCGAGCGAGCGCCGTCTGCGACGCTGACTCGAGTCCCCACTCTCACAAGCAGAGTGGAGGAGAGACATATGGCAATTGCCACTGAGCGCCAGGCCGACGTCAGTGTGACGATCGGCGGGCGCGAGCTGACCTTCGAGACCGGAAAGCTCGCCAAGCAGGCCGACGGCGCCGTCGTCGTCCGCTCCGGCGAGACGATGGTGCTGGCGACGGCGCAGGGTCGGATGGAGCCGCGCGAGGGCGCGGACTTCTTCCCGCTCACCGTCGACGTCGAAGAGCGCATGTACGCCGCGGGGAAGATCCCCGGCGGCTTCTTCAAGCGCGAGGGCCGGCCGACGGAGCGCGCGATCCTGACGGCGCGCATGATCGACCGCCCGATCAGGCCGCTGTGGCCGAAGGGCTACAAGAACGAGACGCAGGTGATCTGCACGGTGCTGAGCGCCGATCTGGTCACCGCGCACGACATCCTCTGTATCAACGGCGCCTCCGCGGCGCTGATGATCTCGCCGCTGCCATTCATCGGGCCCGTCGGTGCGGTGCGGGTCGGCATGATCGACGGCGAGCTCGTCGTGAACCCGACGCTGACGGAAGTCGAGGAGCAGACAGAGCTCGATCTGATCGTCGTCGGCACCCTCGACGGTCTGACGATGGTCGAAGCCGGCGCGAACGAGGTTCCCGAGGACAAGCTCCTCGAGGCGCTCGATCTCGCGCACGCGGAAGTGAAGAAGATCTGCGAAGCGCAGCTAGAGCTGCAGCAGAAGGCAGGAAAGCCGAAGTGGGTCGACGAGAGCACCACGGAGGAGATCGAGCGTGAGTTCGGCGACACGATTCGCCGGCGCATCAGCACCGATGGTCTCCGAGCTGCCGACGTCACCATCGAGGAGGTGCTGCCCGAGCTGAGCATGGACTCGACCGAGGACGACGTCCTGCGGCAAACGCAGCGGAAGATGAGCCTGGCCACCGCGCTGGAGCGGATCCGGCTCGACGCGGTGCTGCAGCCCGTCCGCGAGCACTTCGAGGCCGATCTGCGCGCGCTCACCGACGCGGAGCAGGACTCGAAGGAGCTCAAGTCGGCGAAGCGGCAGCTGCTGTTCGACCGCATCGTCGACACCGTCCAGCTTCCGTTCCCGGTCGGTCCCTCGATCGGCGAAGGCGAGGCTGCGACGAGCAAGGACTCGTTGACGAGGAACTACGTCAAGCGGGCGGCCGAGGCGATCTACAAGGAGCTCGTCCGCCGCAAGATCGCGGTCGAGAAGAACCGGCCCGACGGCCGCAGCCCCGAGGAGATCCGTCCGATCGACTGTGAGGTCGGCGTCTCTCCGCGCACGCACGGCTCCGGCCTGTTCACGCGCGGCCAGACGCAGATCATGTCGCTGCTGACGCTGGGCACCGCGAAGGAAGGCCAGCGAATCGACGATCTCTCACTCGAGACGGATCGCCGCTACATGCACCACTACAACTTCCCGCCCTACAGCGTGGGGGAGACGGGCATGATGCGCGGCCCGAAGCGGCGCGACATCGGCCACGGGGCGCTCGCGCAGCGTGCACTCGAGGCGATGATTCCGACGGCGGCCGAGTTCCCGTACACGATCCGCATCGTCTCCGAGACGCTGGAGTCGAACGGCTCGTCCTCGATGGGCTCGGTGTGCGGGTCGACGCTCGCGTTGATGGACGCCGGGGTCCCGATCAAGGCTCCCGTCTCCGGGATCGCGATGGGACTCGTCAAAGAAGGCGACGACTACGTCATCCTCACGGACATCCAGGGAGCCGAGGACCATCTCGGCGACATGGACTTCAAGGTCGCCGGCACGCGCGAAGGCATCACGGCGCTCCAGATGGACATCAAGATCACGGGCGTCACGCGGGAGATCATGCAGAACGCGCTCGAGCAGGCGAAGCGGGCACGCGAGATCATCCTCGACAAGATGCTCGAGGCGATTCCGGAGGTCCGTGCGGAGCTGAACGTCAACGCGCCGCGGATCTCGAGCGTGAAGATCGACCCCGAGAAGATCGGCATGGTGATCGGCAAGGGCGGCGAGACGATCCGCGCGCTCGAGTCCGAGAACGAGGTGCAGATCGACATCGAGGAGGACGGCACGATCCTCATCTACGCGACCGACGGGACGAAGGCCGAGGCTGCCATCTCGGCGATCGAGTCGCTGACGAAGGAGCCCGAGGTCGGCGACGAGTTCCGAAATGCCAAGGTCGTCAAGACGACGCAGTTCGGCGCCTTCGTGGAGCTCAAGAAGGGAACCGACGGACTGCTGCACGTCTCGAATGTCGGGCCCGGTCGCGTCGGTCACATCGAGGACGTGATCAATCGCGGCGACATCCTCGACGTGCTCGTGCAGGAGGTCGACAAGGCGCGGGGCCGCATCGGCCTCAAGCTGATCCAGAAGCACGAGAACGGTGGCACCGTGTCGCCCGAGGAGCTGATCGAGCGAGCGAAGAGCGCTCCGCCCCGCGAGCGGACGGAGGACCGTCCGCCACGCGGTGGTGACCGCGGCGGGCGCGGCGGCGGCCGAGGCCGCGACCGCGAGCGGCGCTAGGCGCACCTCGACAAGCAGACGCTACGAGGGCGGCTCCGGCCGCCCTCGTCGTTGGATCGCCCCGTCCGCCGAGCGCACGACCCAGCCCTGGGTGCCCGCGCGTTCGAGGATGCGCTGCAGAACCGCGTCCGCGTCGTCGCGCCCGGCGAGTGCGACGATCGAGCCTCCGAACCCACCGCCGGTCAGGCGGGCACCGAGCGCGCCCGCATCCAGGGCGGCTTCGACGAGCCGGTCGAGCGTCGGGGTCGAGACCTCGTAGTCGTCCCGCAGGCTCGCGTGGCTCGCGGCGAAGATCGAGCCCAGCGTCTGCACGTCCTGTCGCTCGAGCGCCTCGACCGCCGCCCGTACACGCTCGTTCTCGGTCTGGACGTGCCGGACGCGGCGCGGATCGCCCGCCTCGAGCTCGCGGCGGCGGTCGCCGTAGCCGGAGCCCTCGTGGGCGTGGCGTTCGCCGGAGTCGACGACGAGGATCGCGAGCCGCTCCGGCAGCTCGATCCAGCGATGCTCGAGCGTCCCGCAATCGAGGAGCAGGGCAGACCCTTTCCGGCCCAGCAGCGACGCGGCCTGGTCGAGAATCCCCGACGGAACGCCGACGGCTCGGCGCTCGGCCCGCTGGCACGCGAGCGCGAGCTCGAGCGGCTCGAGCTCGAAGTCCGCGACCGCGCAGAGCGCGAGCGCGACCACGACCTCGAGGGCGCCTGACGAACCGAGCCCGGCCCCTCGCGGCAGGTCGGCCTGGATCACGCCCTCGACTCCGACCGCCGGGCGTCCGAGCGCGGCGAGCTCCTGTGCCACGGCGGCGGGGTAGCGACCCCAGCCGTCCGTCTCGCCGCTCCCGTCGGCTGCGACGTGCACACGTTCGCCCTCCGACACGAGCGCGATCCGGTCGGCCGGCTGCGCCGTCAGACCGATGCCGAGGTGAATCGCAACCGGCAGGACGAGCCCGCCGCTGTAGTCCGTGTGCTCTCCGATCAGGTTGACGCGCCCGGGCGCCCAGAAGGTCGCTTCCATGCGATCCTCAAGCTAGTGAAGGTCACGCTCGTCGGCGCCGGCTCGACGGTGTTCGCCAAGAACCTGATCGGCGACCTGCTCAGCTTCCCGGAGCTCGCGGACCGAGCGACCGTCGCGCTGATGGACGTCGACGGCGAGCGGCTGCGGGCCTCCGAGATCGTCGCCCAGCGGATCGTCGACGTGTCGGGTGCGAATGCCCGGATCGAAGCGACGCTCGACCGCCGTGCGGCCCTGGAAGCCGCCGACTACGTGTTCACCCTGATGCAGGTCGGCGGCTACCGGCCGGCGACCGTGACGGATTTCGAGGTCCCGAAGCGATTCGGGCTGCGTCAGACGATCGGGGACACGCTCGGGATCGGCGGCATCATGCGCGCCCTGCGGACGATCCCGGTCCTGCTCGACGTCTGCCGCGACATGGAGGAGCTCTGCCCGGATGCCCTCCTCCTCCAGCACGTCAACCCGATGGCGATGCTCTGCCTGGCCGTGGCGCGCACCAGCTCCATCCGCACCGTCGGTCTCTGCCATTCCGTCCAGGGCACGGCCCGCGAGCTCGCCGCGGACCTCGGTGTCCCGGCCGACGAGCTCGAGTACGTCTGCGCAGGCATCAACCACCTCGCCTTCTATCTCGAGCTCCGCCACCGGGGCCGCGACCTGTATCCCGAGCTGCGGGAGAAGCGCGACATCCCCGACTGGAACCGCGTCCGCTACGAGGTGCTCCGCCACTTCGGCTACTTCTGCACCGAGTCCTCCGAGCACCTGGCCGAGTACGTCCCGTGGTTCATCAAACGCGGACGCCCCGATCTGATCGAGGAGTTCAACGTCCCGCTCGACGAGTATCCGCGCCGCTGCGAAGTGCAGATCGAGGAATGGGAAGAGCTTCGCTCCGCGCTCGAGCAAGGCGCGCAGATCACCGTCGCGCGCAGCGGCGAGTACGGCGCGGGCATCGTGCACGCGTTGGAAACCGGCGAGCGGTTCTCATTCAACGGCAACGTCCTGAACGACGGCCTCATCGAGAACCTCCCGGGTTGCTGCGTGGAGGTGCCGTGCATCGCGGACGGCCGTGGGATCTCGCCGCAGCCGGTCGGCGCGCTTCCGCAGCAGCTCGCGGCGCTCATCCAGACGAACGTGAGCGTGCAGGAGCTGACGGTAGAGGCCGCGCTGACCGGGAACCGGGAGCACGTCTACCACGCGGCGATGCTCGACCCCCACACGGGCGCCGAGCTCTCGCTCGCCGAGATCCACGAGCTCGTGGATCTCCTCCTCGAGGCGCACGGAGAGCTCGTCCCGGCTCTGGGGTAGGCGACGACCGGAGCGGGCCAGGATAATGCGGGGGTGGTCCAGAAGTACGTCCTGTCCGAGCTCGACTCGGGCGAGCGGGTGATCTCGGAGCGTATCCCCAGCGTCCGGTCGGTCGCGCTCGGGTTCTGGATCGGTGCCGGCTCGCGGGACGAGACCGACGCCAAGGCCGGCGTCTCCCATTTCCTCGAGCACCTCCTGTTCAAAGGCTCGCGCACCTACACGGCGCAGCAGATCGCCGAGATCTTCGACGGCCTCGGCGGCGAGCTGAACGCGGCGACCTCCCGGGAGCACACGATGGTCTACGCCCGTGTGCCGGACGCGCGCGTGCAGACGGCACTCGACGTCATGACGGACATGGTCTTCGCGCCTGCGTTCTCCGAGCTCGATGCGGAGCGCGAGGTCGTGCTCGAGGAGATCGCGATGTACGAGGACACGCCACAGGAGCTCGTCCACGATCTCTTCTCGGAGGCCGTTTTCGGCCGCCACGCGCTCGGCCGGCCGGTCATCGGCACCGCGGACGTGATCTCGTCCGTGACGCGGCGCATCCTCTCGACGTACCACCGGCAGATGTACGCCGGCGGCAACGTCGTCATCGCCGCCGCCGGCAACGTCGAGCACAACAAGCTGATCCGGATGCTGCACCGGGCTCAGAGCCAGCAGCGGCCGCCCGCGGGCGGCCCGCGCGTCCGGCGACCGCTCGTGAAGGCTCCGCCGCCGGGGTTCCGCTTCGCGAAGAAGGACACCGAGCAGTACCACGTCTGCGTCGGCGCGCCGGGCATCGCGCGCTCCGACCGCCGCCGCTTCGCGGCGTCGATCCTCGATTCCATCCTCGGCGGCTCGGCCTCGTCGCGGCTCTTCCAGGAGATCCGCGAGAAGCGCGGGATGGCCTATTCCGTGTACTCGTTCGCCTCCCAGTACACGGACACGGGGCTCGTCGGCGTCTACGTCGGAACACGCGAGGAAAATCTCGCCCAGTGCCTCGAGATCGCGGGCGAGCAGCTCGCGGACATCGCGGCCGGCAATCTCCGGCCTGACGAGATCTCGCGTGCGAAGGAGAACCTGAAGGGGCGGATCATGCTCTCGATGGAGTCGACCTCGAACCGGATGACCCGGCTCGGCAAGTCCCTCGTCACTGACACCGAGCTGCTGTCCTTCGAGCGGATCATCGCGGAGATCGAGGCCGTGGAGCCCGAGGAGGTCGCGGAGCTGGCCGGGCTCCTCTTCGCGACCGAGAAGCTGTCGATCTCCGGGATCGGGCCGAGCGAACGGGTCTTCCGCGCGGCCGTGCGGCGGATCAATCCGTCCGTGCTCGCGCGCGCTGCGTGAAGCTCGTTCTCAACGGGCGCGGCGGGAAGGTCGGCCGCGTCCTCGGTCCGGCGCTCGAGGCGGAAGGGCACGAGCTTGTGAACCTCGATGCTGCAGAGGCGATGGTCGACTTCACCGTGCCGGACGCCGTCGAGGGAAACGTTGCGGGCGCGCTCGAGCGCGGGGTGCCGTGCGTCATCGGGACCAGCGGCTTTCTTCAGGATCGGATCGATGCAATGGCGCGCGAGCGGGGGATCGCGTGCTTCTACGGGCCGAATTTCGCACTCGGCGCAGTCTTGATGATGCGCTTTGCAAAGGAAGCCGCCGCCTACATGCCGCGCGCCGAGATCGTGGAGCTGCACAACGAGGCGAAGAAGGACGCCCCGTCCGGCACCGCGAAGGCCACGGCCGAGCTTGTCGGCGGGGACCCGGCGATCCACTCGGTGCGGCTGCCCGGTCTCGTCGCGCACCAGGAAGTGCTGTTCGGAGGCGAGGGGCAGCTCCTGACCATCCGCCACGACACCTTCTCGCGTGAGGCATTCGTGCCGGGCGTGCTGCTGGCGCTCGAGCGTCTGCCGGGCCTGCCTCCGGGCCTGACCGTCGGCCTGGAGTCGCTCCTCTGATGGAGATCTCGCGCGTCGCCGAGACGGATCTTGGCGAGTTGCTCCCACTCCTGCGCGCGTACTGCGATTTCTACGAGGTCTCGCCTTCGGACGACGCGCTGCTCACCCTGGCGCGGGCACTGATCGCGGATCCCGAGCAAGAGGGGGTTCAGCTGATCGTGCGAGAGGGCGGCGAGGCCGTCGGCTTTGCGACGGTCTACTGGTCCTGGGCGACGACGATCGCCGCCCGGATCGGCGTGATGAACGACCTCTTCGTCGCGCCCGCCGCGCGCGGCACGGGTGCCGCCGAGGCCCTGATTCGGGCGTGCGTCGACGAGTGCCGGCACCACGGGGCCGAGGAGCTCACGTGGCAGACCGCGCGCGACAACGCGCGCGCACAGCGGGTGTACGACCGGGTCGGCGCGACGCGCGCGGACTGGGTCGACTACTCGCTCAGCGTGCGGGAGTAACGCCGGCCCGTTTGCTCGAGACCTAGGCGCTCGTAGAAGGCGTGCGCGTCGTCACGCCGCTCCGAGGTCGTCAGGAAGAGCAGCACGCAGCCTCGCTTGCGCGCTTCCGCTTCCATCTCCTCGACGAGCGCGCGGCCGATCCCTCTACCGCGATGCGCGTCGTCGACGACGAGCGCCGCCAACTTCGCGGCCGGGCGGTCGTACTCGAGGGCGGGGGAGACGTGCAGCTGCGCAAGCCCGACAACCTGGCCGTCGAGGTCGGCGACAACGACTCGATCGCCGACGATGACGAGCCGCTCGAGGCGCCCTTCGACCGCACCCACCTCGGCCGGATAGCCGAGCTGATCGAGCAACAGCGCGATTGCAGGCGCGTCGGCAGCGCGAGCGTCCCGGATCGTCAGATCCATGGGACTAGACTATGAAGGTCGTGCTCGGCGAGGTCCTAACTGCGATCGTCACGCCCTTCAAGCCCGACGGAGCGATCGACTTCGAGCGCTTCCGCGAACTCGCGCAGTACCTCGTCGAGAGTGGTTCCGATGGGCTCGTCGTCGCCGGGACGACCGGCGAGAGCCCAACCCTCAGCGACGTCGAGCGGCTCGAGCTGTTCCGCGTCGCGGTCGACACCCTCGACGGGCAAGGCACCGTCGTCGCCGGCACCGGGACCTACTCCACCGCTCACTCCGTCCACCTGACGCGTGAAGCGCACGAGCTCGGTGTAGACGGATTCCTCGTCGTCACTCCCTACTACAACAAACCGCCTCCCCGGGGAATCGTCGAGCACTTCCGCGCGATCGCCGACGTCAGCGACCGGCCGATCGTCGTCTACAACATCCCCGGGCGCGTCGTGATCAACATCGAGCCCGAGACGATCGTCGAGCTCGCCGAGATCCCGACCGTCAGGGCGGTCAAGCAGGCGAATGACGACACCGTCCAGGCGCGGCGAATCGTCGAGGAGACCGATCTCGACCTCTACGCGGGGGACGACAACTTGATCTTCCCGTTTCTCGAGCTCGGCGCGGTCGGAGGCATCTGCGTTCACACGCACGTCGTCGGGCTGCGGGTGAAGGCCATGATCCGCGCTTTCCGCGAGGGCGACGCCGAGACGGCGCGACAGATCGATCAGGAGCTCGAACCGGTCTACGAGCTGCTGAAGGTCCAGACCAACCCCATCGCGATCAAAGCGGCTCTCAATCTCCTTGGCCATGACGTGGGCGGGCTCCGCCTACCGCTCGTCCAGGCGAGTGAGGGCGAGGTCGCGCGCGTCCGGGGCTGTCTCGAGCGCCTGGGCGTCCTCAGTCCCGCTCCCGTTTAGCTCCGGCCGTTCCGCCAGCGCAAGGCCGATCTCCTCGACGGAGTCGAGCAGCGCGAGCTCGACATGGCGGGGCGGAAGCTTCGGCCCGACGACGACGAGAAAGCCGAACAGCGCGCTGTTGTCGCGGCGAAGCGGGAGCGCAACCGCCACGCCGTCGAGGCCCAGCTCTGCGCCGGGGGCCACGATCGCCTCGCTCCCCGATTCGGCCTCGCGCACGAGCCAGCTCGTCAGTGCTGTAGGAGCAGGCCCGGGGGCGCCACAGGACGTCTCGACGGAGCCGCCGAGGCCATCCTCGTCCCAGGCGACACGGCCGATCCATTCGTGCCGCCAGAGACGCGCCACCGTCTCGGCGAGGCGCAGGAAGACACGCTCGCGATCGTCGCCGGCGCCCAGTGCACGCTGCACCGCTGCAGCCGCACGCTCGGCGCGAACCCGCACGACCGCTCGGAGCGCCAGACCGAGAACGGCGATTCCCCCGCCGGCCTCCGTGAGCCACGCCTGATCGAAGCCGAGACCGGCGAGCGCGAGGACGATCCCGCCGAGTGCGAGCAGCTCCGGGCGCTCTTTGAGCTGGGACGAACCCGCGACGCCGATGCGGTACGGCGTAGAGGCGCCGCGGATCTCAGCCAGCTCCTCCGTCGACAGCACCGTGCCGGGGTCGATGCCCCGCTGCACCGCGACGAATGCCTTCGCCACCGCAGGGTGGAACTGCGTGCCCGCGTTGCGCTCGATCTCTGCCAGCGCCGCCTCGTGCGACAGGCCCGACCGGTACGGACGGTCGGTCGTCATCGCATCGAAGCTGTCGGCGACGATGAGGAAGTGCGACGCGAGCGGAAGCTCGTCTGCACCGATTCCGTAGTAGCCGCCGCCGTCCATCCGCTCGTGGTGGAGCTCGACCGCGCGCGCTTGCGCGGCGACGAACTCGAACCGTTGCAGCAGCCGCGCGGACAGCCGTGGGTGGCGGCGCATCGCCGCCCACTCGGCACCGTCGAGGCGGCCCCGCTTCCGCAGCAGCGACGCGTCGACCGCCACCTTGCCGAGATCGTGGAGCCGCCCTGCCCAGCGCAGGCGGTCGATGTCCGAGAAGGGCAGCCGGAGGGCGCGCGCGAGCGCATCCACGTAGCCGGCCACGCGGAGTGAGTGCCGGTAGGTCGAGGGGTCGCGCTCGTCGACGATGTTGGCGAACGTCTCGAGCGCGCAGAGCGTCTCGCGCTGCAGGCTCTTGAGCCGCACCTGCGTGTGGTGCACCGCGATCGCCACCGGGACGAGCACGACGAGGTTCCAGGGATGCTCGATCGCGATCAGCGCGAGTGCCGCACCGAGTCCCGCTTCTCCCGCACTCGCGACGAGCCGCGGGTCGAAGTTCTCGCGGCCGCGGACGACGTCGAGCAGCACTGCCCGGACGGTGAGGTACGCGAGCGTGAGCGCGACGAGCGCGATCAGGTCGTCGAGCAGGCGCAAGCTGCCCGGATCTCCGCCGGCGGCCTCGAAGGCGATCCCGCCTGCGCACGCCGCGATCGCATACGCGCCGGCATCGAACAGGAGACTTCGAAGCGCCGCCCCGCGGAAGAGCGCACCCGCGGCGACCCCGGCCGCCGCGACCAGCGCAGCGGCCCACGGACCCAGGACGATGATCGCGGCGATCTGCACCGCGCACGCGAGCCTGAACCGCTCGGTCAGGATCGGCTCTCGCGAGCGCTCGCGCTCCGGCTCCTCGAAGAGCTCGACCAGGATCGCGGCGGCGAGGAAGAGGGCAAAGGCCGTGTGCGCGACGTCGAGGGCCTTGACGCCCGCGACCGCGAGCAGGCCGAGGCCGAGCGTGATCGTGGCCAGTGAGGAGCGAGACGGCCGCATGAGTCCTCTATCGGCCGTATCGGGTGCCGCGCTTAGACTGGGACCCAATATGTCTGGAACCTGCAGGATCGTTGCCCTGGGCGGCCTCGGCGAGGTCGGGAAGAACATGACCGTGTACGAGTGCGACGGGACGATCGTCGTCGTCGACGCGGGCCTGGCCTTCCCGCGGGACGAGCACCTCGGGGTGGACCTGGTCCTGCCGGACTTCACGTATCTCCGCGAGCGCGCCGACTCGATCAGGGCCGTGATCCTCACGCACGGCCACGAGGATCACGTCGGCGCGCTGCCCTATCTGATGCGCGAGGTCGAGATCCCGGAGGTCTGGGCGACCCGGCTCACGCTCGGGCTGATCAAGTCGAAGCTGGACGAGCACGGTCTTCTGCGTGCCGCAGAGCTGCGTGAGGTGCATCCCGACGATCCCCCGCGCGAGCTCGGTCCTTTCCGGATCGAGTTCGTGCGGATGGCCCACTCGATCCCGGACTCGACCGCGATCGTCCTCGAGACGCCGGCCGGCCGGGTCGTGCACACCGGCGACTACAAGCTCGACCACACGCCCGTCGACGGACTCAAGACAGATGTCGGCCGGCTCGCCGAGCTCGGGAACCGCGGCGTCGATCTCCTGCTCGGCGACTCCACCAACGCCGAGCGGCCCGGCTTCACGCCGTCGGAGCGAATCGTCGGCGAGGCGTTCCGTCAGATCTTCCCGCTCCGCGATGGTCGCATCCTCGTGTCGTCGTTCGCGTCCAACGTCCACCGCATGCAGCAGGCGATCGACGTCGCGATCGGACTCGGGCGCAAGGTCTGCATCGTCGGACGCTCCATGCGCAAGAACGCGAACATCGCGCGGAGCCTCGGTTACATGGACGTGCCCGAGGGGATGCTCGTGCGCCCGCCCGAGCTCGAGGAGCTTGCCCCCCACGAGCAGCTGATTCTCTGCACGGGCAGCCAGGGCGAGCCGCTCTCCGCGCTGACGCGAATCGCGTACAACGATCATCCGGCGCTCCGGGTCGAGCGCGGAGACACGGTCATCATCTCGGCGAAGCCGGTTCCGGGAAACGAGCTGCGCGTTCACGACACCATCAACCAGCTCGCAAAGGCAGGCGCCGAGGTTCTGCATCAGGAGATCGCGCCCGTGCACGTCTCCGGCCATGCCTGCGCGGAGGAGCTGCGCACGCTGCTCTCGCTGCTGCGGCCGCGCGCGGTCATGCCGGTGCACGGCGAGTTCCGAATGCAGGCGGCGCACGCTCAGCTCGCGCGGGACGCTGGCGTTCCCGCCGGAAACATCCTGCTCGCAGAGAACGGCACGGTCGTCGAGCTCTCGCCGGACGGCGCCCGGATCGTCGACGAGGTGGAGACCGGCGTTGCGTTCGTGGACGGGCTCGGAGTGGGCGACGTCCACGACGTCGCGCTGCGCGACCGCCGCCGGCTTTCCGAGGACGGCGTCCTGATCATCGTTGCCACGCTCGCGTCGTCGAACGGCGGCTCTGCCGGTCCGCCCGAGCTGATCGCGCGCGGTTTCGGCGACAGCTCCGGTCCGCTGCTCGACGAGCTGCGCGACGAGGCGAACCGCATTCTCCAGCAGTGCCTCAGCGATGAGATCAGCGAGATCAAGCTCCTCCAGGAGCACCTTCATGACGAAGTAGGCCAATTGGTCTACGACAGAACCCGCCGCCGGCCGATGATCCTTCCGGTAGTGGTAGAGGTGTAGTGACCCACTGATGTCGACGATTCGAGAAAGAGAGCCCGGCTGGGCCGACGTGCTCGAGGACCACGCTGCCGAGTGGGCGACCGCGCGACGGCTCGTGGGCCAGCTCGGCGCATGCGACGCCGCGGCGCTCGCGTTCTGCCGCCTGCTCGAGCGCTGGGCGCGCGGGGACGCATTTCCTTCGACGCCCGGGGCGCGCGAGGCGGCGCTACGGCATGCGGCCGACCGCGTCGAGACGGCGCTTGCAGGTCTCGAGCATCCGCTCGACCGCTACCTCCTCGAGCTCGAGTCGGACCGGGCCGAAGGGCGCTCCTGGTACGGCGGTCCCGGCGCGGGCGAGCTGATCGAGTGGGCGCCGATCCTGAAGCGGGCGGGCGTCACGGCTTGTCCGACGCGCGTCGCGCAGGTGTATCTCGAGCTCGCCGTCCTCGTCAGAGCCCTGCAGGGGCTGGCCGACATGGCCCGCATCGACGCGGTTCCGGATCGCTCCTCGCTCTGGGCAGGTCTTTTCGACCTGCGCGAGAACCTCGAGCGTGCAGCGCACGACCTGCGCGCGCTCGCGGCCTAATAGTCGCTCATCCGGCGAGCCGTCCTTTCAGACGAGTCACAAATTCCAGGGTCTGACCCTGGTTGTGGCGGAAGCGTGACATCCCTTCCACAGGGAGCCGGTCGGGCCTAGGACTACTGGCCGGCGAACGGAAAGCGCTCCCGCGGGCGCCACTCGTCGGACGCGAATTCCTCCAGCAGCGTCGCCGCGTCGGGCTTGTAGCGACGGGGCAGGTGCGCCGCGAGCCGTCGTTCGATCTCGGCCTTGACCTGCGCGGCGTCGACGTCCTCGCCCAGCGTCACGTGAGGGACGACATCGGCGTGGAGGCCGCCGTACGGCGGCCAGGCCGGGAAGCGCCCGGACAGCGCCTGCATGCAGTCCCGTAGCTCGGCATCCGGCTCGGGCACCGCGTAGACGACCCGGGGCCACGCCGCGATCCGGGTCAGGGCGAACTCGAGCCGCGGTCGTCCGGCGAAGAACGACCGTGTATCCGCGAGCACTGCGTCCGTCAGCTCGTCACGCGGAGCGAACGGATACAGCAGCGTCAGGTGGAACGGAATGCCGCGCGAGACGGTCGCTGCCGCAAAGTCGCGGCGGACGGCGTCGAACGGCTCGGGGTCGTCGAGCACGAGGACGAGCGCGGTCTCGAGCGGCCTCGTCACGCTGCGAACCTTACGATCGGTCGGTGCCGCCGAGGCTGACAGTCGTCGGGTCGATCAACCTCGACCTCGTGGCGAAGGTCGAGCGTTTGCCGCGGGCGGGGGAGACGCTGACGGGCGCGACGCTCGAGCGCATCCCGGGCGGGAAGGGGGCGAATCAGGCGGTCGCCGCGGCCCGGCTCGGCGCGGACGTGCGGATGGTCAGCTGCGTCGGTGCCGATCCGGTCGCCGAGGAGGCGCTGGCCGGTCTGCGTGCCGCCGGGGTCGAGCTCGACGTGCGCGAAGTGGGAGCGCCGACCGGGATCGCGATCATTCTCGTCGGCGACGACGGCGAGAATCAGATCGTCGTCGTCCCCGGCGCGAACGCGCAGGTCGGCGGGTTCTCTTCTCCGGGCAACGTCCTCTGCCAGCTCGAGATCCCCGACTCGGCGCTGCTGGAGGCGCGCGCCCAGGCGGACTGGCTCTGCGTGAACGCCGCGCCGGCCCGTCCGCTCGTGGTGGACGCCGACCTCGTCGTGGCGAACCGCTACGAGGCCGAGCTCATCGGGGAGCAGCCGCTGCTCGCGGTGACCATCGGTGAGGAGGGCGCCGTTCTGCTGGAGGAGGGGAAGGAGGTGGCACGCGCGCGGCCACCGCACGTCGACGCCGTCGACGGGACCGCCGCAGGGGACGCGTTCACGGCCTGCCTCGTGGTCTCGCTCCTCGAGGACCGCGACCCCGAGGAGGCTCTCCGCCGCGCCTGCGCGGCCGGCGCGATCGCCGCGTCCCGGTTCGGCGCGCAGCCGTCTCTGCCGACCAGTGCGGAGGTAGACGCGATACTCCGATCGTGAGCGCGACGCCGATCCTGCTCGACTGCGATCCGGGCCACGACGATGCGATCGCGCTCCTGCTCGCCCTGGCCTCGCCCGAGCTCGAGCTCCGCGGCGTCACGACCGTCGCCGGGAACCAGACGCTCGAGAAGACGACGGCGAACGCGATCCGCGTGCTCGAGTTCGCCGGGCGGGCGGATGTTCCGGTCGCGGCCGGCGCCGATCGGCCCCTCGTACGCGAGCGGTTCGTAGCGGCCTACGTCCACGGCGAGACCGGCCTCGACGGGCCCGATCTTCCGCCGGCGGAGGGCGAGCCCGTCAACCGTCACGCGGCGGACTTCCTCGCCGACAAGATCCGCGACGCGAACGGTGCCGCCACGCTGGTGCCCACGGGACCGCTCACGAACGTGGCGCTCCTGCTCGCACTGCATCCGGACGCGCGGCCCGAGCGGATCGTTCTGATGGGAGGAGCGATCGCCGAGGGGAACGTCACTCCCGCAGCCGAGTTCAACATCTGGGCCGATCCGGAGGCCGCAGCGCGCGTGTTCGCGAGCGGCATCGACGTGACGATGGTCGGCCTCGACGTCACGCACAAAGCCCTCTTCACGAGCGCACACATCGGCCGGCTCGCGGGCAGGGTGGGGGAGATGGTGACGGAGCTGCTGCGCTTCTACGACCGCTTCCATCGCGAGGTGTACGGCTTCGACGGCTCGCCGATCCACGACGCAGTCGCCGTCGCGCAGGTGATGCGTCCCGACCTCGTCGAGACGAAGCACCTCAACGTTGAGATCGACGTCGAGTCGGAGCTCTGTCGCGGCCGGACCGTCGTCGACCTCTGGCGGCGCACCGAGCGCGAGCCGAACGCGCACGTCGGCGTCGACATCGACGCGGACGGCTTCCTCGAGCTGCTGATCGAGCGGATCAACTCGCTCGAGTGACCCTCGTCTTCGCGGCGATCGTTCCGCACGGAACGCTGCCTGAGGCTCCCATTCCGGGCGCCGACGCGACACACGAGGCGCTCGAGGAGCTTCGCCGCCGCTTCGAGGCCGCCGGGCCGGAAGCGACGATCGTCCTCACTCCGCACAACGTCCACGTCGAAGGGCACTTCGCCGTCGTGCTCGCAGGGACGCTCGCGGGACGGCTGGCGGAGCTCGATGCGCCGGACGTCGAGCTTTCGTCGCCGGTCGATCTCGAGCTCGCGACCCAGATCGTGGTCGCCCTGCACGACGAGCAGCTTCCGGTCGTCGGCGCGAGCTTCGGCTCGAACGATCCCGGTGCCGCGACGGCGCCGATGGACTGGGGCGTGCTCATTCCGCTCTGGTACATGGGCGGCCGTTCCGACCCGCAGGTTCCGGCGGTCGTGGTCAGCCCGGCGCGCGACCGGCCGATCGAGGAACACGTTCGCGCGGGGCGTGTCCTGGCGCGAGCGGCCTCGGCCTCGGGCACGAGCGTCGCACTCGGTGCGAGTGCAGATCACGGCCACGCTCACGATGCGGAAGGACCGTACGGCTTCGACCCGGCAGCAGCGGAATACGACGAGCGCGTCGTCGAGCTCGTGAAAGGCAACCGGCTGGACGGCCTCCTCGAGCTCGACCCGGCCCTCGTCGAGGCCGCGAAGGCGGACAGCTGGTGGCAGCTGCTGATGCTCCACGGAGCGTTGGAGGAACGCTGGAGCGGAGAGTTTCTCTCTTACGAAGCATCAACGTATTTCGGGATGCTCTGTGCCGCCTATGCGCCTAATTAAAGACGTGGGCTTCCCAGGCCGAAACCAGCCTGGTAATGCCAATGAGTGGAGAAATGCGGCTGCGGCAACTCGTCCTCGCGCTGGTCGCGCTGACCGGAATCTGGGTCGGCGTGCTGATCCAGCGCAGTCACCAGGCTCCCGCCAGGGCGTTCACGGCCGGTCCGGCGTCCCCGGACTTCCCCGCGCCGAAGCTCCTCCACGTCGCGGGCCTCAGCCGGCCCGCTGCGTCGAGACCGATCGTCAAGGTGGTCGCTCCGCGCGCGCACGTCTCCCCACCGGCACCCGTGCCTCGAGTGCCGAAGGTCAGGACTCGTCCCGCGCGGGTCGTTCCGCCTGAGTCCGCCCCGAGCGAGACGGAGCAGATCTCAGCAGATACGCGCTCGGCCGCCGAGACGCCGCCGCCGCCGCTCGAGCCTCTGGCGATCACGGACGCGCAGGTCGTCGCACTTACCTCGTCGAGCGCGCGGGCCACCTGGCGGACCAACGTCCCGACCCAAGCCCAGACCGCGTTCGGCCTCGACGCGCCGGCGATCTGGGCGCAGCCGAGCGGCGACAGCCTGGTCGACCACGTGAGCGAGCTCAGCGGGCTCGAGTTCTCGACGACGTACACCGTCTACCTCCACGCGGTCGACGAGTGGAACCGCGCGCAGACACAGGCCCTGACCCTCACTACCGGGCCGATGCTGAACGCGTCGGCAGCGCGCACGCTCGGTGACGAGATCGTCGTGGACGATCAACCGTTCTTCCCGACCGCGGTCTGGGCGCAGTGCTCCGACATGTTCGGCAGCAACATCGACGACGGGATCAACCTGTTCATGGGCGACGGCTGCGACGACGACGGCGACCTGCCCAGGCGGCTCGGCGGCCGCGCGTACTCGATCGTCGACGCGGAGCACGCTGCGGAGGCCGAGGGGCGCGGCGTAATCGGCTGGTACTTCCCCGACGAGTGGGATGCCTTCCTCCAGAGCTCGGTCAAGCGCGCCGACCTCGCGGAGGACATTCCCGAACCGCGTCCCGGCCGCATCAGCTTCCTGACCCTGACGAATCACTTCTACAGCCGTGCCGAGCCCCTACCGCAGGGCAAGGGCATGTATCCGGTCTTGTTCTCGATCCCCGACGTGCTCGGCTTCGACCTCTACCCGCTCCAGGTGTGGTGCCGTCCCGCTTTCGGCGACGTATTCGACGCGCAGCACGAGCTGCAGGTGGCTTCGGGTGGAAAGCCGACCTTCCAGTGGATCGAAGTGGCCCGGATGGAGCAACCCTGCCGGAACCATCCCGCCCTCGACCCGACCCCGGCCACGGTGCGCGCCGAGGCCTGGCTCTCGATCGGCGGCGGGGCGAGCGCCGTCGGATACTTCCCCAATCACTGGTCGGATCCGATCGGCGACGAGATCGCGCGGACGAACCACGAGATCAAGGCGCTGACGCCGGCCCTGCTCGCGCCCACCGTGAACGCGCAATCCGACAACGGCGCCGTCCGCGTCTCCGGGCGGAGCCTGAACGGTGCGCTGTACGTGATCGCAGTCAACACCGGCGAGACGACGCAACAGGCGAAGATCTCGCTCGAAGGAATTGCCGGACGGTCGGCAACGGTGTTCGGCGGCGGCCAGGCCGTCGGCGCCGACGACCAGGGCTTCTCCGACACGTTCGGTCCCCTGGCCGCCCGTGTGTATGTGATTCCTCCCGCGGGCTGGTAGTCAGTCGCCGCGAAAGCTTCGCTTTCGCGGCGAGACTGAACGGCCGCTTCGCGGCGAAACGTGCGCGGGCAGAGCCCGCGCACTCTTGAGGTTCTCGGCGAAAGGTCGTGGTCCACGGGCGGTGGCGCTGAAGCGCCCCCGCCCGCGTGAGTTCGGCCTCCAGATAGGAGAGGTGAGCGAAACGACTAGCGAAACTCGTCGTCAACCCGACTTCAGGTCGGAAAGTGGGACTCTCCGGACCTCATCGCCGCTCCCGTTGCAGACCTTGCAAGTCATCTTGCCGCCGCCTGCGCGTATCTGGCCCTGCGGGGGGTCTTTCTCGCCTGTTCCGCCGCAGTTCGGGCAAGGAAAGAACACCTGTATCTCGGGCTCCTGCGCCACTCGGCGCGACGATATCGCCTACGCGGCGAGTGACACGACTCGCGCGCGGGCGAGAGCCTGCGACAGTCGAGCGAGCATCGTCAGATCCGTGTGGAGCATGACGCGCTCCAGGCCGCGAATGCGAAGCGGGCCAGACCGTAGTGTGTTTCAATCGTCCGAAACTCGCGTTCGACAGAAGCGCGGCCACGGTAGAGATCGCAGGACGCTGCCTCTCTGCGACGAATTGGCGCCTATGGCGCGCCGTCGCAAGAAACGCACCCTCAGACCACGCCTGCCTTCGCGCGTTCGCAAGCGGGGGCGCAAGCGCAAGGTCAAGAGCGAGCAGCACCTCGAGCTGACCGGGCTCGGGCTGCTCGCGTTGGGCACGTTCCTCGCCTCGATCCTCTACCTCGGCTGGAGCGGGGGCATGGTCGGCGGCTGGGTCGCGGACGCGTTCACGGCCATGATCGGCGACGCCGCCTACGCCGCTCCGGTCGCGTTCGTCACGGTGGGGGCGCTGATGGTCGCGCGAAGCGCCCTCGTCGACGTTCGACCGTTCCGCACGGGGATCGTCGTGACGAGCTTCGGGCTCCTCGGCACGCTCGGCTCGGCGCACGGCGGCGCCTTCGGGCGTGCGTTCGAGAAGCTCTTCGGGATGCTCGTCGGGAACACGGGCACGACGATCGTCGGCGTCCTCGCGCTCGCCGTCGGCTCGCTCCTGCTCTCGGGCGCCTCTGCGGGCGCCCTCGTCCGGCGCTCGGGCCACGCAGTCCGACGCGCGCACAGCCGTGCCCGGCGCGCAGTGCCGGCCGAACACGTGCGACCAGCACCTGTCATCCAGCTCCGCCCGCATGAGCCTCCCGTCGACGTGGTGCACGACTTTCCGGATGTCATCGGGGAGAACCAGCCTCCGCCCCTGTTGATCGACTCGGTCTCCTCGGAGGAGCCGGACCAGCCGAGCCTCTTCGACGTCGGCACGGTCGAGACGCACGAGGAGTACCACCTGCCCGACCGCGCGATTCTCCACCGCTCACCACCCGCGAGCGAGCTCTCTACGGACGTCGCGGAGCGAACCGCCGCCGCGCTCGTGCAGACGCTCGCCCACTTCGGCGTCGAGGCGACCATCGTGGGACAGATCTCCGGGCCGCGCGTGACGCGGTACGAGCTACGGCTCGCGCCCGGAACGAAAGTCTCGAAGGTGGCCGCGCTCAGGGACGATCTCTCGTATGCGCTGGCGACGACCGAGATCCGCATCCTCGCGCCGATCCCCGGCAAGCAGGCGGTCGGCGTCGAGGTTCCGAACCTCTCCCCGAACCTCGTCACGCTCGGCGACATCTTCGACGACCTTCCTGCAACCGCGAGCCCGCTCGCGGTCTGGCTCGGCAAGGACATCTCCGGCACCGCCGTCTGGACCGACCTCGCGCGCATGCCGCACCTGCTGATCGCGGGGACGACCGGATCGGGAAAGTCGGGCTGCATCAACACGATCCTGACCTCTGTGCTCCTGCGCTCGACGCCGGACGAGGTGCGGATGATCCTGATCGACCCGAAGCGCATCGAGCTCGGCTTCTACGAGTCGATTCCGCATCTGCTCACGCCGGTCGTCTCGAGCCCCAAGGAAGCCGCCGCCGTGCTTGCGAACGTCGTGGGCGAGATGGATCGCCGCTACGAACGGATGAGCCAGGTGCGGGCCCGGAGTCTGCCCGAGGCGAACCGTGCCCTGCGCTC
>DASWEF010000058.1:0-9462 GCA_036394855.1 Gaiellaceae bacterium | reverse complement strand
GTAGAGATGAACCGGCGGCGGGCTCTCGATTACGGGCGCGGCGATCTCCCAGAGCCGCTCGATGCCGTCGGCGCGCGTGAACAGCGTCTTGTCGCCGGTCATCGCGTCGTGAATCAGACGCTCGTATGCCTCGAGGCCGTCGCCGCGCGTCCCGTAGGAGAAGTCCATGTGCGCGGGACCGAGCGCGATCGTCGGGCCCGGGATCTTGGCGAGGAAGCTCGAGGTGATGCCGCCGTTGTCGCCGAGATCGAACGTGAAGTGGTTCTGCTCGAACGGTTCCATCGCGACGTTGGAGATCTCGAACATCTGCCGCGGCGGATCCTTGAAGGCAATCGTGATCACACGTTTGCCTTCCGCCATCCGCTTGCCTGTGCGGAAATAGAAGGGCACGCCGGCCCAGCGCCAGTTGTCGATGTAGACGCGGCCCGCGACCAGCGTGTCGGTCTGCGAGTCTGCCGCGACGCCGTCGTGGTCGCGGTAGCCCTCGTACTGGCCGCGGACGACGTCGTCGGGCTGGATCGCTCGCATCGCCTGGAACACCTTGACCTTCTCGTCGACGAGCGCTTTCGCGGCGAGCGACGCCGGGGGTTCCATCGCGACGAAGCCGAGCACCTGGAGCAGGTGCGTGACGATCATGTCGCGAAATGCTCCGGTCGCCTCGTAGAAGCCGGCTCGCTGGCCGACGCCGAGCGTCTCCGGCACGTCGATCTGAACGTGGTCGATGTGGTTGCGATTCCAGATCGGCTCGAACATGCCGTTCGCGAATCGAAGCGCGAGGATGTTCTGCACGGTCTCCTTGCCGAGAAAATGGTCGATCCTGAAGACCTGCTCTTCGTCGAGCACCGAGTGGACGGTCGCGTTCAGCGCGTGCGCGGACGCGTGGTCGGTGCCGAACGGCTTCTCCATGATCACGCGCGCCTCCTCGGCGAGCCTCGAGCTTCCGAGCCCCTCGGCGATCGGTGCAAACGCGACCGGCGGCACTGCCATGAAGAACAGGCGGGCGGCACCGTCTCCAAGCTCGTGCTCGGATGCGGCGACGGCTTCGGCCAAGGCGTCGGTCTTGCCGGGACCGAAGCCGCCGCCGACGTAGGACACCCGCTCGATGAAGGCAGCCCAGCCTTCGCTCACCGACGGCTTCAGTCGACCGAACTCCTCGACCGCGGCCCGCGCGAACTCACGGAACTCGTCGTCCGAGAGCTCCTCCACCGACGCACCGACGACCCGGTAGCCGTCCGGCAGTAGGCCCGCCTGCGAGAGGTGGAAGAGGCCGGGCAGGAGCTTGCGCCGTGCAAGGTCCCCGGTCGCTCCGAAGAGGACGATCACATGGCTGCGCAGCTCCGGATCGCGCCCTGTCTTCGCATTCGAGTCGGTTGCTGCGAGCACCGTCGCCATCTCAGGCCTTCGCGGCAGGCTGCTCGAGGTGGCCGCCGAATTGCTGGCGCATCGCCGACAGGAGCTGGTCGGCGTAGTGTGCTTCGCCGCGTGAGCTGAAGCGCTCGTAGAGCGATGCGCTCAGGACGGGTGTCGGCACGCCCTCGTCAATCGCGGCTCGGATCGTCCAGCGCCCCTCGCCGGAGTCGGAGACGCGGCCGCCGAGATCGGACAGATCCGGCGACGCCTTGAGCGCGGCCGCCGTCAGATCGAGCAGCCAGGAGGCAACGACGCTGCCGCGGCGCCACACCTCGGCGACGTCGGGCACGTCGATGTCGTACTGGTAGTACTCGGCGTCCTGGAGCGGCGAGGTCTCGGCGTTGACCTCCATCTCCTGCTTGCCGACGTTCGCCTTGTGGAGAATGTTCAGCCCCTCGGCATACGCGGCCATGATCCCGTACTCGATGCCGTTGTGGACCATCTTTACGAAGTGGCCGGCACCGGATGGACCGCAATGCAGGTAGCCGTTTTCGGCCGTGGACGGCTTGCCGTTCGCGCCGTTGGTGCGCTCCGCGCCCGCCACGCCGGGCGCGATCGTCTTGAAGATCGGGTCGAGGTGATGAACAGTCGTTTTCTCGCCGCCGATCATCAGGCAGAAGCCACGCTCGAGCCCGAAGACGCCGCCGCTTGTTCCGACGTCGACGAAGTGGATGCGCTTCTTCTTCAGCGCGCGAGCGCGGTCGACGTCGTCACGGTAGTAGCTGTTGCCTCCGTCGATGACGATGTCGCCCGGCTCGAGTCCCGCGTCGACCAGCTGGTCGACGATCTTGCCGGTGATCGCAGCCGGCACCATCACCCAGGCTGCGCGCGGCTTCGAGAGCTTGGCGACGAAATCTTCGAGCGAGTCCGATCCGATCGCGCCCTCGCTCACGAGCTGCGCGACCGTTTCTGCGTTGACGTCGTAGACGACGCACTCGTGGCCGTCGCGCATCAGCCGGCGGACGAGGTTCGCCCCCATCCGGCCCAGTCCAACCATTCCGAGTTGCATCGTTTCTCCTCCGTTCGCTAGCTGGCTTCTGGTTAGTGCGCGCGCGACGGCAAACGTTTCAGCCGTTCGTCTCGAGCGTGAAGATCGCCTCGAACCGTTCACCCGGCGCGACGAGCGGACAACGACTTGAACGGAGCGCGTCCGTCGGCGCCGTCATCGGCTCGATCGCGATGAAGTCGCTTCCGGGGGGAGCGAAGACCTGCGCATACGAATAGGTGGGGCCGAAGGTGAGCGCAAAGTCCCCGAGCGTGAAGACGCGGTCGCCGTCGAGCGCGTAGTGGTCGTCGGCAGTGCTCTCACCCAGCGGTTCGCGGCGAGCTGGCTCCGCTTTCTCGCGGCCGGTCGGGATCCCGCGTGCGTCGAGCTCGATCCGTCGGCATGCAGGGAGCCCGATCTCCCACGTCTCGCGGTCTCCCGGCAGTGTGAAGTACGGGTGCCAGCCGAATGAGATGGGTACGGCGTGAATGCCGATCGGCGCGACGGTCGTGCTGACGCGAAGGCCGCCGTCGAGCTGAACGTCGACGACGAGCTCGTGCGGGAACGGGAACGCGGCGAGCTGCTCTTCGTTGTCGTAGGCGTAGCGCGCCGTCAGCCGCGCCTGGTCGGCGCGAACGATCTCCCAGCCCGGTTGCGCGATCATCGTTCCGTGGATCGGCAGCCCGTGCTCGTCGAGGTGCAATCCCTCGACGCCCTCGAGATCGACGGCGACGCCGGCGACCTCGAAGCTGAATGCGGAGAGCCTGTTCGCCCACGGCGCGAGTAGCGGCAGCGCGACCGTGTGCCCTTGGCGGTAGGCGTCGAGACCGCCGCGTAGCGAGAGGAGCTCGGTGCCGCGGTAGGTGAGCGAGCTGCCGAGCATGCCCAGTTCGGGAAGGAACGTCGCCTCCCAGTTCCCCTGGCGGAGCTCGACACTCACCCCGTGCGGGCGCGGTAGCGCCGGATCAGTGCGTTCGTCGACGAGTCGTGGCCGAGCTCGGGCTCCGCCGTGCTCTGCAGCTCGTCGCCGATCTTCCTCGCGAGCACCTTGCCGAGCTCGACGCCCCACTGGTCGAAGGAGTTCACATCCCAGATCACGCCCTGAACGAACACGCCGTGCTCGTAGAGCGCGATCAGCTTGCCGAGTGTCTCGGGATCGAGACGCTCCGCGAGGATCGTGTTCGAGGGACGGTTGCCCTCGAAGACGCGATGTGGCACGAGCCACTCTTCGGTCCCCTCCTCGCGCACCTGCTCGGGTGTCTTTCCGAAGGCGAGCGCCTCGGTCTGCGCGAACACGTTCGCCATCAGCAGGTCGTGGTGGTCGCCCAGCGGGTTGAGCGTCTTCGTGAAGCCGATGAAGTCGCAAGGGATCAGCTTCGTCCCCTGGTGGATCAGTTGGTAGAACGAGTGCTGGCCGTTCGTCCCCGGCTCACCCCAGAAGACGGGGCCGGTCTCGTAGTCGACGCGCTCCCCGGCGAGCGTCACCGACTTCCCGTTCGACTCCATCGTCAGCTGCTGTAGGTACGCGGGGAAGCGCTTCAGGTACTGGTCGTACGGCAGCACCGCGACCGTCTGGGCGCCGAAGAAATCGGCATACCAGAGCGTCAGCAGGCCGAGTAGGACGGGCAGGTTCTCCTCGAACGGCGCCGTGCGGAAGTGCTCGTCCATCGCGTGGAAGCCGGCGAGCAGCGCACGGAAGTTGTCGGGGCCGATCGCGAGCATCGTCGAGAGCCCGATCGCCGAGTCCATTGAGTAGCGGCCGCCCACCCAGTCCCAGAAGCCGAACATGTTGGCCGTGTCGATCCCGAACTTCGCCACTTCCTGCTCGTTGGTCGAGACCGCGACGAAGTGCTTGGCGATCGCGGCTTCGTCGCCGAGCCGGGCCAGCGCCCACTCGCGCGCGCTGCGCGCATTGGTGAGCGTCTCGAGCGTCGTGAACGTCTTCGACGAGACGACGAACAGAGTCTCCTCGGGGTCGAGATCGCGCGTGGCCTCGGCGATGTCTGTGCCGTCGACGTTCGAGACGAAGCGGAACGTCATCGCTCGGTCGCTGTAGGCGCGCAGCGCTTCGTAGGCCATCACGGGCCCCAGGTCGGAGCCGCCAATGCCGATGTTGACGACGTTGCGAATCCGCTTGCCGGTGTGTCCCTTCCACGCGCCGCTGCGAACGCGCTCGGCAAAGTCCGCCATGCGGTCGAGCACGTCGTGCACCTTCGGTACGACGTTCTCTCCGTCCACCTCGATCGTCTCCCCCTTGGGCGCGCGAAGTGCGACATGCAGCACCGCACGGCCCTCCGTGACGTTGATCTTCTCGCCCGCGAACATCGAGTCGATGCGCGCGCGCAGACCGGACTCGGCCGCGAGCTCGAGCAGCAGCTCGATCGTCTCGTCGGTGATCCGGTTCTTCGAGTAGTCGAGGTAGAGGCCGAGCGCCTCGACCGTCAACCGCTCGCCGCGCTTCGGGTCCTCCGCGAACAGCTCGCGCAGATGCGTCCGCCGCATATCCGCTGCATGCGCCTCGAGCCCCTTCCAGGCGGTGCGCTCGCGGAGGCGGGCGATTGTGGTCGTAGCCATGCTCTCTCCTCTCAGCGCGCTGCCATGAGCGCGTTCGACTTCTGGCCGATGTTCTCGAGCAGCTCGTCCCACGACTTCACAAACGAGTCCGCCGCTTCGCTTTGCAGGCGCGCCGCGAGCGCGTCGACGTCGACGCCGGCGGCCGCGAAGCGTTGGATCACGTCTTCCGCATTGCCGCCGTCCGCGGGCAGGAACTCGGTCACCATGCCATGGTCGCCAAAAGCGAGCAGCGTCTTCTCCGGCATGGTGTTGACAGTGAACGGTGCGGCGAGCGCGCGGACGTAGAGCACGTCCGAAGCGGTCGGATCCTTCGTGCCCGTGCTGGCGAAGAGCAGCCGCTGCGGCTGGGCGCCTTCGTTCGCGAGTCGCTTCCAGCGGTCGGAGGCGAGCACCCCGCGGTAGGCCGCGTACGTCCGCTTCGCCATCGCGATCCCGAGCATGTTGTGGAGCTCGTCCGGCCGCTCTGTCGATTCATGCGCGGTGTCCCAGCGGCTGACGAACACCGACGCGACCGAGCCGACCGCCGGGTCGAGTCCGGCGTCGACGCGCCGTTCGATCCCACGCATGTACGCCTCCGCCGTGGCGAGGTAGTGCTCGCGGGAAAACAGTAGCGTGACGTTGATCGGCACGCCGGCGAAGATCGCCTCCTCGATCGCGGGCAGACCTTCCGCCGTGGCCGGGATCTTGATGAACAGGTTCGGCCGCTCCGCCTTCATGTGCAGGTCGACGGCGGCCGTGATCGTGCTCTGCGGATCGTAGGCGATCCGCGGCGAGACCTCGAGCGATACCCAGCCGTCGATCCCGTTCGTCCGCTCCCAGATCGACCTGAAGAGGTCTGCGGCGCCCCGGAGATCGTCGATCGCGAGGTCGAAGAAGATCTCCTCCTCGGCGAGGTCCTGTCCCGCGGCGTCCACGATCGCGTCGTCGTAGGCGTCGGTCGTCATGAACGCCTGGTCGAAGATCGTCGGGTTGGACGTCAGCCCTGTGATGCCGAGGCCGTCGATGTATTCCTTCAGCTTCCCGCTCGTGAGCAGGTCGCGCGTGATGTTGTCGAGCCAGAGGCTCTGGCCGTCGTGGTGCAGCTGCTGCGTCGGCTTCATGTTCCTCTCCTGTTTCTGTCAGGCGATTGTCGGGGACGGGAGCTGCGCCTTCGCGGCCTCGACGACCTTGTCGGGCGTGAACCCGAACTTCGTCTGCAGCTCTTTGAGCGGCGCCGAGGCGCCGAAGGTGCTCATCGCGACGATCGCGCCCGTGAGTCCGACGTAGCGCTCCCAGCCGAACGTCGAGGCTTGCTCGATCGCGACCCGGCCCGTAACGCCGGGGGGCAATACCGAGTCGCGGTACGCCCTCGGCTGGCGTTCGAAGAGCTCCCACGACGGCATCGAGACAACGCGCGCCTCGACGCCCTCTGCGATCAGCGTCTCGTACGCCTGCACCGCGAGCGCGATCTCGCTGCCGGTCGCGATCAGGATCACGTCGGGGACGCCGTTCGGTGCGTCGGCGAGGACGTAGGCGCCCTTCGCCACTCCCTCCGCCGACGCATACTTCGAGCGGTCGAGCGTCGGCATGTTCTGGCGGCTGAGGATCAGCGCCATCGGGTCGTGCTGGGACTGCATGATCCACCGCCAGGCCTCGACGATCTCGTTCGCGTCGCCGGGGCGCATGTCGACGAGCCCGGGAACCGCGCGAAACGACGCGAGGTGCTCGATCGGCTGGTGTGTCGGCCCGTCCTCGCCGACGCCGATCGAGTCGTGCGTGAAGATGTGGATGACGGGGATCTCCATGATCGCCGAGAGCCGGATCGGGGTCCGCGCGTAGTCGGAGAAGATCAGGAACTGCGACCCGAACGAACGAAGCTTCGACAGCGACAGGCCGTTCAAGATCGCGTGCATCGAGTGCTCGCGGATGCCGAAGTGAAGGTTGCGGCCGCCGTAGTTCTCGTGGCCGAAGTCGCCCGCGCCGTCGAACGTCAGCCGAGTCTTCGTCGAGGGGCTGAGGTCGGCGGAGCCGCCGATCAGCCAGGGCACCTTCTGCGCGATCGCGTTCAGTACCTTGCCGGACGACTCGCGCCCGCCGAAGCCCTTCTCGTCGGGCTCGAAGATCGGGATGTCGGCATCCCAGGCATCGGGCAACTCGCGCCGCTGCATCTTCAGAAGCTGGTCGGCAAGCTCCGGGTGCTCGTCGCCGTAACGAGCGAAGAGCTCGATCCAGGCGTCACGGATCTCTTTGCCGCGCGCTCCAACGCCGCCGGCGAAGTGCTCGTACACACCCTCGGGGACGAGGAACTTCGCATCCTCGGGCCAGCCGTAGTTGCGCTTCGTCGCCTTGATCTCGTCGTCGCCGAGCGGCTCGCCGTGCGCGCCGCTCGTGTCCTGCTTATGCGGTGCACCCCAGCCGATGTGGCTGTCGACGATGACGAGCGTCGGGCGGTCCTCTTCCTTCTTGAAGGTCTCGAAAGCCCGCGCAAGAATCTCGCGATCGTTCGCGTCGCCGACGCGCGTGACGTTCCAGCCGTACCCGATGAACCGTGTGGCGACATCTTCGGTGAACGCGAGTGCGGTGTTGCCCTCGATCGTGATGTGGTTGTTGTCGTAGACCCAGCAAAGATTCGAGAGCTTCAGGTGTCCGGCCAGCGAGGCTGCCTCGCCGGAGATGCCCTCCATCATGCAGCCGTCACCGCCGAGGGCGTAGACGTCGTAGTCGAAGACGTCGAACCCTGCGCGGTTGAAGTACTGCGCCTGCCATTTCGCGGCGATCGCCATCCCGACGGACGTGGCGAAGCCGTTTCCGAGCGGCCCGGTCGTCGTCTCGATCCCGGAGGTCCAGCGGTACTCAGGATGTCCCGGACAGCGCGAATCGAGCTGGCGGAAGCGCTTCAAGTCGTCGAGCGGAACAGACGGCTCGCCGAGCCGCTCGTACTCCGGGTTGACCGCCTTCACGCCCGCAAGATGCAAGAGCGAATACAGCAGCGTCGACGCATGCCCGGCGGAGAGGACGAAGCGGTCGCGGTTCGGCCAGATGGGGTCGTCCGGATCGAAGCGCAGGAACTCCTGCCATAGCGTGTAAACCACCGGCGCCATCGCCATGGGGGTCCCGGGGTGGCCGGAGTTCGCCATCTGGACGGCGTCCATCGCGAGCGTCCGGATGGTGTTCACGCACAGCTCGTCGATCTCGATCCTCGGCTGCGTTGCGACTGCCATCGGTCTCCTCCCTCGAACAGCGTGGCCCCTTCCCGGTCTAGTGCGGCGCGTGCCCCAGCCGTTACAGCTGATCGAGCAGCGCGAGCGCCGCGCCTTCCCGGAGGCCGCCGCGCACGACCTCGAGCGGACGCCCGAGAGCACGCTCGACCTCGGCGAGGATCGCCGCACCGGCCGCCAGCGTCCGCGTCCGCCACGGCGCGAGGCCGAATCGAGCGGCGATAACGTGCGAAGGCGCACTCGAAAGCAGAGCCAATGCCTCGTTCAGCTGCGCTTCCCCAAGTTGCGCACCGACGAGCTTGGAGAGCGCCCTGGCGGTCCCTCCGGTCGCAAGAGCCAGCTCCGACGAAGGGAATGCGACATCGCGGAGCGCGATCGCGGCCTGGAGGCGCGCAGCCGCGACGTCACGTAGGTCCGGCGGATCGTGCTCCATCGCCGTCGTGGTCAGCTGCAACGACCCGAGATCGAACGACCGCGTCCAACCGGCGCCGATTGATCTCCTGCCCGCGGCGAGCTCCGTCGAGCCGCCGCCGACGTCGCAGACCGTCAAGGTGCACGCGGCGGAGGGCGTCGACGCCATCGCCCCGGCGAAACTGAGCGCGGCCTCCTCATCCGACGAGAGGACTCGGACCGGCGCGAGAGCAGCCCGCCGGAGCTCGCTCAGGAGACGACGCGCCGTCGTGTTCTTCCGTCCCGGCGCGGTGACGACCACCTCGATCGCGGCCGCTCCCGCTCCCTTCGCCAATGCCACGTACCCGGCGACGACACAGCACGCCTCAGCGACCTTCTCGTCTGAGATGCTCCCGCCGCCCGCAAGCTGCTCGCCCAGACCGACGTACGCGCGTGCCTCACGAACGGTTGTGATCGCGCCGGCTTCGCGTCGGACGACGAGCAGCCGGACCGTATTCGAGCCGACGTCGACGATCGCCACGCGCACGCGAGCTATTTCTTCTTGTAGGCGCGTTTCTTCGCGCGAGCGCTCAGCGTGTCCTGGGCGCCTACTCCCGCGCCGTCGGCGTCGGGCTCATTCCGCGTCCATCGTCCGTTCGACCGAAGCGTCCATGATTGCCGGTCGTCCGCGAGCAACGCGTCGAATATCTCGTCGAGTTGCCTCCGCAGCCGCACGTTCTCGATCGGGGCGAGAACCTCGATCCTGCGGTCGAGGTTTCGCGGCATCAGGTCGGCGCTGCCGATCCAGTACGACGCGCGCTCGCCCGCCTGGAAGACGTACATGCGGCTGTGCTCGAGAAACCGCCCGAGGACGCTGCGCACGGTGATTCCTTCGCTCAGCCCTGC
>DASWEF010000057.1:0-5862 GCA_036394855.1 Gaiellaceae bacterium | reverse complement strand
ACCGAAAGCACGCCGAGGGCAGAGCTCGACGCGCGCTCGAGACGCTTCGATCCGCGATGAACTGGCTCGTGGACACGCGCCACTTCGAGAGCGCTCACGAGGCATTGGATCGAAGCGGCGGATTCGTTCGCCGTACGTTCGGCTGCTCCCTGCACCAGAAAGGGACGAACTACTTCCAGACCTGTCCAGTTGCTCTTGCGCACAACCGGGTTGGCATGAGTCCTGCCATGGTCGTCCGACAGGCCGAGTGTTCGATCTGCGGAGGCGATCCGGAGGTTTGCCCACACATCGCCGGCCGCTCATACGAGGGCGCGAGGTGCTATCGCATCATCAAGGACGCCGAGATCACCGAGGTTTCGCTCGTTACGCGACCGAGACAGCCGGACGCCAGGATCACGAAGATGAGTATCGACATCCGCGATCTCCAGCGGTCACTGCCCATGCAGTGGAGACCAGGCATGCGAGTCAACTGTGATCGCTGTCTTTCGCCATGCGACGGCGTGGTCGAACCTGATCTCTCGGCCGGGCACTAGTAGGGCTGTAAGGCGATCTGCACCTCTCCCCGGAGATTCGACTGGCATAGCGAGGACAAAGCTGCGCAGCGCTTCATCAACGAGGATGTGCCCAGTCCAGAGCGGCAGGCGACGTATCTGGTTGCGTTGCAGGCGCGCCTCGACGATCAGACGCTCGATGTCACGCCCCGTGAGTTCTCGGATTCGCAACTCCTGCCCCAGGACCAGCCGGCCTTCATCGAGCGGATGCTGGAGTATGGGCTTGAGCCAGATAGCGCGTTCCAGAAGGACCTCTCGCTGGTTAGGACGGCGAAGTTCCGCGTCGTATTCGAGCACGGGATGGTTCTGCTCGCGGCGCGCGACGACGTGGCGGAGCAGCGACTTCGGATTGAAGATGCGGCTGACGGCGCGAACGTCCGGATCAACGACACGATCCGGCGGCTCGAGGGCCGATGAGTTCTTCCTGGTGCCGCTATTCCTGCGGACCGCTAACCCGGATCGTTCAGTAAGAAGGGCGGTTGGGCGCTCGCGTGATCGGGTGATGTCCGCCTGAGCAGGGAGGATCGAGTTGTCGAAGCCCTTCCCCCTGCTCAGGAGGATCACCATGCGGGTGCAGCGTTCGGAGCTGGTCGAGAGCGTACAAATCGTGGCGGACGCCGACCGTTTGACGTCGCGGTCGGGGACGGCGCTGCTTGTCGGCCTGGCCGGCCGGGTCGGTCTGACGGGGGCGCTTTCGCAGGCGATGCGCGGCGTGCGCAATCGTCGCTCGCGCCACGATCCGGGCAGGACACTGCGCGACGTGGCGGTGATGATCGCCGACGGCGGCGACTGCCTCGCCGACCTGAGCGCGTTGCGCGATCAGCCGACCCTGTTCGGCGATGTCCCCTCCGATGCGACCGCCTGGCGGGCGCTGGCCTCGCTCGACTGCGAGCGGCTGGCGGCGGTGCGGCGCGCGCGGGCGGCGGCGCGGGCGCGCGTCTGGGAGCTGGCGGGTGTGCCCGAGCGGGTGATCCTCGACCTGGACGCGACGCTGGTCACCGCCCACTCCGACAAGGAGCAGGCGGCGGGCAACTACAAGCACGGCTTCGGCTTCCATCCGCTGCTCTGCTACGAGGCGACGGCCGAAGAGGCGCTAGCCGGTGTGCTGCGGCCGGGGAATGCGGGCGCCAACACGGCGGCCGACCACGTCGAGGTGCTCGACCTCGCGCTGGCGCAGCTGCCGGAAGCGTTGGTCGGGCCGGGGTTGCTCGTCCGCGCCGACTCGGGCGGCGCCACCCACGCCTTCCTCGACCACGCGGCCTCGCTCCGCCTGCGCTTCTCGGTCGGCTTCGACCTGACCGAGCCGGTCAGGGCGGCGGTGCTGGCCCTGCCCGAGAACGCGTGGCGGCCGGCGCTGACCCAGGCGGGCGAGCAGCGCGAGGGGGCGGCGGTGGCCGAGCTCGACCTCGACCTCTCGAGCTGGCCGGCGGGGACGCGGGCGATCTGCCGCCGCGAGCGGCCCCATCCGGGCGCGCAGCTCTCCTTCACCGACGACAACGGCTACCGCTTCCAGGTCTTCATCACCAACCAGCAGGGCCGCCGCATCGAGCGGCTCGAGCAGCTGCACCGCCACCACGCCGTCGTCGAAGACCGGATCCGTTGCGGCAAAGCCACCGGCCTCGACAACCTCCCCTTCCGCGCCTTCCAGGCCAACGCCGCCTGGCTCGAGCTCGCGCTGATCGCCCACGACCTGCTCGCCTGGACGCGACGGCTTCTCCTCGATGGCGAGCTCGCCCGTTGCGAACCGAAACGGCTCCGCTACCGGTTGCTGCACGTCGCCGGCCGCCTGACCCGCCATGCGCGCCGGCTGCGTCTCCACCTGCCGCGCGGCTGGGCCTGGGGCGACGCGCTCCTGCAGGCGTTCGCGCGCCTGCGCGCGCTCCCACAGGCGCCCTAGCCGCCGCCGCTCGCGCCGCCACTCATGTCGACGACCAGCGGGCCTTGGCCTGCTCGCGCACGCTGCCACGACGGCCGCCTGCCTGCTCAACCAGCCGCGCGACGCAGAAGTGCCCGGGCCACAAGAGCGCACCGCCGCCAGACCGACCCCGACCAGCACCGGACGACCCCCTCATCCATTTACTGAACGATCCGGGCTAGGTCTCTGGCGAGAGGGGTGAGAGCGTACGCGAGGCCCCGTGCTACTGGATGAGACCGTGCTGCCGCAGCCAGTTGGTTGCGGTCGCGGAGAGATCCGGCGGGAAGCCCGTCTGGTCGAAGAGCGGATGCGGCGCGTCCGGGAACAGCACCGTCGTGAAGTCGTGACCGGCGGAGAGCCCGCGCAGAATCTCCATGCTCGTCCCCGCCGGCTGGGCGCGGTCGCGGCCCGCGTACAGCCACAGCGCGGGGATCGTGAGGCGTCGGATCCACGGCGCGGGGTCGTAGCCGCTGGGCCCGAGCTCGTGCGCACGCCGCTCGGCTTCCGGGAGCGGCAGGCTGACGGCGAAGCCCGCGTACGCGTCCGACTCGCCCTGCGTCACCGTCGGGCCCGACTCGATCAACGCCCATGAGACGACCTCGACTGCGCGCACCGTCGCCTGCGGGATGATCCAACCGCCCTGGCTGAGGCCGTAGAAGCCGACGCGGCTCCGGTCGATCCCCGGCTGCACGGCGAGGAAGCGCGCGGCTGCGGCCGCGTCTCCCGCGAGGGTGGCGATGGTCTCCTCGCTCGCGAGATCGCCGGGGTAGATGCCGCCGGACTGGCCGACGCCGCGCTTGTCGTAGGCGAGCACGGCGATTCCGCGCGAGATGAAGAGGCCTTCCAGCCACTGCGCCTCCTCGCGGAGCGTGTCGCCCGAGCCGGAGACGTAGACGACCCCTGGATGCGGCCCGGCTCCAGGCGGCAGCGTCAACGTTCCGGTGAGCGTGGTCTTGCCGTTCGGGAACCGAACCTCGAACTGGCGGACGGCGAGGCGCGTGCCGACCTTCGCCGGAGCCGTGCCGAACGCGCCGGCCGCGAGGTCGATCGCGAACGGCGTCGTCGAGAAGCCGTGGCGGGTGAAGCGTGCGACCTCGGCGTTGGGCGTCGTGAAATACCCCAGCTTCGTGTCGGCGCTCGTCCGCCCTCGCGTCAAGGCGACGCTCGCGCTCGCGGCTCCCTGCGTCGCGGTTCCCGTCAGCTTCGCTCCCTTCGTCGTCAGCCGGAAGACGATCGGCTTCGGCAGCCCCGGCGCCGAGAAGCGCAGCGTCTGCCCCTTGCGCGCGAGCGGCACGTCGGCGGACGCAACGTGGCCCGGCCCGAGCGTGACCGTGAGCCTCGCACGGCTCAGCGTCAGCGTCACGTTCGACGACTCGGCCCCGCGAAAGCGGATCGTGCCGGAGTACGAGGAGGAGGCGGTGTCGAGCGGAGCCGCGGCCGGCACGAAGATCGCCGCGAGCCCGAGCGCGACAACGGCGCGGACGATCACGACCGGCCCGCGAGCAACGCGAGCGCCTGCTCGGCCCACGCGAGGTCGGCTGCCGCGTTCGCCTTGCCGCGCAGGAGCGTCAGGTACGGAAAGAGATGCTCGTCGTGGTCGAACCTGCGCTCGATCTCGTCGAGCTCGACGAGATGGGCGCGGCAGCGGTCGCGCACCTCCTCCAGGTCGGCCACGACCGACTCGAGCGGGCGGTGGCGGCCGAAGAAGATCCGCAGCTCGAGTGGGTTCTTGTTCACGGTCGAGCCGATCTGCTCGAGGCCTTCGCGCAGGCGCTCCTCGCCCGCGTCGGTGATGCGGTAGAGCGTCTTGTCCGGCCTGTCCGTCTGCCGGACCAGGCGCGCAGTGGCGAAGCCGTTGTCGACGAGCTTGCGCAGGACGGCGTAGAGCTGTGTCTTCGCGGGCGTCCAGAAGAAGCCGACGCTCCGCTCAGCCTGCCGGATGAGGTCGTATCCGGAGCGCTCGCCGTCCACGAGCAGACCGAGGACGGCCACCTCGGTCGCCGTGACCGGCGGTGCGGCCGTCCGCGTTATAGTCCGGAGCGACATAGTTCGCTCCGGACTATAGAGCGCCGCTCTCAGCCGCGCAAGCGAACCACGAACCAGCCGCCGACGTTGTCACAGCGGACCTCGGTCGGGCCTTCGTGGATGTACGTGTAGACCGGCCGCCGGTTGTACGTCACCTGGATGCGGCCGTCGGGGCGCTTGATCGTGCCGAACGTGCCCCTGATCCCTGCGACGTGAGCCGGAACGGCGGCCCTGCTGCGGACGACAAGCGGCGGCCACAGCTTCGCGCATGAGCCGGTGCAGTGGATCTTGAAGTCCTTCTCGGCGTTCCAGTAGTAGAGCGCCTGCTTGTTCGGCGTCGCCAGGACCGGCCCGAACTGGTCGTCGACGTAGCGGATGGCGGGTGCGCGGGTGGCCGCGGTGGCCGAGCCGACGGCGAGCGCCGCGAACGCAACCGTGAGGAGAGCGAGTGTCTTCATGGATCTCCTGTCTCGCCGCGCGCCGATTCGTTACCGGTATTCGAGGCCGGTGAAGGCCTGCAGCTTCTCGAGGTGGTGCGTAGCCTCGATGCGGCGGACGGTGCCGGAGCGCGAGCGCATGACGATCGAGTCCGTGATCGCCCCGTTCGGCAGGTAGCGCACGCCGCGGAGCAGCGACCCGGTGGTCACGCCGGTCGCGGCGACGAAGACGTCGTTCCCGGCCACCAGGTCGTCTGTCGCGAGCACCCGCTCGGGGTCGAGTCCTTCGTCCACCAGCTTCTGCCGCTCCTCGTCGTCTCGTGGCCACAGCTTCGCCTGGATCCCGCCTCCCACGCACTTCAAAGCCGCGGCGGAGATGACGCCTTCCGGCGTGCCGCCGATCCCGTAGAGCAAATCGACACCGGTGCCGCCCTGCGCGGCGGCGATCGCCGGCGCGACGTCGCCGTCACGGATCAGGTTGACCTTCGCGCCGGCCTCACGCAGCTCCGCGATCAGCTCGTTGTGCCGGTCACGCTCGAGGACGACGACGGAGAGCTCGCGCGGCGTGATTCCCTTCGCCTTCGCGACGGCGTTCACGTTTTCGGTCGGCGACGCGTTGATGTCCACGACGTCGATCCCCTCCGGACCGACCGCGATCTTCTCCATGTAGACGGCTGCGCCGGGAAAGAACATCGTGCCTCGCTCCGCGACGGCGATCACCGCGATTGCGTTCGGTTGTCCGAGCGCAGTCAGTCGCGTTCCCTCCAGAGGGTCGACCGCGACGTCGACGGGCGTGCCGCTGCCGTCGCCCACGTGCTCGCCGTTGTAGAGCATCGGCGCCTCGTCCTTCTCCCCCTCGCCGATCACCACGACGCCGTCCATCGCGACGGTGTCGAGCATCGCGCGCATCGCGTCGACGGCCGCCTGGTCGGCG
>DASWEF010000056.1:0-5197 GCA_036394855.1 Gaiellaceae bacterium | reverse complement strand
GTCCGGCGGGCTCTCGCCGACAAGATCCGCGTACGCGATCCGCGGCAGGTCGACGCCGCATGCCGTCGCAAGCCCGTGCCACTGCCAGAGCCGCGGGTTGATCTCCATCAGCTTGAAGCGGCCGTCGCGCGCGTCCCGCTTGAACTCGACCTGTGAGAGGCCGAAGTAGTCGAATGCGCGCAAGAGTCGCAGCGCTGCGTCGACGACCTCGTCCACCCACACAGCCTCGCCGACGCGGCACGTGCCGATGCCCCGTGGCGTCTGCCGAAGCTTGCGTCCGCAGAAGATCCCGAGCGGCTCGCCTGCCCGCGTCAGGTAGCTGCCGACCGTGTAGAGCGTCTCGTCGCCTCCCGGGACGAGCTCCTGCACCATCGGCGCGAATTCCTCTGCCTGCGCGTACGCGTCTTCCACTTCCCGGAGCGAGTCGCAGCGGAAGGCCTGGCGGCGGAAACGCTGCTTGAAGCCGACGGGATCTTCGGGCTTGACCAGGACCGGCAGTCCGAGGTCCTCGGCAGCGACGCGCGCCTCTTGCGCCGAGCCGGGATTGCGCGTCCGCGGTGCGTCGACCCCGGCGGCTTCCGCGTGCTCGAGCTGCGAGCGCTTGCTCTGCACGCGCTCGAGCAGCTCCCAGCCGGGAAACGGGGCAAGCACGGGGAGATCGTCGAGGTGGCGCGAGAGCGCGTTGAGCTCCCTGTCGTGCGTGGGAAACACGACCACCCCGCCGAGGGCACGGATGAAGGCGATGAAGCGCCTCTCGTCCGTGCCCGGATCCGGGCAGATGAAGCGTTCCGCGTAGCGGGAGCGAAACCCGAGCGCGCTCGGCCTGTGGTCGACGGCCAAGACGCGGACGCCCGCGCGACCGAGCGAGCGGATCGCCGCAAGACCGTTCACCCACCCGACGTCGATGACCGCGGCGGGAGTCGCGTAATCGCCGGCCGGCCGCTCCACGTTAGGTCAGCGCGTTCAGCTCGGCGAGGTCATCTGCGTTCGGCTCCCACGCGCCGGCCTCTGCATTCGCACGCACCTGTTCGGGTTTCGTCGCGCCCGCGATCACCGACACGACGGCCGGCTGCGCCGCGAGCCCGCCGATCGCGGCCTGCAGCAACGAGAGTCCGCGCTGCTCCCCAAAGCGCTCGAGCGTCTCCAGCCGGTCGAACGTCTCCTCCGTGAACACGTCGTCGCGTCCCGACAAACGCGTGCCCTCGGGCGCCGGCTCGCCGCGCCGGTACTTGCCGGTCAGCAACCCACTGGCGAGCGGGAAGTACGGCAGCACGCCGAGGCCGAGCCGCTCGCAGGTCGGCAGCAGCTTCTGCTCCGCCTCGCGCCGCAGCAGCGAGTACTGATTCTGCGCGCTGACCGGACGGATGAAGCCGCCTTCGCGCGCCAGCGCGTCGACCTCCTCGACCTGCGCGGCTTCAAGGTTCGAATGGCCGACGTAACGAACCTTTCCTTCCCGGACCAGCTCGGCGAGCGCGTCGAACGTCTCCTCGAACGGGGTTACCTCGTCGGGCGTGTGGTACTGGTAGAGGTCGACGTAGTCGGTGCGCAGCCGCTGCAGCGACGCTTCGATCGCCTTCCGGATGTACTCCCGCGATCCGCGCGCCTCGGTGCCGTTCCCCATCTCGGCGCCGAACTTGGTGGCGAGCACCACACGCTCGCGCCTACCTGCCAGCGCTTCACCGAGAAAGCTCTCGCTGCCACCGCGACCCCCGTAGACGTCGGCGGTGTCGAACAGCGTCACGCCGGCGTCGAGGGCTGCGTCCACGACCGCACGCGTGCCTTCGAGATCCACACGCATGCCGAAGTTGTTGCAACCGAGGCCGACGATCGAGACATCGGGTCCGTCCGTTCCCAACCGGCGCGTTCGCATGGCCCGTGATGGTAGAGCTTCGGCCATGCGCTACCGCCGCCTCGGCCCCAGCGAACTCGAGGTCTCCGAGATCAGCCTCGGCTCCTGGCTGACGTACGGAGGCGGCGTTCCCCGCGAGCAGGCGGAAGCCTGCGTCGCCAAGGCGTTCGAGGTGGGAATCAACTTCGTCGACACCGCGAACGTGTACTCGCGCGGCGGTGCCGAAGAGCTTCTGGGCGAATTTCTCGCGAATCGTCCGCGCGACTCGTACGTGCTCGCGACGAAGCTCTTCTTCCCGATGAACGGCGACCGGGGACTCTCGCGCCCGCAGGTCTTCAAGCAGCTCGACGCATCGCTTGCACGACTCCGGACCGACTACGTCGACCTCTACCAGTGCCACCGCTACGACTTCAACACGCCGCTCGAGGAGACGATGGAGGCGCTGACCGAGGTCGTCCGCCGGGGCAAGGTGCGCTACATCGGGTTCAGCGAGTGGCCGCCGGACCGGATCCAGGCCGCGCTCGACCTCCCGGACGTGGAGAGGTTCGTCTCCAGCCAGCCGCAGTACTCGCTCCTCTGGCGCGAGCCCGAGCGCGAGCTGTTCCACCTCTGTGCCGCCAACGGCATCTCGCAGCTCGTCTGGTCGCCGCTCGCGCAGGGCGCGCTGACGGGGAAGTACAGGCCGGGCGAGGGGCCTGCCGCGGACACGAGAGCCGCATCGCGGGAAATGGGCTGGGCGATGGACCGCTTCCGCGACGACGACGTGCTCGAGGCCGTGCAACGACTGCAGCCGATCGCGGACGGGCTGGGGATCACGATGGCGCAGCTGGCGCTCGCGTGGGTCCTGCGCGAGCCGAACGTCGCATCCGCGATCATCGGGGCGAGCCGCGCCGAGCAGGTGGAGGAGAACGCCGCGGCGTCAGGAGTCGAGCTCGACGAGGATACGCTGCGCGCGATCGACGACGCGCTCGTCCCTGTGGCCGTTTAGGCCGCGAGCAGTCCCGTCACGTACATCGCGACGATTCCGGCAAGGAAGCCGCCGAGCACCCAGCCGGACCTGAGTCCGTCGGCGACGCGCCGTGCCACGTAGCGGCCGACCTCGACGACGACCTCGAACGCGGCCCCGGCCGCAGCGGCGAAGAAGACGACGGCGAGCAAGTCCGACGACGCGAACCCGCCGAGCCACGAACCGAGAATGGCCGGCCCGCCGGCGATCAGGGCGAGCAGTGCGAGCCGCCCGACGCCGAGCCGAGCCCGGCTCTCGGCCGCCGGAGCCGCGATGCCGAGGCCCTCCGTGACGTTGTGGATCATGAAGCCCACGATCAGGAACGTCCCCAGCGTCAGCTCGCCGAACGCGAACGAGGTTCCGATCGCGAGGCCTTCTCCGAAGTTGTGGACGCCGATCCCGATCGCGACGAGGAGCGCGAGCGCGGCGGCGCCGACGGCTTGTCCGCGCGCGAGGCGCGTTCCGAGGAAGGTCATCGTCAGATAGCTGACGGCGACTCCCAGCAGCACGAGACCCACGCCGGCGACGGGTGCGGGGAGCGCGGCCTGGCGCTCGAACGCCTCCCCCAATGCCTCCACGCCGAGGAACGTCAGCAGCCCGGCGGTGAGCGCCATGAACGCCGCGAGCCAGCGCGCATCGGCACGGCGCAGAGACGGAAGCCAGAGCAGTCCGAGCGCAACCGGCACGACGCCGACCAGCAGACCGATCAGGCCGTAGCCGAAGAAGCTGTCGAGGCTCGCGCGGGGCGTCTCGACGGCGGCGGTGATCTCCTCGGTCGTCTGGATGCCGGTCGAGCTCGTCACTCCGACCGAGATCGGCTCGTCCTCCACCCAGTCGTACGGGACGACGATCGTCGCCGAGCGCAGGCGGCCGAGCTCGCGGTCGCCGTCAACGGTGAACGGAACGATCGCATCGTCGACGGTGACCGCTGCGATGGTCAGGTCGTCGCGCTGCGGGTTCGTGACCCGGATCTTGATCTCGCCCGGCCTGAACTCCACGCGACGGACGTCGAACTCGTCGAGCGACGGCGGATTGCGTCCGAGCAGGTCGACAAGGGACGAGCCGCTCGTGACGAAGACGCCGACGACGAGGGCGAGCAGCACGACGGGCAACAGCGCCCAGATCCGCCACCAGCCGTCGCCGGAGACCTCCGCCGTCCGCGCCTCCATCAGTCGACGACCTCGAAGAATCCCATCCAGCCGAGCTCGGTGAACTCGGACTGGTGCGCGTGGAACATGAAGCGTCCCGTATTCGCGAAGTCGATCTCGATGATGCCGCGCTGTCCCTGGCAGAGCATGACGGTGTCCGTGTACTCGAACGCGTCGCCCGAGCCTGTCGGGTAGTAGCGGAAGAAGTCGCCGTGAAGATGAAACGAGTTGAGGAGATCGAACTCGGTGAGGTTCGCCAGATAGATGCGCACCGTCTGCGAACGGCGAACGCGAATCGGGTAGCGCGCGTAATAGAACGAGCGGCCGTTGACCGTGTAGAAGTTGTTCTCGCCGTCACCGTCGGTGTCGAACCCGTTGAGGACCATCACGAGCTCCTGCGCAGGCTTGCGAGGCCTCGGCGGGTCGATGATGAACGCGCCGTAGAGACCCTTGTGGATGTGCTTCTTCAGCGGCGTCGAGTGGCAGTGGTAGAGATGCATCCCGTAGGGACGCGCGGGAAACTCGTACGTGAGCCGGGAGCCCGGGTCGACGACCTCGAAGACACCGTCCATGTCGGCGGGATGGATGCCGTGGAAATGGATCGTGTGCGGGTGCGAGCCCGCGTTCACGAAGTCGACTCGTAGGAGGTCGCCCTCCGTCGCACGGATGACGGGACCCGGGACCGTGCCGTTGTACGTCCACGCGGGGAACTGGATTCCCGGCGCAATCTCGACTTCCCGGTCGTGTGCGACGATTGCGTACTCGCGGACGCGACCGGGGCGATACGGCAGCGCGGTGGGCGGGTAGAGGAGGTCGTCGAGATCGTGCGGCCCGCCCGGAGCGGGGGTGCCTTCACCGACCATCGCGGCGCCCGCGAGCATGTGCCGCTCGTGGCCGAGGTGCTCCGCGGCGCTTGCGTCCCCGTCAAATGCGAGCTTGGCGAGCGCAGGCGCGGCAACCAAGGGCGCGGCTCCGGCGAGCAGCCTGCGACGAGTCAGGCGAGATTTAGGCATGCCTAAACTTTACTGGATTCGGCGTCCGGCCGTCTGAGACGACGGCTTAGGCGACGACGCGGTAGACCTCGAAGACCTCCGCGTACTCGCGATTCACGTTGACGCCGTGCGTGCGCGCGACGTTCCGGATGTACTCGGAGTCGCTGTAGCGGCGGTGCTGTTGCGACTCGTACTTCGACAG
>DASWEF010000055.1:0-18882 GCA_036394855.1 Gaiellaceae bacterium | reverse complement strand
AAGTCGATCGTGACGGGGACGCCTTCGAGCTCGAAGCGCTCGCGCAGCTGGTTCTCGACCCAGTAGCCGTAGTCGCGCGTGATCAGGCGGCGGTCGTTGACGGAGAGGCGAAAGCGCGGCGGGCGCGTCGCGACCTGGGCGCCGTAGAGCAGGTTGAGCCGCTTGCCGTTGCGCGACGGCGCCTGCCGAAGCTCGCGCAGCTCCGCAAGAAAGCGGTTGAGCTCGGCGGTCGGAACGCGCGCGACGTGCTTGTCGAACAACCGCTCGATCGAGTCGAGCAGCCGCTCGATCCCACGGCCCGTCTTCGCCGACACCGCGATGTGCGGCGGGCGCTGCCGCAGGCGGCGCTCGAGCTCCGGACGGATGTCCTCGATCGCGATCGTGGTCAGGTCCCATTTGGAGAGGACGACCAGCGTCGAGCACTGCGCCTTGCGAGCGACGTCGGCGACGGCGAGATCCTGGTCGACGAGACCCTCGGAGGTGTCGATCAGGACGAGGGCAACGTCTGCGCGCTCCGCCGCCTCGAGCGCGCGCAGCTCCGAGTAGTACTCGATCCCCTGCCGGTGCCGTCGTTTCCGGCGCAGCCCCGCCGTGTCGACGAGGACGAACGTGCGGTCGCCCCGGCGGAAGACCGTGTCGATCGCGTCCCGCGTCGTGCCCGGAGTCTCGGAGACGATCACGCGCTCGCGGCCCAGAATTGCGTTGAGCAGCGACGACTTGCCGACGTTCGGGCGGCCGAGAATCGCGACGCGGATCGCCTCGGCGGTCACCTCTTCCCGTCCCACGCCCGGGAGCTCCGCCACGATGCGGTCGAGCAGGTCGCCCGTTCCGTGCCCGTGCAACGAGGAGATCGGGATTGGATCGCCGAGCCCGAGCCGATGGAGGTCGAGCGCCAGGCTGTCCTGCGCCGGGTCGTCGATCTTGTTCGCGAGCAGCAGCACGGGCTTGCGCGCGCGCCGCAGGATGTCTGCGACCTCCTCGTCGCCGGGTGTGACGCCCGCCCGTGCGTCGACCACGAACAGCAACAGATCCGCTTCGGCGACCGCCTCACGGGCCTGCGCTGCGACGGAGCGCGTGAGCGGCGACTGGTCGGCGATGTCGACGCCGCCTGTGTCGATGAGCAGGAAGCGCCGTCCGCCCCACTCGCAGACGAGCTCCTTGCGATCGCGCGTGACCCCGGACGTCTCGTGCACGACCGCCGACCGTGAGCCGGTGAGCCGGTTCACGAGCGTCGACTTGCCGACGTTCGGGAAGCCGACGATCGCGACCGTGCCGAACAGCGGTTCCTGCTCGCCGGTCATGACGGCGGAATTGCGACGCGCGGCCGGCCCTGCTCGTGGGTTGCGACGAGGAACTCCCACAGACGTCTGAGTTCCCGCTGAATCTCCTGGGAGGCGGCGCGGTAACCCTGCGAGTTCTTCGGATGGCGGCTGACGTCGAACGGCTCGCCGAAGGCGATCGAGACGGGATGGAAGTTGCCGAGACGCCAGTCTTGCGTCCCGTGGATCGCCGCACACACGATCGGGACACCCTCGGAGACCGCGATCATCCCCGCACCGGAAAGCACAGGCCCCGGCTCGCGTGCCTGACGGGTTCCCTCGGGGAACATCCCCAGCGTGTCGCCGCGCCGGACGACCTCGCGCATCAAGCGGATGGCCTCGCGGTCGGACTCGCCCCGGCGCACCGGCGTCGTCCCGAAGATGCGGATGAAGGGGCCGATCAGCGGATGGTCGTGCGCCTCCTGCTTGGCCACGTAGTACACGGTCCTCGGGACGACCGATCCGAACGCCCAGGGGTCGAGCCACGAGAAGTGGTTGAAGCAGAGGACGAACGGCCCGTTCGCCGGGATGCGCTCCCGGCCGTAGACGCGCAGCGGCGCGAAGAGCCGTACAAGTGCATGAAAGAAGGGACGGCCGACGAGCCAGGCGGCCTGGAAGCGATTCATCGCCGTGACGCTGCGAGCCGTTCGTGCACGAGCTGCTCGATCCGGGTCACGACGTCGTCGACCACGAGGTTGGTCGTGTCGATCTGCTCGGCATCGGGAGCAGGCTGCATGCGCACTGCGTCGCTCTCGTCGCGGACGCGGAGGTCGGTGGCGAGGGCATCGCCGCCGATGTCCGGCCGCTCCGCCTGGCGCCGGCGGGCGCGCGTCGCGACCTCGGCGTTGAGGTAGATCTTCACTTCCGCATCCGGCGCGACGACGGTGCCGATGTCGCGTCCTTCGATGACGACGTCGCCCTGCTGGCCGAGCTCGCGCTGACGCTCGCGCATCACTTCGCGCACGGCCGGATGCCGCGCGACCACGGGGACCTGGCGATCGATGCGGGCCTCGCGGATGGAAGCCGTCACGTCCGTTCCGGCGATCCAGACGCGTCCCGTCTCGTCGAACGTAACCGGGTTCGCCGCCGCGAGCTCTCCCAGCGGCGCGCCGTCTCCGAGCGGGTAGCCCTGCTGCATCGCGAGCCACGTGACGGCGCGGTACATGGCACCCGTGTCCAGGTAGCGAAAGGCCAGGCGCTCGGCAAGACGCCGGGCGACCGTGCTCTTCCCTGCCCCTGCGGGGCCGTCAATGGCGACGATCATCGTCTGGAGACTGATTCGAGGAGGTCGAAAAACCCGGGGAAGCTTATAGCGACCGCATCGGCGCCCTCGACGTCGACGCCTTCGCGGGAGACGAGTCCTGCGACCGCAGCGAGCACGGCGATGCGATGGTCGCCGTCGGACGTCATCCGTCCTCCGGTCGGGCGTGTCGGGACACCTTTCACGTCGAACCCATCATCGCGCGCGCGAATGCGGACGCCCAGTGTCCGTAAACCGTTCGTCACGTTTTCGATCCGATCCGATTCCTTGACGCGGAGCTCGCCCGCTCCGGTGAGGCGGCTCTGCCCGCGCGCGACGGCCGCCGCCAGGGCGAAGAGCGGAAGCTCGTCCACCAGCAGCGGCACCTCCTCGACCCCGACGTCCGTCGCCGTCAGCTCCGCCGAGTGGACCTCCAGGTCGCCGATCGGCTCGCCGCCGGCCTTGCGGCGGTTGAAGACGCTGATGCGCGCGCCCATCCGTTCGAGCACGTCGAGCAGGCCGGTCCTGCGCGGATTGAGGCCGACGTCGTGAATGGTCAGCTCCGATCCGGCCAGGAGCGTCGCCCCGACGACGAACGGAGCGGCGGCCGAGAAATCGCCCGGAACGGTGACCTCGTCGAGCGCGAGGCGGGCGGCCGGGTCGATCGAGACGGAGCGCGGGCGCTGCCGGACTCCGGCACCCGCCGCGCGCAGCATCAGCTCCGTGTGGTCGCGGGTGGGCGCCGGCTCGGAGACCGTGCTCGTACCCTCGGCGTTCAGGGCCGCGAGCAGGATCGCGGACTTCACCTGGGCGCTCGCCACAGGCAGCGCGTAGTCGATTCGCTTCAGCGCGCCGCTTCCTTCGACGACGACCGGCGGCAGACCGTTCGCCGTCTCGATGTGAGCGCCCATGCGCGTCAGCGGCTCGGCGACGCGATCCATCGGCCGTGTCCGCAGCGACTCGTCGCCGGTGAGCTCGAAGCGGCCGTCCTGGCCGACGAGGATCCCGGTGAGCAACCGCATCAGCGTGCCCGCGTTGCCGCAGTCGATCGCCGAGTCGGGCGAGCGCAATCCGCGCAGGCCGATCCCGTGGACGACCAGCTCGTCGTCGCCTTCCTCGTCCACCTGAACGCCGAGTGCGCGGGCCGCGGCGATCGTCGACTCGGTGTCGGCCGAGCGGCCGAATCCGCGCACGCGCGTGTCACCCTCACAAAGCGCGCCGATCAGAACGGCCCGGTGCGAGATCGACTTGTCACCGGGGACGGCGATGTGTCCGACGAGCACCCCGGCCGGCTCCACCCTCGTCACGCTCGCGTCACACCCCCGGCACGGTGTCCGACACCGGGACGTGGCCGAACGGGGCTCATTCGCCGAGGACGGGCGACGTGACCACGTGGTAGCCCTGCGCCTCGAGGATGGCGGACGCGCGCGCGGCTTCGTCTTCGTTTCCGACGAGGAGGGTGAGCGTTCCGCCGCGCTCGCGGGACATGTGTTGCAGCTCGAAGTCCTCGATGTTGATCCGCTCCGCGCCGAGCGCCTGCGTGATGCCGGCAAGAACGCCCGGGCGGTCGGGAACGTGGACGCGCAGACGCTGAAGGGCGCCCGGTTGCTCGTACGCCTCCGCGAGCATGCGGCGCCGGTTCCCCGACGCCTCCGCGATCCAGCGGGCGAGGAAGCCCGCGTCTCCCTCCCCCAGCGCGCGCTCGAGCTGCTCGACGCGGCGCCGGTGCTCCGCCAGCGTGCTCCGGAGCGCCGCCGCGTTGTCGAGGAAGATGTCGACCCAGATGCGCGGGTTCGCACCGGCCACGCGCGTCATGTCCCGGAGCGATCCGCCGGCCGCGGCGAGCGGCTCGTGCCCGTCGATCCGCGATGCGCCGGCCTGGTTCAGGAGAACGTTCGCGAGCGCGTGCGGCAGGTGACTCGTCAGCGCGACCAGACGGTCGTGAGCCTCGGGGTCGACCGCAACCGGCACGGCGCCGAGAGAAGCGACGAAGCCGTGCAGGGTGCGGTACCGCTCCGGATCGGTTGCGGCAACCGGGGTCAAGAACCACGTCGCACCGCGGAAGAGCCCGCCGCTTGCGTGCTCGGCGCCGTGGGCCTCCGATCCGCAGACGGGATGACCTCCGATGAAGCGTCCCTCGCTGACGGCCTGCGTCACCGGCCCCTTCGTCGAGCCGACGTCGGTGACGGTCGTGCCGTCGCCGCTGGCCTCCAGGACGGCCGCGACCTGCGTCGGCAGGGCCGCCACCGGCGCGGCGACGAGCGCAAGCTCGGCCCCTGCGACGGCCTCGTCGAGCGAATCCGCCCGCTCGACCGCCTCACGTTCGACCGCGACGGCGAGCGCTTCCGCGTCGACGTCCCAGCCGCGCACCTCGGCCACGCCCGCTGCACGCGCGGCGAGCCCGACCGAGGCGCCGATCAGCCCGGTGCCGACGATTGCGAGGCGCTGGACCACGTCAACCGATCTGACGGCCCATGAGCTGGGCGAGCGTGCGGATCTCGTCCGCGAAGTCCGGAAAGTCCGCGACCGGAATCTGCTGCGGCCCGTCGCAGAGGGCTTCTTCCGGCCGGGGATGGACCTCGACGATGATCCCGTCGGCACCCGCGGCCACGGCCGCGCGGGCGAGCGGCAGCACGAGGTCCCGCTTCCCCGCCGCGTGCGACGGGTCGACGATCACGGGCAAATGCGTCTCCTGCTTGAGCACGGGGATCGCGCTGATGTCGAGCGTGTAGCGAGTCGCGCGCTCGAAGGTCGTGATGCCGCGCTCACACAGGATGACTCGGGCGTTCCCCTCCTTCACGACGTACTCCGCGGCCATCAGCAGCTCCTCGATCGACGCTGCAGGGCCACGCTTCAGCAGCACGGGCTTGTCCGCGCGACCGACCTCCGACAGGAGGTTGAAGTTCTGCATGTTGCGGGCGCCGATCTGGATCACGTCTGCGTGCTCGAGCACGGCGTCGACGTGACGGGGATCCATGAGCTCGGTGACGATCGGCAACCCCGTCTCCTCCCGCGCCTCGACGAGGATCCCGAGCGCCTCCTCGCCGAGCCCGCTGAAGGTGTAGGGCGAAGTGCGCGGCTTGAAGGCCCCGCCGCGCAGCATCGTGGAGCCGGCGTGGGCGACGGCCCGCGCCGTCTCGAGGGTCTGCTCGCGGTACTCGACCGTGCACGGCCCGGCGATCAGCCCGAACGCGTCATCCCCGATCCGCCGGCCGCGCACCTCGATCACCGTCGGATCCGGCGAGAGCTCCCGCGAGACGAGCTTGTAGGGCTTGAGGATCGGCAGCACCTGCTCGACCCCGGGGTAGCCCTCGAGTGGCAGCGCGGCGAGCGCCTCCCGTTCTCCGATCGCCCCGATCACGGTCGCCTCGCGGCCGGGCGTGACGTGGGCCTGCGCGCCGGCCTCCGCCAGCCGCTCGACGACGTGCTCGACCTCCTCCGGGGTCGCGTGACCGCTCATGACGATCAGAAGCTCGGGAGATCCAGTCACGGCCATGGAACTCAGGATACTTTTGGATGAGCCATGCGGATCTTCAGCGGCATCCAGCCCACGGGCGCAAAGCACCTCGGCAACTACATCGGGGCGATCCGGCAGTACGTCGCCTCCCAGGAGGAGGGCGAGCCGTACATCTGCATCGTCGACCTGCATTCGATCACGGCCGCCTACGACCCCGAGGACCTGAGGGAGTCCACCCTTTCGCTCGCGGCACTGCTGCTCGCCTCAGGGCTCGAGCCGGCTCGCTGCACGCTGTTCGTCCAGAGCCACAATCCGGACCACCCTGAGGCTGCTTGGCTGCTGGCGGCCGCCACGAGCATGGGCGAGCTCCGGCGGATGACGCAGTTCAAGGAAAAGGCCGAGCAGCAGGAGTTCGTCTCGGTCGGGCTCTTCACGTACCCGGTCCTGCAGGCGGCGGACATCCTCCTGTATCAGACGGACGCGGTCCCGGTCGGCGAGGACCAGCGCCAGCACGTCGAGCTGACGCGCGATATCGCCACGCGGTTCAACTCCCGGTACGGAGACACATTCGTCGTCCCGCGGGTGGTGATCCCGGAGCTCGGCGCGAAGATCATGGACCTCCAGGAGCCGACGAAGAAGATGTCGACCACGGGCGGGACGCCGCAGGGAACAGTGCTGCTGCTCGACGAGCCGGACACGCTGCGCAAGAAGATCAAGAGCGCCGTCACGGATTCCGGCCGCGAGGTACGACGCGGGCCCGGGAAAGAGGGGATCGAGAACCTCATCTCGATCCTGTCCGTCGCAACCGGAGAGGTTCCCGGCGCGATCGAGGCTCGCTACGACGGGGCGGGCTATGGAGCCTTCAAGGCCGACGTGGCGGAGGCGGTCGTCGAGCTCGTCGGGCCGATTCAGACTCGCTACCGCGAGCTGCGCGAAGATCCCGCGGAGCTCCGGCGACTGCTAGCGGTGGGAGCCGAGAAGGCGCGCGTCTCCTCGGCTCCCATTCTTGCGCTCATGTACGAGCGTATGGGCTTCGTCGCCAGACCCTAGGCAATCGGCAAAAAGCCATATAGCGTTCTCTGCTGCGGTTTCACAATCGGGGAGACAAGGGGAGGAAATCAATGAAGCGTTTGTGCGTGCCTGCCGTCCTGGCAGCGCTTAGTGCCCTGCTGGTGCTGGTGATCGGCTCGCAAGGAGCCGGCGCCGCGAAGACGGCCGCGGCGGTCGGGAGTGGCAAGAAGGTGGTGCTGTTCTCGTCCGACGGCATGCGGCCCGACCTGATGAACAGGTACGTCGCAGAGGGCGCGATGCCCACGTACGCGGCGCTGCGTACGGCCGGAGTCGAAGGCCAGAACGGGATGATCCAGGCGTTCCCGCCGAACACCGGCGTCGGCTGGTACACGATGGCCACGGGTACCTACCCGAGCGAGCACGGCTCGACGAACAACACCTTCCACCGTACGGGGGACACGTTCTCGAACCGGACGTCGTTCTCCGGCACCGGCGTCCTCCAGGCGGACACGATCGCGAACGCCGCCGAGCGCGCACAGCTCAAGGTCGCGCAGATCGACTGGGTCGGCGGTCGTCTGGCGGGAATCCAGGGGCCGACCGTCGACTTCGCAAACTTCTTCTCGACCCGTGGCGTGCTCGCCTCGCCGCTGAATGCGACCGAGCAGGCAGGTGCGGCATCGTTCGGCATCTCCTATCAAGTTGCCGCCATCGCGGACGCGTCGTCCTGGACGAATGCGCCCGCAAGCACGCTTCCTGCGAAGGAGACGACGCTGACCATAGCCACGACCTTCGGCAGCCAGAATCCCACTCGCGTCTACGACGTGCTCATCTACGCCGCCGGTGCCGGCTACGACCACGTGCTGCTGACGCGAAAGTCCCCAACCGACGACGCGAAGGACGCCAGCAAGGCCGTCGTCACGCTCGCGGTCGGCGACTTCAAGGAGGTCAAGCTCACTGGTAGCGACGGCCTGATCGGCGCGCGCGCCGGCCAGACCGCGGGCTTCTACACGAAGCTGATCACCCTGGCGCCGGATCTCTCGAGCTTCAAGCTGTACTTCACGTCGGTCGAGCGCGTGATCGCCACTTGCGGGTCGCCATGCGCTTCGCTGCCGGCGGGTGGCTCCGGCGAGGACAAGCTGGAGAAGTACATCGCCGACAATCTGCCGACCTACGTCGCCGCCGACTTCGCGCCGCTCGAGGCGCGGATCATCGATGAGGACACGTATGTCGAGCAGGGCCGCGACCTCGAAGCCGCATACGGCGACGCGGTGATGAAGTACATCCTCGAGACGCTTCAGCCCAACACGGATCTGGCTCTTGTCGGCTATCCCGTGACAGACGAATTCTCGCACCAGTTCATGGGCCTCGTCACGCCGACCGACATGGACGGCACTCCGAATCCGTACTTCGACGACGTCGAAGGTGACGGCGTCAAGGACGGTCTGATCGCGAAGCGCGAGGGCTACATCAAGAGCGCCTACCACGAGGCCGACTCGAAGCTCACCCTCGCTCGCCAGCTGATGGGCGGCAACCCGACGACAGTCGCCGGGTCCGACCACGGCTTCGCGCCGCAGTGGTACGCGGTCAACGCCCGCAAGGTGCTCTTCGACGCCCAGGTCAACGGGCGGTCGCTGCAGGCGAGCGGCGGCAACACGGCCTCGAACTGCGGCGCCACTACGAGCGACTTGACGAAGGCCTGCTGGGCGGGAGGCACCATCCAGATCTACGTGAATCCGACCCTGCCCTCGGGGACGACCTACGAGCAGGTCCGCACCGCGGCTATCGACGCCTTCTCGAACCTCACGGATCCGGCGAATCCTGGCAAGCAGGTCGTCGCGAAGGTGATGAAGAAGGAGGAGCTGCGGAACGTCGACGGCTCCGACTCGCTGCATCCGAACCGTAGCGGCGACGTCGTCGTCGTTACGCGACCGCCCTACCAGTCCGACGCGGGCACGCTTGGCCAGCGGATCGCGTTCTCGCAGTTCTTCGGCCAGCACGGCTACCTGCCCAACCTGGTCGACATTGCGCACAACGTGAACATGCATGCGACCTTCGTCGCGGCTGGGCCCGGCATCGTGCACAGCGCGACGCCGGTCGCCAACGTTCGTGCAATCGACCTCGCGCCCACGCTGTCATACCTGATGGGCGTCGCTGGGCCGCAGAATGCCCGCGGCAAGATCCTCTATGGGATCACGCAGGGAGGCTCGTCACTGAAGGAAGTGACGATTCTCGACATCAGCGACTATCACGGTCAGCTGATCCCGCTGACGGAGACCGCCGATACGCTCGGCCCGAGCTTCACGATCGGGGGTGCGGCCTTCCTGAAGCCGTGGTTCGATGTCTACCGAGCGGAGGCCGGCGGCAACTCGATCACGGTCACGGCAGGGGACGCCGTCGGTGCAACACCGCCGATCTCGAGCTTCTTCGGCGACAAGCCGACCATCGAGATGCAGAACAAGATGGGCTTCACGCTCGACGGGCTCGGCAACCACAACTTCGACCGCGGCGAGCAGTACCTGCGCAACGAGCTCATCCCGCTGGCGAAGTTCAAATACGTGTCGGCCAATATCCTCGACAAGACGACCAACGACACGCCGCCGGAGTGGTCGAAGTCGCGCGTCATCGACTTCGGGTCGTTCAAGCTCGCAGTGATCGGATTCTCGAATCCCGACATTCCGGAGCTCACCTCGCCCGGCTCGCTCGGAAACTTCAAGGTCACCGATCCTCTGGCAGCCGTCAACCAGCGGGCGGCCCAGATCGGGCACAAAAACGGCGTCGCCGCGATCGTCGCGATCGGCCACATGGGCGCCACGGCCGGGACGCTCACGGCCCCGACCGGACCGCTCGTCGACCTCGCGGACAACGTGAAGGGCGTGGACGCGGTCATCGGCGACCACACCGACTTCCAGGTCGTCTCGACGCGGTCGAACGGCGTGCTGGTGACGGAGAACAAGAGCAAGGGCATCCGCTTCACCCGCGTCCGGCTGACGATCGATCCGAGCAGCGGCACGGTCGTCTACAAGACGGCCGACTTCCACAAGCCGTGGGACATCGGCGTGACACCGGATCCGGGGATCCAGGCCCGGATCGACGAGCTGAACGCCCAGCTCGCGCCGATTCTCGGCACGGTGATCGGGAGCTCGACGAAGTTCATCCCGCGCGCCGACCAGTGCGGCCAGTCCGCCGGACGAACGTGCGAGTCGCTGGTCGGGGACGTCACCGCAGACTCGATGCGGACGAAGTACAGCTCGATCGGCACCCAGTTCGCGATCACGAACTCCGGAGGTCTGCGGGCTGACCTGACCTGCCCGACGACGGATAACCCGAACGACTTCTGCCCGGCCTACACCCCGCCGCCGTACCCGATCACGCGGGGGCAGGTGCTGACCGTGCTGCCGTTCGGGAACGTCGTCGTGACCCTGACCGTCAACGGCGCAGAGCTGAAGCAGATGCTCGAGAACGGCGTCTCGAGAATGCCGGCCGTCGACGGTCGCTTTCCGCAAGTCTCGGGGCTGTGCTTCACGTACAACATCTCCGCTCCGGCGGGGAGCCGTATCGTTTCCGCGGTGAGGGCGGATCCTGCGGGGAACTGCACGGCGACACCGGTCGACCTGACGGCGGCCTCGAGCTACAAGATCGCCGAGAACGATTTCATGGCGAAAGGCGGCGACGGCTATCCGGACTTCAGCGCGCGGATGACAACGCAGGACGTCATGGATCAAGTGCTGGCGGACTACGTCGCGGCGAACTCGCCGCTCAGCCCGTTCGTCAACGCTGCCCCCAACGGCCGCATCAACTGCACCGGCGTGGGCTGCCCGGCGCTCACTCCCTCCCCGTAGAACGAGCCAGCGACTGGAGCCGGGCGACCTCGCCCGGCTCCAGCTCGCGCCATTCCCCCGCGCGCAGGCCCTCGAGGGCCAGGCCCGCGTAGCGGCTCCGATGGAGCCGGCTGACGCGATGCCCGACGGCCGCACACATTCGCTTCACCTGACGGTTGCGGCCCTCGTGGAGGGAGAGTTCGATCCTCCAGGTGCCGACTCGCCGGGCCTTCGCGGGAGCAGTCCGGCCGTCCTCGAGCTCCACTCCCTCGGCGAGCGCGCGTAGCGCCGCGTCGTCGGGCGTCCCCTCGACCTCCACCTCGTAGACCTTCTCGACGCCGTAGCGCGGATGCGCGAGCCGGTGCGCGAGCGGGCCGTCGTTCGTCAGCAGCAGCGCGCCGGTCGTGTCGACGTCCAGGCGTCCGACCGGGACGACGCGCTCCGGCACGTCGACGAGGTCGACGACGGTCGGCCGGCCCTGCGGGTCGCGCGCCGTCGTGACCGTTCCCGCCGGCTTGTGGAGGAGGACGTACCTCAGGGTCTGCGCGGTCACCGGCTTGCCGTCGACCTCGACGCGATCGCCGCGCTCGACGAACGTGTTCAGCTGCCCTGGCTCGCCGTTGACGGTCACGCGGCCGGCCTTGATCAGCTCGTCGGCGGCGCGGCGGGAGGCGACTCCTGCTCTGGCGAGGTAAGCGTTGAGGCGCACGGCGTCATATATTCGCCCCGTGGCGCACTACGTCACGCTGATGAGGTGGACGACGCAGGGGTACGCCGGCCTGCCCAAATGGCGCGAACGGGTCGAGGAGGGCGAGCGGATCATCACCGAGGCGGGCGGTACGCTCGTCGGCGTCTACGTCACGCTGGGCCAGTACGACGTCGTCGAGATCTTCGAGGCGCCCGACGACGAGGTGGCGATCGAGATCCTGATGAAGCTCAACCGCTACGGGGCCGAGCACACGGAGACGCTGCGCGCGTTCACGCGCGAGGAAGCAGAGGAGATCGTCCGCAAATTGTGAGCGGCTACGCGTTCGGATCGCTGGACGAGCTCGGTGAGGGCGGCGGATTCCGCAAGGTGCGTCGCGCGCTCGGGGTGACGGCCTTCGGGGTGAACGGGATCGTCTTCCCGCCCGGCTACGAGGGATTCCTGCACTACCACGACACGCAGGACGAGCTTTATTTCGTTCACCGCGGACGTGCCCGCGTCGAGGTCGGCGACGAGGTGCGCGAGCTCGGCGAGGGCGGCCTCCTGCACGTCGAGTCGACGACGCCGCGGAGAGTGTCGAACGCGAGCGACTCGGAGGAGCTCGTGCTCCTCGTCATCGGCGGCAAGGGCGGCTATGTCGAGCGTGACGGCCACTTGGTCGATCCGGAGCGTGACCTCTCGCGGCGGCAGGCATTTGGCAGCTAGCGGCCCGAGCGTCGAAGATCTCGAGCACTCGCGGTACTTCCTGACGGAATGGATGCCGCCGCTCCTGCGCCAGACGGCGGAACGCTCGCCGCCGCGCGTCCTCGCCGACCTCGGCGCCGGCGACGGGGGAACGCTCTGGCCGCTCGATCGCGCCGGGCTCGTCGGCGAGACGATCTATGCGGTCGACATCTCCGCCGAGCACGTCGCGTTGTGTGAGCGCCTGTCGCCGAAGGTGAAAGGGATCGTCTCGGACGTTGCGCACGTCGAGGCACTGCCGGATGCGTCTGCGGACGCCGTCGTCTCATCGCAGGTGATCGAGCACCTTCCCGACGACCGTGCGCTCGCACCGGAGATCGCGCGACTGCTGCGGCCCGGCGGTTGGTTCTACGTGTCGAGTGTGATCCGCGGCCCGCGCGCGTTCTGGCTCTACAAGGGCAAGCCGCCGGCGCCTGAGCGCTGGCAGCTAGACCCGACACACATGCGCGAGTACGAATCAGAGGGACAGTTTCGCTCCGTGCTCGCCCATCCCGACCTCGAGCTCGACGTCGTGCGCTCGGCGCAGCTGAAGGCGCCGCTGACCGACCTCGTCTTCCGCCTGGCGGCGCTCGCCCGCTTGGTCAAACGCGAACGGCTGCCGGAGCTGTATCTGCACGCGCCGAAATGGGTTGCGCAGGCCCGGAGCGCGACCGGTGTGCCGATTCCGGGGTACCGCTGGGTGGAGGCAACCGGCCGCAAGCGCGTCTCTTAGGTACACGCGCGTACGTTGCCCCGGGGACCCCCAGTGAGGTTCCCCGCGCTTTCCAGCCTAATGCGCAAATGCCTACCGGTGTGAAACGCGGGCGTCCCGACTTCGTGAAGGCGGAGAGCCCCGACTTGACCAAGCCAGCCTGGCCCTTTAAGCTTCCATACCAACTAGTAGGTATGCCCGCCATTACGACTCCCCAGCAAGCCGATCCGCCGACCAAGGTCAAGCTGCTCGAGGCCGCCCAAAAGCTGATGCTGAAGAAGGGCTTCACGGCTACGACTGTCGACGAGATCTGCGCCGACGCGAACCTGACCAAGGGAAGCTTCTTTCACTACTTCAGAACGAAGGAACACCTCGGCCAACAGGTACTGGGCCATTACTGGTCGTCGACTCAAGCGAGAGTTCAGTCGGCCCCGTTTGTCGAGATCGAGGATCCGCTCGCGCGGCTTCACGGTTACCTGGATCTGTTCGTGGCCCTGGCACGTGAGCCCAGAATCGAGAAGAGCTGCCTCTTCGGAAACTTCGCTCAAGAGATCGCCGCGACGCACCCGAGGCTGCGGAAGACGTGCGCTCAGGGCTTCGCTCGTTGGCGCGACCAGATCGCCTCTGAGCTCGAGGCCACCAAGAAGGTTCACAGGCCCTCGGTTGATTTCGACAGTGGAAGCGTCGCCGACCATTTCATCGCGATCTACGAGGGATCGCTCATCTTGGCCAAGGCGAGGAACGATCCACGAGCGATCGAGAGAGGGGTCGAGCACTTTCGACGCTATCTCGACGTGCTGTTCGGCAGAGGCGAGGCGAAGAGAACTCATGGAAGAAAGGAGAAGAGCGCGTCATGAGCAAGCTGCATCACGAAATAACGATCGACGCTCCGGTGCAACGAGTCTGGCAAGTGCTGTCCAACCTCGAGGACGTAGAGAACTACAACCCGCTCGTGTCGCAGGCCCGCTACGTCTCGGCGAATCGAGAGGGCGTGGGCGCAGCCCGACGGTGCGAGTTCAAGCCGAAGGGATTTGGCGTCGAGCGCGTCGTCGAATGGCGGCCGGAGGAGACCCTTGGGATCGAGCTGGTTGAAAGCTCATGGCCGTTGAAGTCCTCGAGTTGGCGGACGAAGCTGCGTCCTGACGACGGGAGGACCCTCGTCAGCCAGGACCTGGAATACGAGCCAAAGTGGGGCATCGTCGGGACGCTGATGGACGCGTTGATGATGCGGCGAAAGATGGATCAGAGCGTCGCCGAGATCTTTGTCGGGCTAAAGGAGTTCGCAGAACGCGGGCAGCGCGTTAGCGCCGAGACGCGAAGCTAGTTAGGCGCTGCGCTGATCCGCGACCGCGTGCAGGCGCTCGCGCAGGTCCTCGATCTCGCCCGGGAGATCGACGAGCCGCGGCAGCTGCGACAGGCTCTCCAACCCGAACACGCGCTCGAACAGCGGCGTCGTCCGATACCGCACCGCACCGCCCGCGCCGTCTTCGCGCCCCGCCTCCGCGATCAGACCGCGCTCCACCAAACCCGCGACGGCCGAGTCGGCCGCCACACCCCGGATACGCGCGATCTCGGGCCGCGTGCACGGCCCCAGGTACGCCACTATCGCCAGCGTCTCCAGCGCTGCCTGCGACAGCCCGCGCTGCACCGGCCGCTCGAACAGCCGCCCGCACGCCTCCGCCGCATCGCGTGACGCACGGAACGCCCAACCCCCGGCGACCGACTCCAAGACGATCCCGCTGCGCCCCTCGCGATAGCGCTCGGCCAACAAACCCAATGCCATCTCCACGCGCTCGCGGTCGTCGTCGGCCGCGGCAACCAGCTCCTCGAGGGGAAGCGGCGCGCTCGCCACGACGAGCAGCGCCTCGAGCGTCCGCGCGAGCTGGTCGAGCGGATTGGCGGCGACTAGGCGGAGCGGGCGTTCCACGCAACGGTCCTTTCGTTCACGGCGGTGCTTTCCTCCTGCACCCTAGTGACACGGATGCGAGCGAACGGCGCCGCCTGGCTGATCGAGATCTCGTCCGCGCGGCGTAGCTCCAGCAGCGCCAGGAAGGCGATCGCCTGCTCGGCGCGAGACAGCCCGGCGAGCTCGGAATCGAAGTCGAAGCGGGAGCGACGCCGCAGCAGTGCACGGAAGCGCTCCAGGAACTGCGCCACGGGCGGGAAGCGAAGCTCCATGTGCGCCAGCGACACCGCCGGCGGCTCTGCCGCGAGCAGGCGCAGGACACCCGCCAGCGCCTCCGGATCCTGAGGCGCAAGCGGCCGTTCCGGCTCGGGAGCCAGCGGCGCCGGCCCGAGCCGGAAGAACCGATCGCGCTCCCCTGCGAGCCGCTCCGCGAGCCATCCCGCCGCCTCCTTCATCCGGCGGTACTCCGCGAGCCGCCGCGCGAGCTCCTCGGCCGCCTCCTCGGGCTCCAGCTCCGCCAGCTCCGCGGCCTCGTCCTCGAACAGTCCACGCGCCTTCAGCTCGAGCAGCGCCGAAACGAGCACGAGGAACTCCCCGCAGGCATCGAGATCCAGCGCATCCCGTTCGGCCAGCCGCTCCACGAAGCGCACCACGATTCCCGCGACGTCCACGTCCGCCAGGTCGACCTCCTCCTTCAGCACGAGCGTCAGCAGCAGGTCGAAGGGGCCCTCGAAGGCGTCGAGATCCAACTCGAGCTCACGCACGATCATCGCCGTGGAAGTTAGCGTCCCGAGCGGACGCGGCCCTTCGGCACGGCCATGGCCGGCCCCTCGGGCACGATCCGGCTCGCGCGAGGCCGTTCCGCGCCGGTCGGCCTCCGGAGGAACTGCCACCAGATGAAGAACGCGGTCGACAGCACGAACAGCACGATCGACACGTACGCGTTCAGTCGCAGACCGAAGTATTCGTGCGCGGGATCGATCCGCAGCAGCTCCTCGAAGAAGCGCCCAACGGTGTAGATGGAGACGTAGAGCGCGAACAGCGCCGGCCGCCGGATCCGGAAGTAGCGATCGACGAGGAGCAGGATCGCCACTCCGCCCAGGTCATAGATGAACTCGTACAGGAAGGTGGGCTGGTACCCCGACTTGTCGAGGTACTTCGCGGGCAGCGAGCCCTGATGGCTCGGGTCGATGTCGAGCGCCCAGGGCAGGTCGGTCGGCTTGCCGTACAGCTCCTGGTTGAACCAGTTGCCCCAGCGGCCGATGCCCTGCGCCAGCAGCAGGCCGGGGGCGACCGCGTCCATGAACAGCCGGACGCTCTGACCGGAGCGCCGGACGATCCAGGCCCCCACGAGGACGCCGAGGAAGATCCCGCCCCAGACGCCGAGCCCGCCCTGCCAGACGGCGAACACGCCCCACCACTCGTCCGGAACCTCGTTCCAGCTCGTGATGTCGTGGTACGCCCGCGCCCCGACGATCCCCGCGGCGACTCCCCAGACCGCGACGCGGAAGACGAGATCCCAGTCGCCGCCCCAGCGCACCCAGCGCCACCCGGTCAGCGCGACGCAGCCCGCGATCGCGAGCAACAGCATGAGCCCGTACATGTGGATCGTGAACGGGCCGGCGTCGATCGTGCCGCTGTTCGGCGAGGGAATGTTCGCGAGGAAGGTCACCGGTCAGAAGATTCTGCCGGGACGCGCTATTGCCTGCCTGCTAGAGCAGGATCTTGAGCGCCAAGTCGGCGGGGCAGCCCTGGGCGACGAGGCCGATCGCGACGTGCAGGTCGACGTCGTGTCTCATGGCCAGCTCGGTCGCCGCCTCGGCGCCGTAGCCGGCCATCTCCAGCTGCTCGGCCCGCCAGGCCTCGACCAGCTGGGTCTCTTCCCTGATCTCCGTGTCTGCCGCAATCATCATGTTTCTCTTCTTCGGATGAACGGCGGGAACGGATCTCCCCTTACCGGGTGATATCTCGGGCGAGCTCCAGCATTTGCTCCTTGGTCAAGTCGCCTTCGAGCCGGTAGGTCGTGTTGCCGGCCAGCCAGATCAGGACGTTTCCCGCCAGGCGGGTCTGGATCCGGTGCAGCTCGCCGGGGCCAAACGACCACATCAGTACGTGCCTTTCGCCCTCGAGCCAGAGGCCGTAGAGGCCGATCTGGACGGGCTGGACGTCGGTTCCCGGCCCGGCGAACTTCTTGAAGAGCATGACCTGGTCTTCCCGCATCTCGGCGAGCAGGACGGGCTCGTCGCGATAGTGGAGCAGGGTCGCGATCAGCCCGGGCTGCGCGTAGTAGCGCTTCGGCGGCGGGCCCTCGAGGGCGGGGAGCCGGATCCCGAGCTGTGCGCGGCTCTCCGCGGCCCGGCGTGACAGGGGCGGTCCGAGCCCGGTGGCGAGTGGTTGCTGCTGCGCGCGCGGCAGCGTCTCGACGCGCTCGACCGTGACCGCGCCGATGTGGAAGAAGCGGAGGATCGCGCTGCGCGCCTGCGGGACGGCCATCGCGATCCCGAACGCCACGACGATCAGCGCCACCGCGAAGGCGAGCGCGCGCCGCGGCGGCAGGAAGGCCAGGCCGCGGCGCTCGCCGAGCCGCGCCCGCACGGCGGCGACGAGATCCGGCTCCGGCGGGAAATCGAGCTCCTGCCCGAGCGCGACGAGTGCGCGTTCCAGCTCAGTCATAGGACTCCCTCAGCCGCTCGAGCGCACGCGCGGTGCGCGACTTCACCGTTCCCTGCGGCACGCCGAGCGCCTCGGCGACCTCGTGCTCGGACAAGCCGACGAAGTACCGCAGGGAGATCACCGCCCGCTGTTCCTCCGGCAATTCGTTGACAGCCGCGATCAGCTCCTCGCGTTGCTCTGCGGACAGGAGCGTCGCCTCGGGGGACGGGGCCGCGCCCCCCGAGGACTCCTCCGTCGCCGCCCGCAGCGCAAGCTGCGCGCGGCGGCCGCCGGAACGGCGACGATTCCGGGCCTCGTTCGCGACGATCCGCAGGAGCCAGGGACGAAAGGGCGCGCCTTCGCGAAAGCGGCCGAGCGCGCGCCACGCGTTGACGAACCCGTCCTGCGCGGCTTCTTCCGCATCGGCGGCGTTGCGCGCGATCAGGTAGGCGGTGCGGAAAGCGATGCCCTGGTATGCGTGCACGAGCTCCTCGTAGGCGTGTGTCTCACCGCGCTTCGCGCGCTGGATCAGGTCCGATTCGTCGAGTGGTCGGCCCACCACTGACGCTTCTACACCGTGCGCGACTAGGAAGTTCCGACGAGGATCAGGCCGCCGTCAGGACGACGAGCACCGGCTTCTGCGGCGGCGCGCCGGCCGCGGGGGGCCGGCGCGAACGCAGCAATCGTCAGGGCAACAGCGGCGAGTGTCGCTCTCGACCCCATGAACGCCAGGCCTATTCCTAATGCGAGATCAGCCCTTCGTAGTGGCTGTCGCCGCCTCCGCTGAGCGTGAACGTGCCGTGGATCCGGATGTGACCGGTCGTGCCGGCCCACTCACCGGTTGCGCTCGTGATCGTGCAGAGGTCGACAACCGGTCCGCTCGGGTCCGAGAAGCTGTACGCCCCCGCGTCCTCGCAGGTCACGTCGCCCCTGCTCGTGTGGACGACGATGTTGCCGGTGTAGAAGAACACCCCGGGCGTGCTCGACGGCACCAGGCTCGTCGCCGTGAAGACGAAGTCACCGTTGATCGTCCCTTCGAGGTGTCCGGCCGTGCACAGTCCGACCGGCGACGTGCAGCCGCTCGTCAGCTGCTGCGACACGAGGTGACCGGCAGCCGGCTGCTGGTCCGACGAGGCAATCGCGTAGCCTGCGCCGGCTCCCGCGAGCACGAGCGCCAGCACGAGAATCATCCGTTTCATCTCTCCCCTTTCCGACCCCGCACTGCGCACCCTCCCGCGTGTTGGCGCAGCGTGTCAACCCACGACTAGGCTGGAACCGTGGCCAAGCTCGTCGGGATCAACCACCTCGCGCTGGAGGTCGGCGACCTCGACGAGGCGCTCG
>DASWEF010000054.1:0-5182 GCA_036394855.1 Gaiellaceae bacterium | reverse complement strand
AGCACGGAGGCGATCACGGTCAGCTTCTTCATCACCTCGTTCTGGTCGTTGGCGATCTTCGCCTGGAGGTAGTCGCGCACGCTCGCGATCAGATCCCGCGACAGTTCCAGGCCGTCGAACGCCCGTAGGAGCTTGTCGTAGGCGCCGTTGAAGGCCACTTCGACCTCGTGTGGAAAGACCTCCTCGCCCCTCTCGACCTCGATCACGTTGTCGACGACACGGCGGACGGCGTCGCGAGTCGGTGCGAGCGTCCGGCGGATGTGGAGGAGGTCGTGGCGGAGCTCGCTCAGGCGTGCGCGCGTCTCGGCCGGCGAAGCCGTCTCGACAACGTCCTCGAGCTCGTCGATCTCCCCGTCGAGCGAGTCGACGAGGTCGAGATAGTGCTCCGAGATGTCGTCGACCAGGCGGTAGAGCATCATCCCGGCGTTGTCGTCCGGCCGGCACGCCTCACGCACGGGGCGCGGGTCGTACGGATGCTCGCCGGGCGGCGTCTTGCTCACGCTCAGCAAGACGTCGTGCGTCACGACGACGTCGATCTCCTGGTAGAAGACACGGTCTTCGTCCGGTATCGCCACCGCGACGAGGAAGATCCCGAAGAGGTAGTCCCCGTGAGCCTGCAACGTCGGCCGGGGCTGGTCGGCGTGGCGGGCGGGCGCGAGCAGAAGCTCGAGCGCCGACTCCTGGACCTGCCGCGGCAGCTTTGCCCGCAGCTCGTCCGGAGACGGATCGATCAAATCGATCCATTCGGCCATCGTGGGCCGAGGGTAGTGCCGGAGTCGGCTGGACTAACCGGTCACGCCGTCGCGCACGCGTGCCGCGAGGAGCCACGTCCTCAACGGCAGGGTCTGACCCCAGGTGTTGGGAAAGCGTGACTTTTCGTCCCCAACGTTGGCCCGCCTTCCGCCGTGGCCCAAACGGCAGGGTCTGACCCTCGCTGTTACGAAAGCGTGACTCTTTGTCCCCCGCGTTCGCGCCTAGACGCGGGGTGCTGCTTCGGCCGCCATCAGGTGGCCTTCGAGCGCGGCGAGATACCGCTCCGCGTCGAGCGCGCCCATGCAGCCCGACCCCGCCGCCGTCACCGCCTGGCGATAGACGTGGTCCTGGACGTCGCCGACGGCAAAGACACCCGGCACGTTCGTCTCGGTCGAGCCGGGCTTCGTGATCAGGTAGCCGGCCTCGTCGTGATCGAGCTGATCGAGGAAGAGACCCGTGTTCGGATCGTGACCGATCGCCGCGAACAGGCCGTCCGCCTCGAGCTCCCAGGTCTCATTGGTGTTCACGTCACGTAGGCGCACGCCGGTGACGCGGTCCTCGCCGAGGACCTCGTCGACGACGGCGTTCGTAATCCACTCGATCTTCTCGTTCGCGCGGGCGCGGTCGAGCATGATCTGGGAGGCGCGGAACTCGTCGCGCCTGTGCACGATCGTGACCCTGGCGGCGAAGCGCGTGAGGAACGTCGCCTCTTCCATCGCGGAGTCGCCGCCCCCGACGACCACCACATGCTTGTCCGGGAAGAACGCGGCATCGCAGGTCGCGCAGTACGAGACCCCGCGGCCCTGAAGCTTCTGCTCGGACCCGAGGCCGAGCTGGCGGGCGCTGGCACCGGTGGCGACGATCAGGGTCTGGCCGAGATGCTCCTCGTCTCCGACCCACACGCGCAGCGGCCGCTCCGAGAAGTCCACCTTCGTGACGTCGTCGGTGACGAACTCGGCGCCGAAGCGCTCGGCCTGTCGCTTGAAGTCCTGCATCATCTCCGGGCCCAGTACGCCGTCCGCGTAACCGGGGTAGTTCTCCACGTCGCTCGTGATCATTAGCTGGCCGCCCCAGTTGAAGCCCTCGATCACGAGCGGCTTCAGGTTCGCCCGCGCGGCATAGAGCGCGGCCGTATAACCGGCCGGCCCGCCGCCGATCACGATCACGTCGCGGACATCGTTGTCAGTCATGTTCCTCCAAAGGTCTTGCCCGTTTTCCCTCTCTGTATTAAACGAATTCGGTCGGCTGAGCCTTCCTTACGCCACCAGCCGGCCGCAGAGGTAGAGCCTGCCGTCGCGGGGCTCGGACTCATCGTAGAGCCGATGGGGCTCCCGCCTCCCCGGTCCGAGCAGGTGGACGACGGGATGGCCTCGGGCCACGAGCAGCTCGGCGATCAGCCTGCGGTGGCAGCGCCACCAGACCGTCTCGGCGCACATGAAGCACGGCGCGGGCTGGGCGAGCTCCCGGCCGAGCGCCTCCAGCCACTCGGCCGTCCCCATCCGCGCCGCGTAGCTACGGAACGCGGTCACCCGGAGGCAGGGGAAGCGCTCCTCGCCCGGCTCGCCGCTGCGCCGGCCGCCAAGCTCGACCGCGTGCCGATAGGCGATCCCCGCCTCCTCGAGGGCCTCGCGCAGCGGACCCTGGTTGAACTGCGGATTGCGGCGGGAGCCTGGGAAGCGCCGGACGTCGACCAGCGTCTGCGCGCCGACCTCCCTCAGCGTCTCGACGAGCTCTTCGAGAGGCCGTACTCCGTGGCCGATCGTCAGGACCGCATGCATACAATCGCCGCCCTGATGGTAGTTAGGGGCAGGCATGGCTGAAACGGTCACGTGGCCGCTCCTGCGCGAGCTCGCCAACTTCCGTGCCGAGAAGGGCTGCGCGGTCAGTCTGTACCTCAACCTGGATCCGTCGGAGGTGCCGACGGCGGGGGATGCGCAGTCCCGGATGAACGCATTGCTGAACGAGGCGGAGAAGAAGGACCGGAAGGACCTCACGCACGAGCAGCGCAGGGGCGTGCTCGCCGACTTCGAGCGCATCGCGCGCTGGTTCGATGACGAGTTCGATCGAGCAGGATCGCGTGCCCTCGCGGTCTTCGCGGCGGGCCTGGACAACTACTGGTCGCCCATGCAGCTCGTCCAGCCGGTCCCGGACATCGTGAAGGTCGGCCGCGACTTCTACCTTGCTCCGCTGGCGCCCGCCGTCGCGCGTGCCGACGGCACGATCATCGCCGTCGTCGGCCGTGAGCAGGGTCAGCTGTTTCGCCTGCGCGCCGGTCGGCTCGAAGAGATCGCCGAGCACTTCGACGAGCAGCCCGGACGCCACGACCAGGGCGGCTGGTCGCAGGCGCGGTACCAGCGGCACATCGAGAAGCTCGTCCAGGACCACCTGAAGGGCGTCGCCGAGGAACTGGATCGCAGTCGCCGCCGCCTGCAGTCGCCGAAGGTCGTGTTGGTCTGCTCCGAGGAGATGCGCGCCGAGTTCACCGAGGAGCTGCCGGCGTCGGCACGTGAGGCGCTCGTCGGCTGGGCGCCGGCGAAGTCGCACGCAAGTCCGACCGAGCTGCTCGAAGCGGTTACGCCTGTTCTCGAAAAGGCGCAGGCGAAGGACGAGGGCGAAGCGATCGACCGCTGGCGCGAGGAGGCCGGTCGCAACGGTCGCGCCGCGTCCGGGTGGGAGCAGACGCTCGAAGCCGCCTCGGACGGTCGCGTCGACCTCCTGCTCTTCCAGGAAGGATCGGACCGGCCGGCTTGGCGCTGCCCGGCCTGCGGTCGCGCTGCGACCTCCGACGGCAGCTGCCCACTCGACGGGACGCGTCTAGAGCCGGTGGACGGCGGTCTCGACCTCGCGGTTCATCAGACACTTGCCCACGGCGGCGCTGTCTGGGCGATCCGTCATCACCCCGACCTAGCCCCGGTCGAGGGCATCGGCGCACTGCTCAGGTACTGACGGGGATCAGTCTCCGCGGCAGGCTGCGTTGCGAGCCGGGGGACCTTGTGCACGCCCTTCGGACGCGGCGAGACACGAGCGGCTATTCGCGGGACGTGAGACCCTTCACCGGCCGAATTTCCAGAGCGCACGGCGCACGTACTGAGAGTCGCAGCCGCGACCGGAAGACGCAAGCGAGGCTCTAGGCCGCGTCCGCTGAAACGCCCGGCAGCTCAAGCACCGTTTCGGCTTCGAGCTCTTCCTGCTCTTCGACGGCGCGCTCGAGCTTCGTCTCCAGGCGGTCGAGCCGCTTTCCGGCTTCGTGGTGCTTGGACTGCGCGTGGCCGATGTGCGTGCCGATCTTGTCGAAGTCGTCCGCGAACCGTTCGAAGTCACGCTGTAGCTCGGCCACGTACGCCATCACCTCGTGCGCGTGCTCCTCGATCTGCATCCCGCGGAGGCCGAGCGCGATCACCTGGAGGTAGGCCGTGAACGTCGTGGGGGAGACGGGGAACACGCGCCGCTCGTGGGCGTACGCGAGGAGCGCCCCGGTCTTGCCGCATGCGAGCTCGTAGTAGACCGCCTCCACGGGGATGTACATGAACGCGAAGTCGTACGTCCCCTCGTCCGGCCGGATGTATTTCGAGGCGATCGCCTCGATGTGCTGCTTGACGTCCCGGGCGAACTGACGCTCGCCCAGCAGCCGCTCGTCGTCGGTCTCGGCCTCGACCAGGCGGTTGTAGTTGTCGAGCGGAAACTTGGAGTCCACCGGGATGTCGCGGTCCACGCGGACGACCGCGTCGACGCGCTCGCCCGAATCGAAGGTGAACTGCATCTCGTAGGCGGACGGGGGAAGCCGGTCGCGGAGCAGGTTCTCGAGCAGGAGCTCGCCAAAGCCGCCGCGCGCCTTCGGCGGCCGGAGGGCTTGCTCGAGCCGCGCCAGGTCCTTGGCCCGCTCGAGCATCTGCGTCGTCGCCTCGTCGACCTTGCCGAGGCGCTCGTGGATCTTGTTCGTCGTCTGCGACGCGTTCTCGAGTCGCCGGTCGACCTTCGTGTCGAGCTCGCCGAGTCGCCGGTCCATTGTCTCGGTAACTCCTAGGAGATGGCGGTCGACCTCGGCGGTGCGCTCGGCCAGCTGGGAGCTCCAGTCGGCGCGGAGGTCGCGCAGCGCGCGCGCAAGCCAGACGAGCGCACCCGCCAGGCCCGCGGCCAGGACCAGAATCAAGACGACGTCTGCCATAGGACCAACAGACGGTAGAGAGGGGATCGGACGGAGGGGGCGGAGCGCCCGCCCCGCCCCGAACTACGTGCTCTCTCGCTCCGCGCGGGCCTCCGCGGCCTGGTCGCGCTGCTCCTGGGCCATCTGCTCGTGCTGAGACGCGCGGTCCTCCGCGGCGCCCTGACGCTCCTGGGCAGCGCCTTCGCGCCGCATCGAGGAGTCACCCGTGACATCCCCGGCCGCCTTCTTCCCCCGGCCGAGCAGTTTGTCGAGAAGTCCCATCGT
>DASWEF010000053.1:0-1739 GCA_036394855.1 Gaiellaceae bacterium | reverse complement strand
TGCCGCTCCAGATCGACGCGGCGGGCCACCTGCGCGCGGGCGGCAACTTCTCCGGCGCGGTCGGCCCGTCGTGGTGGGGCGTCCGGAACCGGAAGGCGAAGCCGTGATCCGCAAGCTCGTCCGCTTCGTCGACCAGCGGACGGCGTCGACGCCGTACCTCCGCAAGGCGCTGCGCTACTTGTTTCCCGATCACTGGTCGTTCCTGCTCGGCGAGGTCGCGCTCTACTCGTTCGTCCTGCTCGTCGCGACCGGGATCTACCTGACGTTGTTCTTCGATGCGAGCGTCGCCGAGCGCGTCGTCTACCACGGGACGTACGAGCCGCTGCGCGGCCAGGAGATGACGCCCGCGTACAAGTCGGTCGTCGATCTCTCGCTGCACGTGAAGGCCGGGCTGCTGATTCGGCAGACGCACCACTGGGCCGCCGACGTGTTCATCGCCGCGATCGTGCTGCATCTGCTGCGGATCTTCTTCACCGGCGCGTTTCGCAAGCCGCGCGAGCTGACGTACTACCTCGGGTTGACGATGCTCGCCCTCGCGCTGCTCGAGGGCTACCTCGGCTATTCGCTCGCCGACGACCTGCTCTCGGGGATGGGGCTCGCGATCGGCTACTCGGTGGCGATGTCGATTCCGTTCGTCGGAGCCAACCTAGCGGCGCTCATCTGGGCGGGGCCTTTTCCCGGCGCGGCCGCGTTCTGGCCGCGCATGTACATCGCGCACGTGTTCGTCTTCCCGATCCTGATCGGAACGCTGCTCGTTGCGCACCTGCTGCTCGTCGCGCTGCGCCATCACACGCAGTTCAAGCGCGAGCGCGAATCGGAGCAGACGCTCGTCGGCATGCCGATGGTCCCCGGCTACGCCCCGCGCTCGCTCGGCTTGATGTTCGCGGTGTTCGGCGTGCTCTTCCTGCTCGGCGGGCTCGTCCAGATCAATCCGATCTGGCTCTGGGGCCCGTACCACGTCGCCGAGTCGACGAACGGCGCGCAGCCGGACTGGTACCTCGGCTGGCTGATCGGCGCGCTGCGCATCGTCCCCGGGTGGGACTTCACGATCGGCAAGTACACCGTCGTCCCGAATCCGTTCTGGGGAGGCGCGGCCTTCCCATTCATCGTGTTCCTCGTCCTCGGCCTCTGGCCGTGGCTCGAGCGGAAGGCGACCGGCGACTACCGCTTCCACAACCTGCTCGACCGGCCGCGAGACGCGCCGTGGCGGACTGCGTGCGGCGCAGCGCTGATCACCTGGGTGTTCGTCGTGTTCCTCGCAGGCTCCGCGGATCGCGTCTACGTCACGTTCGGGATCTCCTACGAGGCGCAGGTCTGGGTGTACCGCGTGCTCTTCTTGATCCTTCCCGTCGCGGCGCTCGTGATCACCTACCGCGTCTGCGTCGAGCTGCAGAAGGGCGAGCAGTTGAAGCTGAAGCAGCGCGCTGCTATCCCACGAGCCGCGTCGCGGTCGCCTTGAACGTGGCGACGACGTGCTCGCCGCGGCGCAGCCCCAGCCGGTCAGCCGACGCGCCGGTCACCTCGGCCGTCAGCTGCCCGACTCGCACGCGCACGCGATTCCCGATGCGGACGACGGAGTCGATCTCGCCGCTCACGTGGTTGAGCGCCGAATCGACCGGCTGCTCGCGCGCGAGCGAGACGTCCCACGGGTACACGAGCACGGTCACCGGTCCCTCGCGCGCGTCGGTCGAGTAGCAGACGCCGCCTTCGTCGAGCTCGATCTCCGTCAAGCCCGTCGG
>DASWEF010000052.1:0-13691 GCA_036394855.1 Gaiellaceae bacterium | reverse complement strand
CCAGCACCGCGGCGAGCTGCTCGACTCGGACCTGGCCGAAGCAGTGACCGCGACGGTGCACCCCTCTTCGATCCTCCGCGGGGAGCCCGAGGAGCGCGAGGCGAACTTGGCCGCCTTCGTCGACGACCTACGGGTCGTCGCCGAGCTCCTGTCTACGTAATCCGAGTTTGCTCAGCGGCCTCTGCTCCTTCGGCCTCGCGGGCCCGCTGCGCCAGGTCGTCGCTCAGATCCTCGGGATCGTTGTCCGTCTCCTCCCAGGAGGGGTGCGGCTGCGGCGCCCCGAACCACTCGCGCACGGCGTAGGCAACCCCGGCCGCGAGTCCGAATCCCAACAAAAGTCGCTTCATCTCAGCCTCCCCGCGTCGCGTAGTGAGGACCTACCCTATGCCTCTCGCGAACACGAAAGCCGGAAGGTAGTGCAGGCGATAGCCGCACTACCTGGAGGCGAACTCACGCGGGCGGGGACGCGAAGCGCCACCGCCCGCGGACCACACCAATAGCCACCCGCAGCCTCGATAAGAGTGCGCGGGCTTCGCCCGCGCACGTCTACGCGCGAAGCGGGCGTACCCAAAATCCGCGCGAAAGCGAAGCGTTCGCGCGGCTGGCTAGTCGCCCCAGTCGAAGTCGCGGCTGCGGCCCCAGAGGCCCGCTTCGGAATCTGCCGGGACGTTCTCGGCAGTCTCCTCACCCGGCCAGGCCAGAACCGTCGGCTGGGCGGTGACGGCCGGCTGCTGGCCGTCCATCGTCTCCTCGAGGCGCGCCTGCTCTTCGGTCTTGAAGAGTGGATGGTTGTCGAAAGGATCCGCGGCCTTGTAGTGACCGAGCGGCATGGTGTCCTCGAGCCGGGCGTTGCGCTCCTTCAGCTCGAGATGGTCCTGGATGACCTTCGCGAAGATCGACGGCGTCTCAACCGGCATAGGCGCTCCTGAGGTAGAGGGGGCGGTGCGGTGCTGCGGGCGGGATTCTAGCCCTTGGCGGGGCTTTTTCCACAGGAAGTGTAGGAATTGCTACGGATGGCCGGCCGGGACCCGGCCGGTCTCGACCCGGTTCTTACCGGCGCGCTTGGCCTCGTAGAGGGCGGCGTCGGCGGCCGCAAAGAGCTCCGCGGCCGTGGTCGCGGGCGGGGTGGCGGCCACGCCGAAGCTGGCCGTGACGGGGATCGGGGTGCCGTCCACGGAGAGGACAAAGCGTCCCGCGAGTGCCGCCCGGATCCGTTCCGCGACCTGGACCCCGCCGGCGAGATCCGTGCCCGGGAGGATCAGGAGAAATTCCTCGCCACCCCAGCGCCCGGCGAGGTCGATGTCCCGCAGCGTCTCCTGCAGAAGGACGGCGAACTCGCGCAGAACGGCGTCTCCCGCGGGATGCCCGTGGCGGTCGTTGACGTCCTTGAACCAGTCGAGGTCAGCGACCACGACGGCAAGCGGCCCACCGAAGCGCTCCACCCGGGCGAGCTCGGAGGCCAGAACCTCCTCGCACTGGCGGCGGTTCGCCAGCCCGGTGAGTCCGTCGACGAGCGCCTGGCGCTCGACGATGCGGTGCAGACGTGCGTTGTCGAGGGCGACGACTGCATGGGCTGCGAGGGACACCGCGGTCACGCTGTCCTCCTCCTCGAAGTCGTCTCCGAAGAGGATGAGCGAGCCGAAGCTGATCTCGGCAGCCTGAAGCGGAACCTCGATTCGCTTCTTGCCTTTGTCGGGATACCCGGCCGTAACCAGCTCGCCGCTCGTCCCGACGAGAACCCCGCCGGCCGCGCCCGTCGCCTCCATCGCGGTCTCGACGATCAGCCGCATCAGCTGATCCGCGTCGTGCGTCGCCCCGAGCGCTTCGCCGAAGCGCGAGATGACGTCGCGCAGACGGCCACGCTCGGACGCGAGCTCGTCGAGCCGCGTCTGAAGCTGGAATGCCATCTCGTTGAACGTGCGACCGAGCAGGGCGAACTCGTCGCGCCCCTGCACCTGCACGCGCTGCTTCAGGTCGCCACGGGCAATCGCACGCGCGGCATCGACCAGGCGGCGAATCGCCCGCACGATCGCCCGGCCCTCGATGTAGGCGACGCAGGCGACGAGCAGGAGCGAGGCGATCAGCCCGCCCAGAAGCCGCTTGGTGGCCGCGCGGTTCGACGCATCGATGCGGGCCTGTTGGCTGATCACGCCGAGAGTGGCGTGGGGCTGCTCTCCGAGCGTGCCCGCGAGCAGGGCCCGGTACTTCGTGCCGCCGAGCGAGACCGTACGCGGCTTTGCGCCGAGCAGGTTGAGTCGGCCGCGCGCTCCAGACGGACCGGCCACGATCCGGCCGTCGACGACGAAGATGACGTGGTCCTCGCTCTCGAGCCCGGAGCGAGTCTCGAGTCGGCGCGCGAGCGAGCCGTCGAGAGGTACGGAGGCGATCACGGCTCCTCGCGTTCCACCCGGGCCGACCACCGCGATCTGGCGCGAAGCCGCCATGGGGTTGAGTTTGCCCACACGGAACCCGCCGCCGGCTTCCACGCTCAGATGCGGCCGGCCCAGGAGCATGCGCTTCAAGGCCGCACGATCCCGTCTCACGAGCGCGCGCTGGAATGCGGCGTCCCGCGCGAGCTCGGCAGCGGCGGCCTCCGCCGAGACGAGTTTCTCCTGGTAGGTGGCCAGGGTGGCGCGCAGCCCAGCCTGCAGGCGCGCGTCGACCCGCCTCGTCTCGCTGCGCGCGGCGACCGTGGAAAAGCCCCAGAAAGCTGCCAGCAGAGGCAGGAGCGCCAGCAGCAAGAAATAGGCGACGAGCTTGACTTTGAAACTAGCCACGGCTTCCCTTCAAGTCCTGCTCCCCCCGTGCCGATACATCCCTGGAACGAGGTATCGACAAGACAGGGGAAAACATGAGGGAAACATGCGCGCGCGTCCTAGCCGCCGCGCTGATGACGGGAGCCATCGCCTCTGTAGTGGCCATGTCCGCGCTGCTGAACACGCCGCGGGACGACGGCTACGCGCTGACAACTCCACCGTCATCTCTTCAGCGCTCCGTGCGCGTACCGGCGCTTGCCGCGCCGCCGCGCCCGGTCCGTGCTGAGCGGCTCGTGACTGCGCTTTCAGTCCAGACCCCGGTCGCTCGACCGGTTGTCGTCAAGCCCGCAACAACCCGTGGCGCCGTCCGGAGCCCGCGGTCGAATCCGAAGCCTGCCCCGACAGGTCCAGCCGCCCCGGAGCAACCCGAGCCCCCGACCAGAGAGCTCGCTGCAACCACGCCGCCGCCGGAGGTCCAGCCTGCCGCACAGGCACCGAGCCCTCAGGCGTCGACCGGCAGCAAGCCAAGCAAGGGCAAGGGCAAGTCGAAGGGCAGTGGCAAAGGGAAGGACAAGGACCAGGGATCCGATGCGGGCCAGACAGCCCCCGCGGCTGCACCCGTACAGGCCGCCCCGCCGCCCGCGTCCGATACTGCGCCGCAAGACCAAGCCGAGCCGGCGCAAGATCACGGCCACGGCAACGGGCAGGGCAACGGGCACGACAAGGGGAAACCGGAGAAGTAGTGCTGTGCGAGGATAGGCGCGTGCCCCGCACGCGCCTACTCTCGCGCCGTTTCGGTCCGCTCGGTCTCGCCCTCACGGCGTGGGACATCTGGCGTCGCCTCCCGCCCAGGCAGCGCAAGCAGATCGTCAACGTCGCGCGCAAGCACGGTCCGAAGGTGGCCGCCCGCGTGATGCAGGCGCGGGCGCGTTCTCGGTCTCGTAAGCCCTAGGAGGGCTTAGCCGGGCTGAGGGCGGCTCGGACGATGCGGTCCTGCTCGCGCAGGTGCGCTGTGGGATAGCCCTCGCTCGGGCTGGCGCGCCAGGGCCTGCCCGCGTAGACGAGGGGGACTCCCGGAGCCTCGAGGCGGTGGCGGATCGTGCGCCAGGCGCCCATGTTCTGCGGCTCCTCCTGCGCCCACACGACCTCACGCAGGCTTGGATACGCCGACACGAGCTCCGCGTAGGGGTCCACCGGGAATGGATAGAGCTGCTCGAGCCGGGCCAGGGCGACGTCGTTCCGCTTCGCCCGCTCTTCGTGCCCGGCGATGTCGTAGTACACCTTGCCCGAGCAGACGACGAGACGCGTGACGGCCTCGCGGTCCGCATCCGGGTCGTCGATCACCGGGCGGAACGAGCCCTCCGCAAGCTCGGCGAGCGTCGATGACGCCTGCTTCAGCCGCAGCAGCCCTTTCGGTGTCATCACGACCAGCGGACGCCCGGCGGCGTCGAGGGCCTGGCGGCGGAGCAGGTGGAAGTACTGGCCGGACGTCGAGCAGTTGGCGACCCTGATGTTCTCCTGCGCCGCGAGCTGCAGGAACCGCTCGAGCCGCGCGCTCGAATGCTCGGGGCCGTTGCCCTCGTATCCGTGCGGCAACAGAAGCGTCAGGCGGGTGGTCTCCCGCCACTTCGAGAGACCGGCCACGATGAACTGGTCGATCACGATCTGGGCGCCGTTGACGAAGTCGCCGAACTGGGCCTCCCACAGGACGAGCGCCTCCGGCGCGGCGACCGAATAGCCGTACTCGAAGCCGAGACAGGCGTACTCGGAGAGTGGTGAGTTGTAGATCTCGAACGACGCCGACTGCTCCTCGAGGTTCTGGAGCGGCGTGTACGTCTCGCCGGTCTGCACGTCGTGGAGCACTGCGTGGCGGTGCGAGAAGGTCCCGCGCTCGGTGTCCTGGCCGGTGAGCCGAATCGGGATCCCCTCCACGAGGAGCGATCCGAAGGCGAGCGCTTCCGCCTGGCCCCAGTCGATCCCGGCCTGCTCGATCGTCTCCAGGCGCCGCTCGAGCTGGCCCTTCAGCTTCGGATGAACCGTGAAGTGTTCGGGAACGCGCAGCAGCTCGACGTTGAGCTCGCGCAGCATGTCGGCGGGAACCGAGGTCACGACGCCGTCCTTGCTGGAGAACGGAATCTTGTCCTCCTGCTGCTGCGGGGTCCCGAAGGTCGCCTTGAGCGCCTCGTGCGCCTGCTTGAGCTCGACGTTCACCTCGGCGACGAGCTTGTCGGCCTCTTCCTGGGTCACGACTCCTTCGTCGACGAGCCGGCGCGCGAACTGTTCCCGCACCGTGGCGTGCTCTGCGACCTGCGCCGCCATCAGCGGCTGCGTGTACGCCGCCTCGTCCTGCTCGTTGTGGCCGTGGCGCCGGTAGCCCACGAGGTCGACCACGACGTCGCTCTCGAAGCGGCGCCGGAACGCGAGCGCGAGCCGGATCGAGGAGATCGCCGCCTCGGGATCGTCGGCGTTCACGTGGATGATCGGGACGTCGAAGCCCTTGGCGAGATCGCTGGAATAGCGCGTCGAACGGCCTTCGCTCGGGTCGGTGGTGAAGCCGACCTGGTTGTTGGCGATCAGGTGCAACGTGCCGCCGGTCGAGTACCCCTCCAGCGCCGACAGGTTCAACGTCTCCGCGACACCGCCCTGTCCGGGGAAGGAGGCGTCGCCGTGGATGAGGATCGGCACCGCGACGTTCGGGTCGTGCAGTCCGTAGCGCGTCGAGCGGTCGGTCTGCTCCGCGCGGGCTCTCCCCTCGACCACCGGGCCGACCGCCTCCAGGTGGCTCGGGTTCGCCGCGAGCGTGACCGTGATCTCGCCGGACGGTGTCGAGCGCGTCCCCTCTGCGCCGAGGTGGTACTTCACGTCGCCGGTGCCGCCCTCTCCGGTCGCGACCACGGCGTCGATCGTCCGTTCGCCTTCGAACTCGCGGATGATCGAGTCGTAGCCGAGCCCGAGCGTGTGCGCGAGGACGTTGAGCCGCCCGCGGTGCGCCATCCCGATCACGACCTCGTGTGCTCCGTTCTCCGCGGCGAGCTCGATCGCCTCGTCGAGCATCGGCACCATCACGTCCAGGCCCTCGATCGAGAACTGCTTCTGACCGAGGAATGCACGCCGCAGGTACTGCTCGAACGCTTCGACGCGTGAGAGCTCGCCCAGGAGCTCCTTCCTCTCCTCGGAGGAGAGGGGAGCGCGGTACTTGCCGGACTCGATCGCCTGACGCAGCCAGACACGTTTCTCGTGATCCGCGATGTGCTCGATCTCGTACGCGATCGTCCCGCAGTAGGTGTCGTGGAGACGGGGCAGCGCCTCGGCCAGGGTCTCGCCGGGGACGTAGAGGCGGAGAACGGAGGCGGGAACGCGCGCCTGCAGCTCGGGCGTCAGCTTCGGGATCAGCCGCTCCGGCTCGAGCGCGGGGTCACCGGGCGGCTCCGACCCGAGCGGATCGAGACGGGCGGCGAGATGGCCGTGCATGCGATGGGCTTTGATGAGCGCCATCGCCGCGGCGACTGCGCCGAGCAGTTCGTCGGTGACGGGTTCGGCCGGTGCAACGGCCTGGGCCTGAGCCGGAGCTGTCGCAGGCGGGTGGCCGTTCCCGAGGGTCTCGAGCAGCCGGGCAAGCCCCGGATGCGTGGCGACGACGTCGCTCTCGCCGCTCTCGAAGAGCCGGCGCCACTCGCTCGGGACCGCGTCCGGGTTCTCGAGGTAGTCCTCGAGCAGGTCGCGGGCGAACCCGGCGTTGAGGCCGTCGACGTCTGTCACTAATGCCTTTGTAGCAGCGGGACCGGCGCCGCCGCGTCTACCAGAGCGGGTTGCTCGTGATCACGGCCACCGCGAGGCCAACCGCGAAGCAGACGGCGCAGATGGCCACGGCGTACGTCGCGAGCCGCTCGGCGCGGCCGCCGATCGCAGCGGCGATGAGCGCCAGCAGGATGGCAAGCGGGATGACGCGCAGCGGCCGGTAAGCCAAGCCGACCAGGCTGACGAAGATCGCCGCCGCCGCGAAGAAGCCGCCGATCGTCTCGGACGGCCGCGCGCGATCGTACGGAGCGGAGCTCACGCGCGGACGGGTGGGCGGCACGTGCGCGCATAGCTGCGGGTGGGCCGCCCATGCGGCCCCGGCCTACGCGGTCGCCTTCCCGGGTGCCACGCGGCCGGGCCGGTGTCGTCCTCGGAGGCGACGACAAGCGCGGCCCCTTGCTCGGGGCGAGGCTCGGACTTGATCGCCCAGTAGACCACCCAGCAGAGATAGATGATCGGGATCTTCATGATCACCATCAGCCAGATCAGCTCCCACACGGTCGTCGGAGTGTAGCGCCGGCATCATCCGGCCACGGCTGCCTCGAGCTTGGCCGTGACCAGCTCCCGTCCGTGCACGTCGTATTGCGTCACGTCGAACTCGGCCTTCGCCTCGTCGGCTCGGACGTTGCGAGCGGAGGCAACCCGGACCGGTAGCCCGGCCAGCACTTCGTAGATCTCCGTGTAGGAGCCCTGATCGACGCCGATCCAGCGCGCGCCCGCGACCGGCTCCACGAACGCGTAGCCGAGCGAGTGTCCTTTCCGGTCCTGGCACAACACGTCCAGACGTGGGTCCAGCAGCCGGCCGTCGACGAGCCGCCCGAACGCGGTCCCGCACCAGGGCAACGGGCGCTCGCCCGCCGGATCGACTCCACCGTCGCAGGCGTAGATGCCGGTGTGCCGTCGGTTGGCAAACGTCAGGCTCTCGCCGGAGACGCCGATGCGCTCGACGACGACGGCATCCGCAGGAATCGCCGCGCGATCACCGGGAAAGAGGCAGCTCTCCAGGCGCCGTCCGAGGGTCGTCCGGCGGAGGACCCGGCCTTGGGAGATGACGCTGCCCGCGACCGGCCGGAACTCGGCCGCGGCCTCGCCGTACAGGAGTCGCTTGGGCCGGCCGTGACTTCCGCAGCCGGCAAGCACGGCGACGAGCAGAGCGGCACCGGCCGCGCGGGCGCCGCTCTTGCTCGTGCGTCTCAGCCGGTCCAACCCCAACGTGCGACTCCGCCGTACGACGAGTCGCTGCGATACGTCCGGTAGAAGATGTTCGTCCCGCACGTCTCGCATTTCGCCTCCACGATCTGGTCGCCTCCATAGAGCGAGCGATAGAACACCATGCCGATGTGCCAGTCGCTCGCGAAGGCGTCCATCGTGGCGGCGGACGATTTGCTGATCACGTGATTGGGCGCGCCGTTCCCGTACTTGAATGCACTCGCGCTGTAGGGCCCGTGCGCGTTGCGCAGCGCGCGCCAGTAGTAGCGGCCGTCGCGCCATGTGTCCTGTGACTCGCGCCAGGTCTTGAACACGAAGCCCGAGCAGTCGCCGCCCTCGCCGTGCGTGGACGAATCGCCGAGCGCATCGTTGGGATAGGAGTCGACGTCGTCGTAGTTCCAGCAACCGCCGCCCCACTGGTAGCCCTCGTAGCGGGCGGCGTTGGCGTAGTCCTGCACGGCGTCCCGCGTCATCGTCGTCATGAACGTTGGCGCGTCGTAGTTGCAGGAGGCCCAGAAACGGTGGTAGGCCTGCGCGCCGGTCGCGGCCGCGAGCACGAGGCCGACACCGGCACAGACGAGGAACGCCTTCATCGCGGCACCTCCAGGTCGAAGCGGTCGACGAATGCGCCCGACTGCGTCGAGCCGAGCCGATAGAGCGACGAGCCCGAGAGCCGGAAACGGGCGAGCGGCGCGGCCTCGGCCCACGCCGTCGCGGCAACCGAGAACTCCTGAGCGAGGCCCTTGGAATCGAGGACGAGGACGAGGAACTCGTCACGCTCGTCGGTGTACGTCTTCGTCACGAGGACGATGCAGTTTGCGTGAGCTTCCGCGAGCTGTACCTCGCCCAGCGGCGTCGCGCTCGTGATCCGCCACGAGCGCAGCGGTGAGTTGCCGGCGGCCTCCGCGACGCGGAGCTCGCCCTCGCCGACGCGTTCGACGATCACCTCGCGCCCGTCGCCGACCGGCTTGCCCGGGCGTCCTCCCCGCGCCTGCGCGGAGCGGGTCAGCGGCGCACCGCGCTCCGCGGCCGGCAGCCACTGCTCGGACGGCTGCTGCTGGACGACGGGACCGGTCGGACCGTGGGCAAGCTTTGCCCAGGTGCGGTCGGAGAGCGTCTGCGACCACTTCTGAGAACCGTCGGGACGGAAGCTGCGCAGCGTGTTCGGCGGCTCGAGGACGTCGTAGCTCCCGTCCGCCTCGACGGCGAAGTCCGCCAAGCCGTCGTCGACGTCGATGGTCACGAGCTCGTGACGTCCTCGCGCCCAGCGCGAGACCCGGCCGTTCACCTGGTCCAGCATGTCCACGCTCCCGTCCGGCTCGACGTCGAATGCCGACGGACCGGTGAACCCGCGCTCGCGCGAGCCGGCCAGGCCGACCTCCTGCGGGCCCGAGCCCCAGCGCGCATCCACAACGCGTGCATCGGCCGCGCGCGGATGCCCGAAGACGTGAGCTCCGAGCGTGACGGGTGCGGGTGCCCCGAGCAGCATGCTCCGTTGGGGAGCAGCTGCGCCGCCCGACGGAACCGTCACCGTCGCGGTCGTTGCGTCGTCGCGCACCACGGCGTAGTACGAGAAGCCGTCCCGCGACGACGCGATCTCCCCGGGGAGATCGATGTAGTAGCGGCCGTCCTTCGAGTCCTCGCTCCGGCGCAGGGCGAGCCGCCTGAACGGCCCGGTCTGGCCGGCGCGGACGTAGACGTCACCGGAGCCCCGGCACGGCTCTCCGTCGTCCCGCGGCGTGCAGACGACCGCGAACCTGAGCCTGATCTGCTCGCCGGGCAAGGTGAGCACGGGCGGCACGTGCGCGGCGTCGACGAAGCGCGGAGGACTCGGCATCGAGGGGCTTGCCGCCGAGATGGAGCTCAAGCCGATTCCGCCGATGACGCCTGCTGCGATCCCGGCCGCTCCCCCCGCGAGCGACCGGATGCTTGGTCGGCCCATGGGATTCCTCCTGGTCGGGATCGATTCGACGGTACGCGGCCAACTCCGACGCGTGGGAGACGTCTTTGCAACAGGACTGCAAATCCGAGTTACGCCAAGCCGCGAAAGGGGGATAGGCGCCAAGATGACGGTCGACGAGCGTCTGCAGACACTGCTGGAGCAGGGAGAGGAGCTGGGCTGCCTCAACCTCTCGGCGGTCAGCGAGTTCCTCCAGGAAGCCGACCTCGACGAGGAGCAGACGACGGGCTTCTTCGAGCAGCTCGACGAGCGCGGAATCGCGCTCACCGACGACTGCGCCCGGCCAGATGCTCACGACGCCGTCTACGTCAACGGCGATCTCGCCGCCGCCACCACCGATGCCCTGCAGCTCTTCCTCAACGAGGCGGGCCGCTACAAGCTGCTGACCGCGCCAGAGGAGGTGGAGCTCGCAAAGCGGATCGAGCGCGGGGACAAGGAGGCGAAGGACATGATGATCAACTCCAACCTCCGCCTGGTCGTCTCGATCGCGAAGAAGTACCAGGGCCACGGCATCTCGCTGCTCGATCTCATCCAGGAGGGGATCATCGGCTTGATCCGCGCGGTCGAGAAGTTCGACTGGCGCCGCGGCTTCAAGTTCTCGACCTACGCGACCTGGTGGATCCGCCAGGCCGTGCAGCGCGGCGTTGCGAACAAGTCACGGACGATCCGCATCCCCGTCCACATCGTGGAGCGCGAGCAGAAGATCTCCCGCGCAGAGCGCGAGCTGACGGCGAAGCTCGAGCGGCCGCCGACGGACGAGGAGATCGCGGAGAAGACGAAGCTGTCGCTCAAGCACGTGAGGGAAGTGCGGGCGGCGGCGCGTGCGGTCGCGAGCCTCGACAAGCCGGTCGGCCAGGAAGGCACCACGAGCTTCGGCGAGCTCATCGCCGGCGAAAGCACCGAGCCGTCGGAGGAGGTTCACGTCAGCCTCGCGGAGCGGGCGGTGCGCAGCGCCGTCGAGACGCTGCCCGAACGCGAGCGTGAGGTCGTCAAGCGGCGCTACGGGATGAACGGCGACCGCGATCCGGAGTCGCTGGAGCAGATCGGTCGGCAGCTCGGGCTGACGCGCGAACGTGTGCGGCAGATCGAGGCGCAGGCGCTGCAGCGGCTCGCCGAGCGCCGCGAAGTTGCTGCGCTCGGGGAACACGCGGCGTGACGTGATCGATCACGTCTCACTCGAGGTCGGCGACTACGAGCGCAGCAAGGCCTTCTACGGCGAGGCGTTGGGCCCGCTCGGGTACGAGCTCGTGATGGAGTTCGACGGCAACGTCGGGGGTTTCGGCGCGCAGGGGACGCCAGACTTCTGGATCGGCGGCGGGACACCGTCAGGGACGACGCACATCGCGTTCACGAGCCCAGACCGCGCCACCGTCGACGCGTTCCACGCGGCGGCGCTGGCCGCGGGCGGCAAGGACAACGGCCAGCCTGGGCTCCGGCCGCAGTACCACGAGCATTACTACGGCGCCTACGCGCACGATCCGGACGGCAACAACGTCGAGGCGGTCTGCCACCTGCCGGAATAGGGGAGCAAGACTCGTCGGGCCTCGCCCTCGTGACACGCTACGCCCCTGGCTTGCACGCGTTGAGTGCCCTTGACCACCCCAAAGAAGCCGCAGCGCGATCGAGCTGCGCACTCTGGCGACTCCAGGGAGTCGTCTTCGCAGCGGGCGCCGGGACGCTCTCGACGGAGATCGCGGCGTCGCGGCTGCTCGCGCCCTATTTCGGCAACTCGACGGTGGTGTGGGCGAACATCATCGGCCTCATCCTCGTCTACCTCTCTCTCGGCTACTGGCTGGGCGGAAGGCTCGCCGACCGCATACCCCGGCCGCAGTTGCTCGGAGGAATCCTTCTCGTGGCGGCCATGTTCATCTCTGCGACCCCCTTCGCCGCTCGTCCGATTCTCGACGCCGCGCTCCGTGGCGTCGACACACTCTCCGCCGGCGTGGTCGTCGGATCGTTCGTCGCGGCTTTGGCGCTGTTCGCGGTCCCCGTCACTCTGCTCGGCGCCGTGTCGCCGTTCGCGATCCGGCTGGCCCTCACCGATGTCCGGCGCTCCGGCACCATCGCGGGCCGCCTCTACGCCGTCTCGACCGTTGGCAGCATCGTCGGGACCTTCGTCTCTGCCCTTGTCGCCATCGAGGCTTTCGGGACGCAGCGTACGATGGTGGGGACGGCGGCGATGCTCGGCGGCTCGGCGATCCTGCTGATCGGCCGTCGCGCGGCTCCCGCAGCGCTCGCGATTTCCGCAGTCCTCTTCGTGCCGTCCGAAACGGTTAAGGCAACCGCCGGCCTGCTCTTCGAGACCGAGTCGCGATATCAGTATGTGTCGGTCGTGGAGCGGGACGACGGGTCCCGTGTCCTCCAACTGAACGAAGGCGTGGCGGACCACTCGGTGTGGCGGCGCGAGTCGGTGCTGACCGGCGAGTACTGGGACCTCTTCGCGATGCTGCCACCGCTGCTCGGACACGTCCCGCGCAACCTGCTCGTGATCGGAAACGCCGGCGGCACGATCGCGCGCGCCTACGGCCGTTTGTATCCCGACGTCTCGATCGACGGTGTCGAGCTGGACCCGTCGGTGACCGCGGCGGGGCGACGGTTCCTCGGCCTTGACGACAACGCGATGCTGCGCGTCTACACGGCCGACGGCCGGCCTTTCCTCGAGCGCACTGACAAGCGCTACGACCTCATCGTGGTCGACGCCTACAGACAGCCCTATATCCCCTTCTACCTCGCCACGCGCGAGTTCTTCACGCTTGCGCACCGGCGTCTTCAACCGGGAGGAATTCTCGCACTGAACGTCGCGAAGGTACCTGGAGACGATCGGCTGACACGTGCCGTCGAAGCGACGCTGCTCACGGCATTCCCTCAGGTCTGGCGCTGGCCCACGTTGCGGTTCAGCGACCTCGCATTCGCCCTCGACCGGCCCGTTCAGCGGAGCGTGCTTCTGCAGCGGGCCGCCAAGGTGCGGGATCCCCTCCGCGTGCTCCTACCGCTCTTGCGCCGCGATCTCGTCCGCGCCCGGCCCGAAGGTCACGTCCTGACGGACGACCGGGCGCCCGTCGAATGGCTCACAGACCGGATGCTGATCGAGCGAGTCGCTCGGGGAGGCGGGCTCGACGAGAGATCACTCCCGACCGCGCCGTGAGGATGCCGACACGGCGATAAGCTCGAACTAACGCGGAACGCTCACGCTGCTCAGCGTATGCGGCGGTCCGGCGTGGTTTGCGCGATGTCCGAAAAAGTGGAGCCAGCCGGGCTCGAACCGGCGACCTTCGGCGTGCCACGCCGACGCTCTCCCAGCTGAGCTATGGCCCCGTGCGGCCGAAGTGTAGCGGCGAATTCGTCAGTTGATCTTCTCCAGCTGATTGTTCCGCGTTGGGACTGGCCGGTAGACGACCACGCCTAGTTTCACCGCCGCAGCCGTAATGGAGGTCTCCGCAATGTTGCCTTTCTGGTCTGTCGTAAGCATGTTCATCGAACGTAGCAACAGTTTCGGCTGGGCCGTGTCCAGTTTGGACAACTTGCCATGATGCGCCCGCGTCCGCACCTTGGAGCGCATGTCGCTACGCACGTCACTCGTAGCCGCTGCGCTCTTCCTACTCGGCGTTGCCGTCGTCATGCCGCACACCTCGGCGCCGAAGTCCCCGTACCACGCGGATCTCCTCCGCACGCCCGGCGTCCTCAACCCGGACGTCACGCAGGCAAACATCGCCGACACGATCTGCAAGCACGGCTGGACGCGGACGATCCGGCCGCCGACCGGCTACACGAATGCGCTGAAACTGAAACAGATGCGTGAATACGGAGTCGGCGGCTCGCCGTCGCACTACCAGGAGGACCACCTGATCAGCCTCGAGCTCGGCGGGCATCCGACCGATCCGCGCAATCTCTGGCCGGAACCGTATCCGCGCGCCTCCGAGATGGACTCGATCGAGAATGACCTGAACGCCAAGGTCTGTTCCGGCGAC
>DASWEF010000051.1:0-10500 GCA_036394855.1 Gaiellaceae bacterium | reverse complement strand
GGCCGCTGGACGCTCGTGAACTCCGGGGTCGGTCCGAGCAGGACGACGTAACGCTCGTCAGCGAAACGCTTGAAGTCCGCTGTGATCGGCGCGTGGGCGGCCGGGCTTTCCGCGAAGTCGAGGAGCTCAGCCTTCGTAGTGCTCGTCCGCGATCGCGAGCGTCTCGTCGAGGATCGCGATCCCTTCCTCGATCTCGTCGCGCGTAATCGTGAGCGGCGGGCAGACCATGATCACGTTCCAGTGCGTCATCAGGTAGAGGCCGCGCTCGAGCGCCGCCTTCGAGAGTCGCGCGACCGGGGCGAAGGCCTCGCCGGCGGCGTTGAAGGGGACGAGCGGCTCGCGCGTCTCGCGATTCTTGACCAGCTCGAGGCCCCAGAAGCAGCCGAGCCCGCGCACCTCGCCGATCGACGGATGCTTGTCCTTCAGCGCGCCAAGCTGCTCCGCGAAGACGCTGCCCATCTCGGCCGCGTTCTCGACGATGCCTTCCTCCTTGAACGCCTCGATCGAGGCGATCGCCGACGCGCAGGCCAGCGGATGGCCCGAGTAGGTGAGCCCGCCCGCGAAGTACTTGTCGCGTAGCCAGTCTGCGATCGGCTTGCGCATGACCATCGCCCCGAGTGGGATGTAGCCGGAGTTGATTCCCTTCGCGACGCTCAGGATGTCGGGGACGACGTCCCAGTTCTCGACCCCGAACCACTTCCCGGTGCGGCCGAAGCCGGCCATCACCTCGTCGGCGATCAGCAGGATGCCGTGCCGGTCGCAGACCTCCCGGATCGACTGCAGGTAGCCGTCGGGCGGGACGATGATCCCGTTCGTCCCGGTGACGGTCTCGAGGATCACCGCCGCAACGGTGTGCGCGCCTTCGTACTGCAGGATCTCCTCGAGGTGCGGCCCGCCGGTGCAGACGGGGCACGGGTCCGGGTGTCCCGCGGGGCAGCGGTAGGTGTACGGGTCGAGCATTCGCACGACGCCGGGAATGCCGGGCTCCGCGGGCCAGCGGCGCGGATCGCCGGTGAGCGTGATCGCGCCGCCTGTCGCGCCGTGGTACGAGCGGTAGCGCGCAATGACCTTGTGGCGGCCGGTGTACCAGCGCGCGAGCTTGATCGCGTTCTCGTTCGCCTCGGCGCCGCCGTTGGTGAAGAAGGACATCTCCAGGTCGCCGGGCGTGATCTCCGCGAGCATGCGCGCGAGCGTCGAGCGCGGCTCGGTCGCCATCGGCGGGCCGATCGTGCAGAGCTTGTCCGCCTGCTCCTTGATCGCCGCGACGACCTTCGGGTGCTGGTGGCCGATCGAGACGTTGACGAGCTGCGACGCGAAGTCGAGGTAGCGCTTGCCGTCGAAGTCCCAGAAATAGCGCCCCTCGCCGCCGGCTACCGCGATCGGCTGGAGCGAGTCCTGTACCGACCAGGAGTGCAGGACGAAGCGCTTCGCGTCCTCGACGACCTGGCGGCCGAGCTCCGTGTTGGTCTCGACGATCGCCACGATGGGAGCTTACCGCGGCCGTACTATGCGGTTGCGCGGTCGAGGGCCGCGATGATCGCCTTCCCTAGTTCGGCGTCCGATGGGCGGCGGACCCGGAGCCAGTACCGCTCGGGCATTGGGTCCCAGTAGCCTCGCTTGCGGTGGTTCGGGGTCACCAGGATCTCACCGGCGTTGTCGTGATCAAGGTCCACCAGGCGCGCCCCGCGCTCGAATGTCGTCCGTGCCTTGACCCCGGCGAGGTGTGCTAGTTCGAGCACCCGCTGCTCGGCCAGCTTTTGGGCCTCGTCCCAAGAGACATTTTCGAACTTCGATGCGGCAAGGGCGGCGTGCGCCGTCTGTCCCACGTGCGCGGGAGAGTTCTGTGTCAGAACGTAGTACGGCGCGGGGCCGATGATCGTCAGTTCCGGTGTCTCGCTATACGAGCCGACGAAATAGCGGCCGCGGCGGAGATTCACCCAGGCACTCTTCACTCGCATCACGACTCTAGCGCTCGCGGGAGGCCACGCATGGCGCGTCAGAAAGTGGAGCGCAAGGCCATCCGCGTGACGGTATCCGCGGTACCCTGGACGGGTCACGCGAGGAGGATCGAAATGACCGAGCTAGCCACTCCAACAGTCGAGCGAGAGCAGGAAATCAAGCGGATCAGCCACTGGATCGGCGGCCGCATTGTCGAGGGGGAATCCGGGCGCAGCGGGCCGGTCTACAACCCTGCGCGGGGCGTCCAGGCCGGCGCGGTCGACTTCGCGACGGTCGAGGAGGTCGACCGCGCGGTGCAGGCCGCGAAAGAGGCGTTTCCGGCGTGGCGCGCGATGTCGCTCTCGAGGCGTACGGCGATTTTCTTCCGCGTCCGTGATCTCATCGATCAGCGGCGCGAGGACATCGCGCGGATCCTGACGGCAGAGCACGGCAAGGTGCTCTCAGACGCCGGCGGCGAGGTTGCCCGCGGGCTCGAAGTGGTGGAGTACTGCTGCGGGATCCCGGAACTGCTGAAGGGCGGCTTCACGGAGCAGGCGTCGACCGGGATCGACGTCTACTCGATCCGCCAACCGCTCGGCGTCGTGGCGGGGATCACGCCGTTCAACTTCCCCGCGATGGTGCCCATGTGGATGTGGGCTCCCGCATTGGCCTGCGGCAACACCTTCGTCTTGAAGCCGTCGGAGAAGGATCCGTCGGCATCGCTGTATGTCGCGGAGCTGCTGCAGGAGGCCGGGGTGCCGGACGGCGTCTTCAACGTCGTGCACGGCGACAAGGTGGCCGTCGATGCGGTGCTCGAGCATCCGGACATCGCCGCGGTATCGTTCGTCGGCTCAACGCCGATCGCGAAGTACGTGTACGAGAAGGGAACGAGCACCGGCAAGCGCGTGCAGGCGCTCGGCGGCGCGAAGAACCACATGATCGTCCTGCCCGACGCGGACATGGACATGGCCGCGGACGCGGCTGTCAGCGCGGCGTACGGCTCGGCCGGCGAGCGCTGCATGGCGATTTCGCAAGTGGTCGCGGTCGGCGATGCCGGCGACCGGCTCGTCGCGGCGCTCAAGGAGCGGCTCCCGAAGATCAAGGTCGGCGACGGCTTGGAGCCTGACGTCGAGATGGGGCCACTCGTGACGCGCGAGCATCGTGACAAGGTGGCGTCGTACATCGACGGTGCGCGCGAGCAGGGCGCGGACGTCGTCGCGGACGGGCGCGAGTCGGCGCCGGACGGCGGCGGCTTCTTCCTCGGCGTGTCGCTGCTCGACAACGTGACGCCGGAGATGGACGCGTACAAGGACGAGATCTTCGGGCCCGTGCTCGGCGTGACTCGCGTCGCGACGTACAACGATGCGGTGCGTCTCGTGAACGAGAACCCGTACGGCAACGGGACCGCGATCTTCACGCGCGACGGCGGTGTCGCACGGCAGTTCCAGTTCGAGGCGCAGGCCGGCATGGTCGGCATCAACGTGCCGATCCCGGTGCCGGTCGCGTACTACTCCTTCGGCGGGTGGAAGAACTCCCTCTTCGGCGACACGCACATCTACGGGCCGGAGGGGATCAACTTCTACACGCGCGGCAAGGTGGTCACGTCGCGCTGGCCGGACCCGGCCACGTCGAGGGTCGACCTGGGCTTCCCGCAGACGCGCTGAGAGCAGCTCCGCGCCGTTTCGGCCCGTAGGGTCGGTGCAGGTTCCCGCTAACGGACCGCCGCGTGCCGCCCTCGAAGATATGCGGCAGCGCGCCTTACCTCCCGTCCGCCTCAGACAGGTGTGGAAGAAAAGTCACACACTCGTAACACCCATCCCGTCCGAACCGAACCTGTCCGGGACCTGTCGTCGCAGCCCACGTCTGGGGACAGCCCCCCGCCACGGCCGGAACGGCCGTGGCGGGCGCGGGCATGGCGTGCAGACCCTTAGCTCCGCGTCCCGGACGCCGAGGTCGACGAGGCGGCCCTCGATACGCACATGTCGGACGAGGAGGTCCACCGGGTTACGGTAAACCGGTGACGGGACCTCCGTACAGGCCGCTCGACGCCCAGGTGATCCCCCGCTTCGCCGGGATCCGGACGTACATGCGGGCACCGCACGTGACGGATCTCGCCGGCGTCGACGTCACCGTCTACGGGATTCCGTTCGATACGGCGACGACTTACCGCACCGGCCCCCGCTTTGGGCCCGAGGCGATCCGCTCCGCCTCGGCACTGATCCGCCCCTATCACCCGGTCCACGACGTCAACGTCGTCGAGGCGCTCTCGATCGTCGACTACGGCGATCTCCCCGTGTCGCCGGGAGATACGCAGCGCACCTACCGCCAGGTCGAGGAGGCCCTGGCGCCGATCGTCGACGCCGGGATCTTCCCGGCGGCGATGGGCGGCGACCACTCGATCACGCTCGCGGAGCTCCGGGTCCTGGCGACGAAGCACGGGCCTCTGGCCCTCGTCCAGCTCGACGCCCACGCCGACACGTGGGACGAGTACTTCGGCCAGCGCTACTTCCACGGAACGACGTTCAAGCGTGCCGCGGAGGAGGGATTGCTCGAGCCCGCGGCGTCCGTGCAGGCCGGGATGCGCGGCTCCGTCTACGCGGCCGGCGATCTGCAGGGCGCACGCGAGCTCGGCTTCACGGTGCTGACGAGCGACGAGCTACGTGCACTCACGCCGGAGCAGTACGCCGAGCGCGTGCGCGAGCAGGTGGGGGATCGCCCGGTCTTTCTCTCCTTCGACATCGACTTCCTCGATCCGGCGTTCGCGCCCGGCACCGGCACGCCCGAAATTGCCGGCTTCTCCACCGCCGAGGCGGTCGCTTTCCTGCGAGCGCTGCGCGGCATCAACCTCGTCGGCTGCGACGTCGTCGAGGTGTCGCCGTCGTATGACGGCCCCGGTCAGCAAACCGCACTCGCCGCGGCGAACGTCCTCTGGGAGCTCCTCGCGCTGCGCGCGCTCGCCTGACCCGGCGCGGAGCCGCTACGCCGTCGCGGTCGCCCGCTCGGGCTTCAGCTCCTCGCCGAACTTGGCCCGGGCGACGAATTGCCCGACACCCGGCCCGGCGACCAGCTCGCCGCCTTCGACGAGGACGTTGCCGCGCAGGAGCACGACCTCGGGCGAGCCCGTCACCTCGGTGCCCTCGTAGAGGTTGTAGTCCGTCTTCGACTGCTGTTCTGCAGCCGTAATCGTCAGCTTCTTCTCAGGGTCGAAGACCACGATGTCGGCGTCCGAGCCGACGGCGATCGTCCCCTTGCGCGGGTAGAGCCCGAAGAGCTTCGCCGGGTTCGTGCACAAGAGTTCGACCATCCGGTTCAGCGAGATGCGTCCGCTGCGCACGCCGAACTCGTGAATCATCTGGAGCCGGTTCTCGAGGCCCGGCCCGCCGTTCGGGATCTTCGAGAAGTCGTCGCGGCCTATCGTCTTCTGGCCGTCCCAGAGGAAGGCGCAGTGGTCGGTGGAGATGACGCTGAGCGTGTCGGTGCGAACGGCGTTCCAGAGCACGTCCTGGTTCTCCTTCGCGCGCGGCGGCGGCGTGTAGACGTATTTCGCACCTTCGAAGTTCGGCCGCTCGAGGAACGTGTAGTCGACGAAGAAGTACTGCGTGCAGGTCTCGCCCCAGACATCCCAGCCCTTCTCGCGCGCCAGCGCGATCGGCTCGACCGACTCGCGGCACGAGACGTGCACGACGTACAGCGAGCACCCGGCGACGCGCGCGAGCTGGATCGCTCGGTTCGTCGCCTCGCCCTCCGTCTCGGGCGGTCGCGTCAGCGCATGCCAGTGCGGCTCGGTGTGGCCCTCGGCCAACGCCTTCTTCACCAGCACGTCGATTGCGTCGCCGTTCTCGGCGTGCACCATCACGAGCGCGCCCGTTTCGGCCGCCACCTCCATCGTCTTGAAGAGCGTCTCGTCGTCGACCATCAGCGCGCCCTTGTAGGCCATGAACAGCTTGTAGGAGGTGATCCCCTGGTCCGGGAGCGACGCGAGCTCTTCGAGCGTGCCGCCTTCGCGCAGGTCCGTGACCGCCATGTGGTAGCCCATGTCGATCACCTGCTTGCCGTTCGCCTTACCGCGCCATTCCTCGATCGCTTCGGCAAACGTCGCGCCCGGCGGCTGGATGATGAAGTCGACGTGGCAGGTCGTGCCGCCGAACGCCGCGGCGGTCTGTCCCGACTCGACGTCGTCGATCGTGACCGTCCCGCCGAAGGGCATGTCGAGGTGCGTATGGGGGTCGACGCAGCCGGGAAGCACGTACTTCCCGGCTGCATCGATCACTCGCTCGGCCTGGATGTCGAGCGACTCGCCGATGAGTGAGATCCGCTCGCCCTCGACGTAGACGTCGCCGACGTAGTCGTCGGCCGCGGTGAGGATGCGGCCGCCTTTGATCAGAACGGACATCGCGGAGCTCCTTTCTTCGGCTTCGTTCCTTAGTGACCGCCCGGCGTGACCTTGACGACCGCCTTCTTCCAGGAGCGACCGTTCACGTCCACGCCCTGTCCTTTCAGCTGTGCGACCGCCGCCTTGGCGAGGTCGTCGCGGTACGCGCCCGACGGCGTCTTCTTGATCACCTTGAACTGCTTGGCGATCTTCGCCGTGCGGTCGAACGCCGCCCTGTCCATGATCCCGATCCCCTTGGGGGCCGGCCAGATGAGGGCGTTGATCTCGTTCATCTGCCACGCCTGATGCCCGCGGAGGAGAGTCGGTCCCTGCTTCAGCACGATGTTGACGCAATCCGACGCGTGGTCACGGCACCAGATCCAGCCCTTGAAGGAGGCCGCGAGGAACGTCTTCGCGGTCGCCTGGTGGCTCTTGTCGCCAATCCACTTCTCCGTCGTGAAGATGCCGTCCTCGAGCATCCCGGTGCCGATGTTCTCCATCTTGATCACGTTGAGATCGCCGGGCTTCGTCAGCTTCCCGGTCTTCGGGTTCTTCGTCTCCAGCACCTGGGCGAGCTCGTTGTAGGTCATCGCGGAGGCGGAGTCGATCTTCCGCTTCATGAACAGGTTCATGTCGAACGGCTGCTTCACGATCGTGACGCCCTTGTTCTTCGACGGGTCCATGCCCGCCCGTGTCAGCGCCGCGAAGAGCTCGAACTCGTTGCCTCCGAGCCAGTTGCCGACCTTCTTCCCACGCATCTTCGCGATCGTGTTGATGCCGCTGTCCTTCCAGGTGAGCTGCGTCATGCCGGAACGCGTGAACACCTGGCCGATGTTCACGAGCTTCGTGCCCTTGTCGCGTGCCGACAGCAGGCTCGGCAGCCAGTCGAGCCCGAACTCGGCCTGGCCTCCCGCGACCACCTGCTCCGGGATGATGTCCGGGCCACCGACCTTGATCTTCACGTCGAGCCCGGCCTGGCTGTAGTAGCCCTTTGCCTTCGCGGCGTAGTAGCCGGCGAACTGAGCCTGCGTCACCCACTTCAGCTGGAGGGTGACCTTCGTCTTCGCTGCCTTCGCCTGCTGCGCGGGCGATGCACCCGCTCCGGCCGCTGCCCAGACGGCTCCTGCGAGCGCGAGCGCCGCGATCCCCACGAACCAGTGCCTACGGTGCTTCATCCACTCCCCTTTCGTGATCGTTGCCAGGGCCGATTCTGACCCGTTCTCACTCCGATGTCGATGGAACCCAGCGCAGCGTCAGGCGTTCCAGCGCCGCGACCGCGATGTACAGCGCGATCCCGAGCAGGCAGGCGAGGAAGATCCCCGCCCAGGCCTCGTCGAACTCGAAGATGCGCGCCCGCGAGAGGATCAGGACCCCCAGGGCGTTGAGCGCGCCGCCGAAGTACTCGCCGACGACGGCTCCGATCATCGCCAGCACCGTGGCCACCTTCAGGCCCGTGAAGATGAACGGCAAGGCGGTGGGAATTCGCACGCGCCGGAAGATCTCGAACTGACCCGCGGCGTAGGAATCCATCAGCTCGAGGGCGCGCGGATTCACGGAGGTGAGCCCGCGCAGCGTGTTCACGAGCACCGGGAAGAAGCACAGCACCGCGGCGATCGTGATCTTCGAGCTCTTGTCGAGCGGCGAGAACCACGTGTTCGTGATCGGCGCGAAGGCGATGATCGGGATTGCGTTCGCGGCGATCGCGTACGGCATGAACGCGGTGCCGAGGATGCGCCATCTTGCGAGGACGAGCGCGAGCAGGATCGCAAGTCCCGAGCCGAGCACGAAGCCCCCCAACGCCTCCTGGAACGTGAACCAGCCGGCGTGCCACAGCTCCGAGCGTGTGTCCCAGAAGGTCGACGCGATCGCCGAGGGTTTCGGCAGCAGGAAGGCCTGCACGTCGAAGGCCCGGATGAGGCCCTCCCAGAGTCCGATCGTCGCGACGAGGACGACCGCGGCAGGAATCCAGTCGGTGAGACGCCGGCCGACGAGCCGGGCCATGCCGCCGCGAGGGACCGGCTGGACGGCTGCGGGCGTGGTGCTCACGCGGTCACCTCCACGGGGCGGTCCAGGTCACGCCCGAGGTGAAGCGCCTCGCGCACCTTCGTCACGCACTCGAAGAAGCGCGGTTCCTCTCGCGTCGCGGCCGTTCGCGGCTGGGGGAGGTCGATGGCGATCACGTCGGAGATGCGACCGGGTCGCGGCGACATCACCACGACGCGCGTCGAGAGGAACACCGCCTCCGAGATCGAGTGCGTGACGAAGACGACGGTCGAGCCGCTCGCCTCCCAGATGCGCAGGAGCTCCATGTTCATCCGTTCCCTCGTCATCTCGTCCAAGGCGCCGAACGGCTCGTCCATCAGCAGGAGCGCGGGATCGAACGAGAGCGCGCGTGCGATCGAGACCCGTTGCTGCATCCCGCCCGAGAGCTGCCACGGATGGTGATGTTCGAAGCCGGTCAGCTCGACGAGCTCGAGCATCTCTCGTACCTTCGCGCTCCGGCGCCGCCGATCCCAGCGCGCGAGCTCGAGCGGCAACGCGATGTTCTTGGCAACCGTGCGCCAGTCGTACAGGACGGCGTCCTGGAAGACGATTCCGTAGTCGCGGTCGATCCGCGCCTGGCGGGCCGGCTTCCCGTTCACGACCGCGCTCCCAGACGTGGGCTGGATGAGGTCGCCGATGATCCGGAGCAGGGTCGACTTGCCGCAGCCGGAGGGGCCGATCAGGGAGACGAACTCCCGCTCCTCGATCTCGAGGTCGATTCCCTGTACCGCGGTCGTCTCGCCGAAGCGCTTGGTGACGCCCTTGATCTCGACGACGCTCATCGGCCGACTTTTGGCCGATGAGCCAGGGAAGGGGCTTTGGGGGAAACCGCGAGGTTTCCCCGCTCTTGCTCGTCAGCCCACGCGGCGATCCCAGCGGCGCGGGGGCTGAGGCGTTCCCTAAAGAAGGGGTTACTTAGGGGAAACATGGTTTCCCCTAAGGGAGCGAGCCGAAGGCGAGCGACGCTCACGCTATGTTCTCCGGCGCGCGGCGGACGACGATCCGTTCCGCGAGCAGCACGATGAGGAAGAACGAGATGCCGAGCGCGGCCGCGATCACGTTCGTCGCCCACAGCCCGGTGGGCTGGGTCGTGTAGTACTGGCTGTAGTTGATGATCTGGCCGCCCAGCCCGTCCTGGATCGAGGAGGGCAGCTCGCCGATGATCGCGCCGACGACGCTCGCCGTCGCGGATACCTTCAGCGCCGCGAAGATGTAGGGGAGCGCGGCCGGCACGCGCAGCTTCCAGAGCACGCGCCAGCTGCCGGCGGCATAGGAACGCATCAGCTCGAGCGCCTGCCGGTCGGCGGACTGGAGTCCCCGGATGGTGTTGATCGTGACGGGGAAGAACGTCAGATACGCGGCGATCACGGCGACCGCGCCCCAATCCTGGAAGCGCTCGGGCAGCTTCGGGTTCAGCCAGACGACGACCATCGGCGCAACGACGAGGATGGGCACGGTCTGCGAAGCGACGACCCAGGGGAGGAAGCCCCGCTGGAGGATGCGGAAGTGCGCCAGCAGGACGCCGAGCGCGAAGCCGAGCACCGCCCCGAGCGCGAAGCCGACCGCAGCCTCCTTCGCGGTGAACGCGGCGGCCTCGAGCAGGATCGTGATCAGCCGGGGCCCGACCTCGCCGGGACGGGCGTGCTCGAAGAGCGCCGCGAAGATCTTGTGCAGGCTCGGCATCGACGTGTCGTCGACGAGGAAGGGCCACGTCCAGCGCTCGCGCATCCACAGCCAGCGGTATCCCTCCCACAGGCCCCAGAGGGCCGCGAGCACGAGCACGAACAGCGTCGCGCGCCCGATCCCGCGCCGTACCGCGACTCCCCGGGCGCGCGGGGGCTCCAGCGCGATCGCCGACATCGAGAGATGCTTAGCACACTCCGCCTCCGGCGGAGTTAGGGTCGCCGCGTGCCTCTCCAGCCCCGCCGCACCGTCGAGGAGCTTCGCGAGCTTCAGAAGCTGACCGGCGACGAAAACGGAGCGCAGCGGGTCGCCTGGACGGAGACCTGGGAGCGCGCGCGCGAGTGGCTACGGGGCAAGGTCTCGGAGACGGGGGCGGAGGAGGCGGTCGATCCGGCCGGCAACCAGTGGTTCACGCTGCGCGGCGGCTCTGAGCGTGCCGTTCTGATCGGCGGCCACATCGACTC
>DASWEF010000050.1:0-1700 GCA_036394855.1 Gaiellaceae bacterium | reverse complement strand
GCGACCCAGCGCGAGGAGAAGGGCGTGAGAGAGGAGGACGTCCTGCGCGATTTCGCTGCCCGAGCGCGCCTTTCGTGGACGCGAAGGGTCGGCCCTTGGGGCGCCTTGCGCCGAGTCGAATCGTGATGGCAGCACTCTCCGGCTCTGCGCCGCTCCCGCGTCCCTAATGCCCCTTCGGACGGCCGCCCTTGGTCATCCGCGAGTGGCGGGCTGAGCTACACCTTGTCGCCCGCAAGCCCACTTCGCGATGCTGTGCGAGCCGGCTCGTGGTCGACGCGGCGTGGCTAGCTTGTCGGCCGACGGCCGACTGCGATGAAGTGTGTCATCGCTGCGAAGAACGTTCCGGCTTCCAGTCGCGCGCGCTGGTCGTCGAGCCAGTGTCCAGCGACCGTCGCGTCCACGACCCCTGCCTCGACCGCCGCATCGGCGGCGAGCTTGGGCAGCCTCTCCCCCTGCTCGGGACTCGTGATCGCGACCGTTTCGGGAAGGACGGCCACGTCCCCGAAGCCGGCGCTGGTCAGCAGCCGATGGTAACTGCGGCCGATCCAACCGTTCCGGATCGAGTCCGCGAAGCCGAGAAGGATGGCACGCGTCACATCCTTAGGATCGCCGTCGATCAGAAACGCATCCCAGTCCTGGTCGACGAGGACAAGGCGTCCGCCCGGTGCGAGCACGCGCCACGCTTCTGCGAGCGCCACGCCCGGATCGGCGAGATGCTGATAGAGGCGCTCGGCTCGGTAGCCGGCAAGGGCGCCCTCTTCCAACGGGAGGGCGCTGACATCGGCGATCGCAAACTCGACCGACTCCCCGCCTGAACGCCGCCGGGCCTCGGCCACCATCGTCTCGCTCGCGTCGAAACCGATCGAGTGAACACCCAGCGACGCGAGCTCGCGTGCGGCGGTGCCGAGTCCGCAACCGACTTCGGCGACGCGATCACCCGGCCGGAGAGCGAGCAGCTCGTACGACCGGCGACGCCGCGCGACAACGTCGGGCAGCTGCTCGATGCGCTCGAGGAAGTCGACGAACATCGCCTCCTTGCCCGTGGCGTCGACGTCGTCGAAGCGCTGAAGACCGGAATAGCTGTCCGATTGCACGAGGGGAGCATAAGCCCGGCAGTCGGCTCCGATGAGACCGGTGGTAAGAGGCGGCGACCGCCCGGCCGCCAAGGCCGCCGCGATTACCCGCCACCACGGCCGAGAAGGACGAGCCCGTGCCCGTGCGCAGCGCTCCCTCCGCCGTCCAGGTTCGGGATTGCGGCACCGCGGACTGCGGTCTGTAGCGCGATCACTGGTCGGTGCGTGTGCAGGACGACGCGGAAGGTCCGGCCGGCATGCCGCGGTGAGCTCGATCGTGCCGGCGGGCATCGTGGGGCGAACCTGCAGCCGCGCCTGCCAAGAAGTCCGTGCCGCGCGTCCCAGAACGTGACCGCAGTCGGTACCGGCGACCGTCGATGGCGGTGCGACCGGCACGACGACATGATCGGAGCAACAGTCGGCGGCCAGAACGGACGCCAGCGACCTTCCGCGGGTGCGCTCTTCAGGCTGACTCAGGGTGGCGGCGATGCGACGTCGCCAGCGGGCGGCTGGCCGAACATGCGCTCCTCGCTCTTGGCAGCTGCGCCGGGGAAGAGCACTTGCGCGGCGTGCATGTAGCGCTCGGTGATCGAGCCCTGCGAGTGGCCGGCTCGCGCCTGGACGTAG
>DASWEF010000049.1:0-7327 GCA_036394855.1 Gaiellaceae bacterium | reverse complement strand
GCCCTGCCAGCCGCGGATCGAGGACCCGTCGAAGCCGAGGCCGTCGTCGAAGGCGGACTCGTCGAAGGAGGTGATCGGCAGCGTCATGTGCTGCCAGGTCCCGAGCAGGTCGCAGAACTTCAGGTCGACCATCTGCGCCGTCGTCTCGCGCGCCCACTCGAGGGCCTCGCGCGCGTCGGGCGCGGTCGCCTGCCCGTTCGCCAGGTAGTGCTTCGTCTCTTCCGCTGCCATGCCGCTCCTTCCGATTCGGACCACAAAAAAAAGAGCCCAGGACTCCCGCTGAGTCCTGAGGCTCCATTGCCTCGGCGCCCGCCTGCTCCGGCGGACGACCTGGGCGCACCTTAGCGCATCGCGCGGACGTCGTACATCGACGCGACCTTCGAGGCCGTCTCGGCAATCCGAGCCCGCAGCTCCGGAGGCTCGATGACCTCGGCGTCCGGACCGAACTTCAACAGCTCGCGGAAGGCGTCCTCCAAACTCTGGAACCCGACGACGTAGACGCCGTCCTCGGCCCGCACATCGGGGGGAAGGAACCGCCGAACGAGCTCGCTCGCCCTCACCCTCACCTCGACGCGCGGAAGCGACGCCTCGAACGTCCGCGACCACTCGTCCCAGTAGTCCGCGAGCTCGAATCCTTCCGGCCGTTCGAAGCCGTCGTCGCGAACGTGCACCGACGCAAACCGCGAGACGCGATAGACGCGCATCCCCGCGCTGCGATGGGCGACGAGGTACCACGCGCCGCCTTTGAGCACGAGGCCGAGCGGGTCGAGCGTGCGCTGCACCACCTTGCGTCCCTCCCGGTAACGCGCGCTCAGACGCTTGCCTTGCCACGTTGCGGCGGCGATCGTCGGCAGGTGAGGCACGGTGTCCTCGGCGCGAAACCAACCGCGCGTATCGAGGTGGAAGTAGCGCTCCGCGCGGCTCGCCCGCTCCTGCAGCTCGGCGGGAAGCGCGGCGAGAACCTTCAGGCGAGCATTCGTGAGGACCCCGCCGAGGCCCAGCTCCGCGGCCGGCGCAGGAGCGACGAACAACGCCTCCGCTTCGGCTGCCGTCAGGCCGGTCAGCTTCGTCCGGTAGCCGCCCGCGAGCCGGTAGCCCCCGGCGGGCCCGCGCACAGCCTCGACCGGCACGCCCGCGGCGTCGAGGGCCTCGACGTCCCGGTGAATCGTCCGGACCGACACCTCGAAGTGATGTGCGAGCTCCTGCGCGGTGAGCTGCCCGCGCATCTGCAGCAGGAGCAGCAGTGAGACGAGGCGTGTCGCCCGCATCGAGCGGAAACATACATGACAGAACCTGGCATGTATATGTCGTAGGCTCTCACCATGAGCGAAGAGCAGACAACAGAGCAGCAGGCGCCGGAGCTCGAGCGCGAGGAGCGTCGCCTCGAACGTCTCCGGCTCGTGGTCAACGCTTGGCCGCCGGAGGATCACTTCGACGACGACACGCCGCCGCAGACAGCGGCATAGCAGCATCGCTTGACAGGGCTGCTACGGTCCGTCGCGGTACATGCGACTCCTCGGCTGACTCATCACATCCCGTGCGCCGCCTGCGTTGGCAGGTGTGCTGTGCGTGTCCGTGTCCCGCCGAGTCGTAGGAGCATCAAGTGTCTGCCGTTGAAGTCCACAACTTGCGCAAGGAATTCTTCCGCCGCGACGCGACGCGAACGCACATGCGCAAGCGGCGGCGCCGCGTAGCGGCACTCGAAGGCGTCTCGTTCACGATGGAGCGCGGCGAGTGCGTCGCGATCCTGGGCCAGAACGGCTCGGGGAAGTCGACGCTGGTTCGGGTGCTGTCGACGCTGTTGCTCCCGGACGGCGGAGAGGCCAAGGTCTTCGGCCACGACGTGGTCAAGGAATCGCGCGCGGTCCAGCGGCTCGTGAACCGCGTATCGGTCGAAGCCTCGTTCTTCAAGAAGATGTCGTCGGAGGAGAACCTCGCCTACGCGGCGCGGTTCTACGGCATGCCACCGAGTGCGACGCGCACGAAGATCCCGGAGCTCCTCGAGAGCGTCGGCTTTCCCGTTGGCCGCCGCCACGAGGGCATGGAGCATCTGTCACGCGGGATGCAGCAGAAGGTGGCGCTCGCCCGGGCGCTTCTGACCTCGCCGGTCCTGCTGCTGCTCGACGAGCCCACGACCGGGCTCGATCCGCGGTCGAAGCTCGAGGTGCAGGATTTCATCCGTGAGGTCTGGACGTCGCACGACGCGACGATCCTGCTCTGCACGCACGACCTGCGCGAGGCGGAGATCCTCGCCGACCGCGTCGGCATCCTCGACCGCGGCCGGCTCCTGTGTCTCGAACAGGCGGAGCAGCTGAAGGTGCGCTACGAGGCGCCGACGCTGGAAGACGCCTTCTTCGCCGCCACCGGTCGCGCGTTCGAGGCCGAGGAGGATGAAGATGCGGAGCGAGGGGTGTTCGCGTGAGCGAACAGCACTCGCTCGGGGGAAGGGCTCCGGGAAACCGGGAGGTTTCCCGCCTCTCTCTCCTCGCCGTACGCGGCGATCTCGGCGGCGCGTGCGGCGAGGCGATCCCTAAAGAAGGGGGCACTCGGGGGAAACATGGTTTCCCCCGTGGGAGCGAAGCGGAGCGGAGCGACGAGCGAGGAGTGTTCGCATGAGGGAGGCGGCAGGTGCACTCCGGCACGAGTTCATCGGCCTGTACGGAATGGTCGAGCGCAACTGGTATCTCGTCAAGCGCTACATGTGGTGGGAGATCGCGTTCTTCTTCTGGACCGCGGCGAACACCCTCACGATCGTCTTCATCGCGAAGGGCGTGGAGGCGACCGGCGGTCAGATCGACATTGACCGGCTGACGACGATCCTCCTGATCGGCGCAGTCATCTGGTCGTACCTCGGGATCGTCTTCGAGCTGCTGATCGAGACCGTGGCGTGGGAGCGCTGGGAGGGAACGATCGAGTACACGTTCATGGCGCCGCTGACGCGGGCCGTGCACCTGCTCGGCACCGGGATCTTCGCCGTGCTCTACGGGCTCGTGCGTGCCTCGATCGTGTTCGTGACCATCGCAGCGTTCTTCGGCCTGCACATGCCGAACGCCAACTTCGGATCGGCGCTGCTGCTGGTCGGGGTCGCGTCGGTCTCCTTCGTCGGGATCGGCATGATGACCGCCGTCCTGCCGCTGATCTCGCCGGAGAAGGGGACGCAGTTCGGCTATGTGGCCCAGGGACTGATGCTCGTCGTGTCGGGCGTCTACTACCCGGTGTCGGTCCTACCGCAGTTCATGCAGTGGATCGCGAAGGTATCCCCCGCGACCTACGCGCTGCGCGGGATCCGGCACGCGATCCTCGACGGCGCAGGCGTCGGCGCGGTCTGGCGCGACATCTGGCCGATGATCATCATCGGCGTCGTCTCCGTCCCGCTCGGCATCTGGGTCTTCCGGCGCGGCGAGCTGCACGCGAAGAAGCACGGCAAGCTCAAGCGATCCGGCTAGGGACCGATGCGGCGCGCCGACGCGACTCGAGTCTGGTACCTCATGCAGGGCGGGTCGGCGCTCGGAGGCACCCTCGTATGGGTGCTCGCACCGGTCTACTTCGTCAAGACGGTCGGGATGAGCCCGCTGCAACTGGTTCTCGTGGGCACCTTCATGGAGCTCTCCGTGTTCGTCTTCGAGCTGCCGACCGGAATCGTCGCGGACGTCTACAGCCGCCGCCTGTCGACGATCGTCGGCTTCCTGATCATGGGAGCGGCGCTGGTGTTCGTCGGGCTGATGCCGGAAGCCTGGGCGGTCATTCTCGGCTGGGCGGTCTGGGGATTCGGCTACACGTTCACGAGCGGCGCGGAAGATGCGTGGCTGGCGGACGAGATCGGAGTCGACAACGTCCGCCCGATCTATCTGCGCAGCGCACAGCTGGGTCGCGCCGTCGCGTTGCTCGGCATCGCCTCGACGGTTGCCCTCGGCCTCGTCGCGCTCTGGCTGCCGATCGTCGTCGGCGGGTGCGTGTTCGCCGCCGTCGGTGTCGCGCTGGCGGTGCTGATGCCGGAAACGGGATTCAAACCGGCGGAGCGTGGTCAGACCGAGAGCGCCCTGCGTGTCATGGCGCGCACGGGACGCACCGGCGCGACCCTGGTTCGACGTACGCCCGTGTTGCTGCTGATCCTCGCGATCTCCGCTTCGTGGGGCGCGTGGAGCGAAGGCTACGACCGGCTCGCCCAAGCCCATCTTCTGCAAGACATGAGCTTGCCGAGCTTCTTCGGTCTCTCCTTCCTGGTCTGGTTCGGCCTGATCTCGGCGGCGTCGCTGGTTCTGGCGATCTCCGTCGCACGAAAGGCGAACCGCCGCCTCGAGCAACTCGGGCAGCTGGGGGTGACCTGGACCCTGCTCGTGCTGGACATCGTGCTGATCGCGAGCGTGGTCGTGTTCGGGCTCGCGGGTGTGTTCTGGCTCGCCGTCGTCGCGATGCTGCTGACGAACGTCGCCCGCTCGATCGTGATGCCGCTCTTCACGAGCTGGATCAATCAGAGCATCGAGGATTCGACCGTCCGCGCCACCGTGATGTCGATCACGAGCCAGGCCGACGCGATCGGACAGTGGACAGGCGGGCCCGCGATCGGTGCGATCGGCAACGCTTTCGGGATCCGGACCGCGCTCGTGGCCGGCGCATTTCTCCTCTCTCCGGCGGTCGCCCTCTACAGCCGTGCCCTCCGCCGCGGCGGACCCGAGGCCGGGTTGGCGTTACCCGAGTCGGTCCAGGCAGGCGCGTAGACCGGCTCGCCAGTGCGGCAGCGCCGGGCCGTCCTTCTCGCTCCGGAGAACGGACTGTGCCGGACGCGGCGCGGGACGCGCGAGCTCCCCGCTGGAAATACGCCGCACCCTGCAGTCGATCCCGGACTCCTCGAAGATCGCCTCCGCGAACTCCGCCCATGTGCACTCGCCGCTCGCGGCCACGTGCCAGATGCCGAACGGCCGGTCGAGCAGCTCGGGGGTGGCCGCGGCGAGATGGCCGACGTACGTCGGTGCGCTGCGCTGGTCGTCCACGACCGCGACCTCCTCGCGCTCGCGACCGAGCCGCAGCATGCTGGTGACGAAGTTCGTTCCGGATGGGCCGAAGAGACCCGACGTACGCACAATCCAGGCCCGTTCGCCCGCAGCTCCCTCGCCGTGGAGCTTCGTCCGGCCGTAGGCGGAGAGGGGATCCGGAGCATCCGACTCGACGTACGGCTCGGCCTTGCGGCCGTCGAAGACGTAGTCCGTCGAGAAGTACACGAGCGGGACGCCGAGCTCTGCAACGTGCTGCGTCCCACCGACGTTCACGGACGCTGCTCCCTGCGGATCGTTCTCGGCACCGTCCACGTCGGTCCACGCGGCCGCGTGCAGGACGAGATCCGGTGCCGAGTCGAAGGACGGCGCCGGCAGCGTCACGTCCCAGTCGGCGCGCGTCAAGGCGAGGACGTCGCTCCGCGCGAAAGTCTCCTGCAGCGCGCGGCCGAGCTGACCGCCGGCGCCGGTGATCAGGATTCGCCCGTGTCCCGTTCCGACAGGATCGGCGATTTCGTGCTCCAGAGCTCGACGACACGTGGATCGTCCCACGGCAGTCCGTGCTCGTCCGGATCGGCGGGGTCGTACTCCTCCGTCACGTGGTACAGCATCAAGACGTCCGTCAGCGCTTCGAAGCCGTGCGCGAGGTTTCCGGGAACGTAGACGGCGTTGAAGTTGCCCTCGCCGATGTCCTCGCAGAAGCTCTCGCCCGTCTCGCGATTGAGCGCCACGACGCGGGCCCGTCCCTGCAGGCAGACGAACAGGTCGTCCTGTCCGCGCTCGTGGTAGTGCAGGCCCCGGATCGTTCCCTTGCGGGAGAACGAAACGTTCGTCTGCCGGATCGGCTTCGGCAGCTCGCTCGTGCGCGCGATCTCCGCGAGCCAGCCGCGCTCATCCTCGAAGCGGCGCAGGGGGATCGGACGTGTCCGGTCCGAGCCGAAGTGCGGCCGGCGCATACGCTCGATCACCTCGTAATACGCGTCGATGGACTCGCCGGCGTCGCCCCAGTACCCCTCGAAGACGTCGTGCTCGAGCGTCCCGGCCCGAACGTAGTGATTGTTGACGTCCGTGATCTCGAGCTCGCCGCGACCGGAGGGCCGGAGGTCCGAGATCACGTCGAAGACGTCGGCCTCGTAGCAGTAGAGGCCGGTGACCGCCAACCGGCCGGGAGGGTCATCCGGCTTCTCGACGATCTCGGCGATCCGGCCGTTCTGCATGCGCGGGACGCCGAGATGGCGGAGGTGCTCGGTCTCGCGAACGTGGGCGAGCACGACGCGCGCGCCTTCGCGCTGCCGTTCGAAGTTCGCAATCGTCTGCGCGATCGATCCGCCGAAGATGTTGTCGGCAAGCATGACGACGACCCGCTCGCCGGCGAGGAAATCGCGCGCCAGGCCGAGGGCTTCCGCGATTCCCCCGGGGCGCTCCTGATTCCCGTAGGCGACGTCCTTGCCAAGGAGCCGCCGGAAGTCCTCGACGTGCTCGCCGCCGGCGACGACCATCAGCTCGTCGAGGCCGGCCTCGCGAAGCGCCTCGATGGCGTAGACCACCATCGGCCGGTCATAGACAGGCAGGAGGTGCTTGTTGGTGATCCGGGTAAGAGGATCGAGACGAGACCCCGTCCCGCCCGCGAGAACAACGCCTTTCATCCACCGCGATGCTATGGGAGGACCGATGACCGAAGAGCCGAGAGAAGTCCAGCACGAGCCGCAAGTGCTCGAGGGGGACGACAGCGTCCCGCACCAGCCCGCATCTCCGATCGATCCGTATACGCCCGAGACGCACGCGCGCCCGGGCGAGCGCCGGGCCTGGGCGACGATGCGCTTGGCCCTGATCCCGATCGCGATTGCGATCGGCGTCGTGATCTGGGCAGCGGTCCGCTGACCGCCCGCTAGCGTCCGGCAGGCCTAAATGCCGGCTGAGGCTCGACAAGCGGTGACGGGCGCACGCGCACGATGCGTGCCACCCGGGCCGGCAGCCACCAGTTCCAGCGACCGAAGACCGCCATCAGCGACGGGACGAGCAGCGCCCGCACGATCGTCGCGTCGACGAAGATCGCGACTGCGAGGCCGAGCCCGAACTGCTGGAGACCGACGACCGAGCCGGCGACGAAGCCGGAGAACGCCGCGACCATGACGATCGCCGCCGCGGTCACGATCAGCCCGGTCCGCTCGAGCCCGTAGGAGACTGCGCGAACGTTGTCGTGCTCCTCGTCCCACGTCTCCCGCATGCGCGTCACGAGGAAGACTTCGTAGTCCATCGAGAGACCGAAGAGCATGGCGAACAGGAAGATCGGAATCCAGCCTTCGATCTGCGGGAACTGGTACAGCCCCGCGAGC
>DASWEF010000048.1:0-6362 GCA_036394855.1 Gaiellaceae bacterium | reverse complement strand
TCGTCGGTGCCGTTCATCAGCGTCAGCACGACGTCGCGGCCGTGCAGGATGTGGAAGGACTCCTCCCAGCAGATCTTCTTCATGATCCGCGCGTACGGCGCGTACGAGCACTTCAGCAGCGCCTTCTGGGAGATGATCGCGGCCGCGTCGACGAGCCACGCGATCACGCCGACGTCGCCCCACGTCTTCGTCGGGTAGTGGAACACGTTGTGGAACTTCGCCCTGCCCGAGATGAGGTCGTCCAGACATTGCTCGCGCGGCTTCCCGAGATCCTCGACAACCCGGTAGATCAGCTGCGAGTGGCCGACCTCGTCCTGCACCTTCGCGGTGAGCGCGAGCTTCCGCTGGAGGGTCGGCGCGCGCAGGATCCACTCCCGCTCGGGCAGAACGCCCATCAGCTCGGAGTTGCCGTGCATCTCGATGAACTTGATCAGCTTCGCCCGGTAGTCGTCGGGCATCCAATCGGTGGTCTCGACCTGGCCGCCCGACTGGACGTATTCGAGGAATTCCTGCTCGCGCTGGCTCAACACGGCTCCTTTGGACCCTAACGATCGTTAGGGTACCTTAGTGGGCACCCGCCGAAACGAGCTCACGCGCCAGGCCGCGCGCCTCTTCGCGGAGAAGGGCTACCACGGGACGTCGATCGGCGACCTGGCGGAGGCGATGGGGGTCCAGAAGGGGTCGCTGTACGCCCACATCGAGTCGAAGGCCGACCTCCTCTGGGAGGTCGCACGCGACGGTGCGGCGGCCTTCCATTCCGCGCTCGACGCCGTTCCCGACCAGCTCCCGGCGACCGAGAAGATCCGGCTCGCCCTGCGGGCGCATCTCCGCGTGGTTTCCGAGCAGCTCGACATCGCAACGGTGTTCGTGCGCGAATGGCGCTATCTCGACGGCGATCGGCGGGAGCAGTTCGTCGCCGAGCGCCGGCGGTACGAGGAGCGCTTCCGGGCACTGTTCCGCGAGGGCCGCGAGCTCGGCCTACTCCGCACCGATTTGGACGACTCGACAGCGGCCCTGCTTGCCCTCTCCGCCGCGAACTGGGCCTACACGTGGCTTCGCCCGGGCACAGACACGGACGAGCTTGCCGACCGCTTCTATGCGCTTCTGATCGACGGCGTTCGCGGATACGCGACGCCGTAGACGCTGCACCGATTGATTCGTCAGTCAACTCGCGGTCTCGTTTCACATTTCACAACGGCGGGGAAACATGCAGCGCGCGAAATCGCGCCTCGATTGCGGCTCCCGTTCGCCCACCTCGCCCAGGAGAAGATGAAATGGAGAACCGTCGGTGGACTCGCACGCACCGCGTGCGCAAGGTCGTCCTCGCGCTGACGCTGTTCGTCGTCGGCGCCGCGCTCGTCGGCGGCAGTGCAAGAGCCGACTCCGGCACGTTCAGCGGCAGCATCACGCCGACGACGTGTGGACCGATGCACCCGATCAACGTCGCGCCCGGCGAGACGACGATCGACGTCACCGCTGCGATGACCATCTCCGCGAACGACATCAAGCTCGAGCTCTACGACCCCACCGGCAAGCAGATCGTCGACCGTGACACCCTGACGAGCCCGGAGACGATTCACTACGCGGACGCGAACCTCGCACCGGGCACGTACAACGCTCAGGTCTGTCCATTTGCGGGCGGCGTCATCCTCGAGCCGTACACGTACACGGGGACGTACGCGACGAGCAACGCGCCGGTGATCGGGGTGCCCGGCTCGACCGACGGCGGGACCGGCACGGCGACCGCACCGAGGCGTGTGGCGGGCAAGCTCGTCTTCAGCCCCGCGACCGTGATCGACGCGCAGCGCACCGAAGGGGAGCCGTTGAACTTCATCGACGGCACCGGCTTCTGGGAGTCGGGGCCGTGGGGTACCTCGACGCAGAATTCGTTCATCCACCGCTCGACCGACGGTCTCGACTGGCACGTCGACAGCCCGGTCGGCCTCCGGCCCGACCCGGGCCCAGGTGGTGGTGACACGGACGTCGCCGCGGACGACCAGGGCAACATCTACTTCGTCGACCTCGAGGCGCTCGTGAACCTGGGCACTTCCGTCTCGAACGACCGCGGCAACACGTGGCGGAAGAATCCGGTGGCAGTGCAGAACGCCGCAGTCGACCGCCAGTGGTACGCCGTCGACAACGGGACGACGGCGGGCGCCGATGACAACACCGTCTTCCTGTCGTTCCACGTGCTCGCCGTCGGGACGTTCATCTACTCGAGCCCCGGCTCGAAGGGGTCCGGTGATCCCGTCGGCGGACTCGTCTGGCAGAGCGCCTCCGCGAAGAGCCCCGTCCCGCTCGCGAACGACGCATCGTGCGGCCAGCTTCGTTTCGACCGGGTGAAGCGCAACCTCTACTACGCCTGCGGCGAGGGCAGCCACGTCCGGATCACGATCGGTCACGTGAACCCGGGCCAGCGCACCGGAATCGAGTTCCGTAACGTCAATGCGCCCGCGTCGCCGGGTGGAGGCGACGTCGGGCATCTGTTCCCGTCCGTGGCGACCGACGCGGCGGGGAACGTCTACGCCTCCTGGATCGACGAGAGCGACAACAACGTCTACTACTCGTACTCGACGGACGAAGGCGCCACCTGGAGCACGCCCGTCCAGGTGAACAGCGCACCCGCGACGACGAACGAGTTCCTCTGGGCGCAGGGCGGCGACGCCGGCACGGTCGTTCTCGCATGGCTCGGCACCGACGCCGCCGGGACTCCCGACAGCTATCCGTCGTGGAAGAACGACCCGCAGGGCGCGACTGCGATCAAGTGGCACGGTTACGTGTCGACGATCACCGCCGCCGCCTCGAGGAAGCCCGTGCTCGCGCAGCAGCGCTTCACCGAGAAACCGATGCACTACGGGCAGATCTGCAACCAGGGCACGCTCTGCCTCGCGTCGGGCGGCGACCGGACGATGGCCGACTTCTTCGGCTTCAACCTCGATAGTCAGGGCGGCATCCGGTTCGTCTACAACGACACGACGAGCCAGCACCACGGCGCACATCTGTACGAGATCCGGCAGCTGAAGGGCCGGACCCCGGCAGGCGGCTCGCTCAACCGGCCTGTCCCGGCGAATCCGATCGCCGACGCGGCAGGCGACGCTCAGTGGCCGCACTATTCGCCGACCGGTGCCGGCGCGAATCTGTCGCAGCTCGATCTGCGCGGGCTCGCAGTGAGCCAGCCCAGCGCGGGCGTGCTGCGCGTGAAGATGACGGCCGGCAGCCTCGCGTCCCTTGCAGCACCCTCCGGAAAGACCACATCTGTGTGGCTGACGAGGTTCCAGGCACTGTCGGTGGGCAACAAGGGCGAGGAGGCCTACCGGATCTTCTACGTCGGCGCTCAGTCGGTCGGCGGGGCCAAGCCGTCGTTCTTCGCCGGCACGACGACCTGCACCGACACGGATCCGGGCAACTGCAAGGTCGTGAGCTATCCCGTGCAGATGACCGCGGCGGGCGCGGTCTGCGGCAACACGATCTCCGTGGACGTCGTGCTGGGTTCATTCAGTCAGCCTGTCCAGGGGGCCACGCTTTACAACGTGACCGCACTCGCCTTCGGACGGAACGCCGATACGGACCTCTACGCGGACGTGGACGCGACGCCGTCCTTCGATTACGCGCTCGGCAGCGCCACCGGCGGCACTGCCTGTTGACGAGAGCTTCGCGCTACGAGCCCGGCTCGTACCCGGGCTCGTAGTGCACCTTGCTCGCATATTCGCGTTGCATCCGCGCGATGAAGCGCCGCGCGATCTCGTTGCGGCGCGCGGTCGCCCCCGGTGACGTGCCGACGACGTTCTCCGTGACCCGGCGGTAGATCCTCTCGTAGAGAAGTTGAGCGCGAACGCTGTCGCGGATGAAGGCCTCCCCTTCCTCACCGTCCTCCTCCTCGGACTCGCCTCCGGCCTCGAGCCTCCGCTCGACCGTCTCGTCGTCGACTTCGACTCCCAGCTTCTCGGCCGTGTCCGCGAGCTCGGCTCGATAGACGAGCAACCCCAACAGCCGGTCTTCGGCCTTGTCGAAGTCGGCGGTTCCCTCCTCCGGGAAGTCCTTGCCCTCCCGCTCGGACTCCTCCCTGAAGTGCTCCACCGTCTGCTCGACCTGCTCGCGCGTGATCGTTTGACCGCCGACGTGCGCGATCGCCTCGTCGCCCTTCCCCTCGCAGCCGACGAACGCGAGCGCAAGAACTCCGATCAGAGCGAGGCGACTCACGGCCGCCTCGGATCGTCGCCGTCGCGGTAGGTGATCGCCTCCAACAGCCGCCCGTCGGGATCTCGAAAGAAGAGGCCGACGGCGATCTCGTGGTCGCGCTCGTCGTACTCGACCTCCTCGGCGTCGAGGCGCCGCTTGATCTCGGCGCGCTCCTCTTCCGAGACGCGCACGCCGGTGTGGCCGCCCGGCCCGCTCGGTTCGTGGAACGCGAAGCCGGTGTTGCCGAGGTAGGCCATCACCGGGTGGCCCTCGGTCTTGACGATTCGCGCCCCGAAGACTCGTTCGTAGAAGGAGGCGGTCTCGTCGGGGTCGACGGTCTCGACGGCGACGTGATCGATGCGTGGCATTGTGCCGCCGACGATGAAGCGTGCCGTTCTGATCGTCAACCCCTTCGCGAGCCGCGTCACGGAAGAGGGCATCGCGGCCGTGGAGCGGGCGCTGATGCGCTCCGCCTACGTGCGCACCGTGCGGACCGAGCGGGCACGCCACGCGGTCGAGCTTGCCCGTGACGCGGGGGAGGCGGACGCGCTCGTGGTCTTCTCCGGGGACGGCGGCTTCAACGAGGCGCTGAACGGCGTCGAGCGCGACGACCTGCCGCTCGGCTTCGTTCCCGGGGGAGGGACGAGCGTGCTTCCGCGTGCGCTTGGACTGCCACGAGATCCCGTCGAGGCTGCCGAGCGGCTCGCCGACGCGATGGCGCGCGACCGCACCCGCCGCATCTCCACGGGACGCGTCAACGGACGCCGGTTCGCGTTCAGCGCGGGCGTCGGGATCGACGCCGAGGCGGTGCGACGGATCGAAGAGCGCGGTCGCTCTCCCGAAGGCCGGCGTCCGGGCGATCTCGCCTTCGTCGGGACGTTCACACGGATGCTCGTGGAGCGGCGCGGCCGCCTCGAACCGGCGCTCGAGGTCGTCGGCTACGGGCGGGCTGCCCTCGTGCTCGTCTCGAACGTGAACCCGTACACCTTCTTAAAGGCGCTCGCGATCCAGGTCGCGCCCGAGGCCGTGTTCGAGCAGGGGCTGGACTTTCTCGCGCCCGTCGCGCTCACTCCGCGGACGCTGCCGCCGTTTCTGTTCGCGCTCGCGACCGGCCGGCGGCCGCGCAACTCGCTCCGCGGGCACGACCTCGACCGGATCGAGGTGCGCTGCGACCGGCCGCTCCCGCTCCAGGCCGACGGAGAGGATCTCGGCGACGTCGGCGAGGCCGTCTTCGAAGCCGAGCGGGGTTCCGTCTCGGTGCTTGCCTGACGCCCGAGCCTTCGCTCGACCCCGGACGATCCACGTCTGGCCACGGAGCCGCAGGTCCCCGTCCCGCTCTCCTCGCTCGAGTTCCTTGCGGGCCGCGACCCGGTGCTCGACGCGGCACTTCGCACCGCTCTCGCGCGGAAGCCGCTCGCCGCGCGGCCACGATTCTCCTACGACCGCAAGCGCCCGCTCGATCTTCGTCTCGGCTCGACTCAGACGACGGACGGGATCGTCCGGCAGGCGTTGACGTTCGATGCAGGACACGGACGGAAGGCGGCCTACTGGACACATCCGCTCGGTTCCGGGCCCTGGCCGGTCGTGCTCTTCTCGCCCGGCTCCGACGGCACCGAGTCGACGCAGCTGCCGGATGCGGACCGGCTCGCCGAGAAGGGAGTCGCGTCCCTGACGGTGGCTTCGCCGTCTGCGCTCGTCACCTGCCGCGCCGCCGCAGACGTGCACGCGTTCGTGAACTACGTCGTCGGCCGCAGGCGCGCGCTCGACCTGCTCGCGCAGCTGCCGGATGCGGATCCGTCGCGTGTCGTCGCGGTCGGCTTCAGCTTCGGCGCCGCGGTCACGGCCGATCTGGTCGGAGTCGACCACCGCGTGCGCGGCGCCGTCATCCAGTCCGGCCGCGCCGGCGGGACCCGATCTCGCCTGCGAAAGACGTCGATGTGCTCTTCAGGGCTGCGAGCCGGCCGAAGGAACGGCGCTGGTACGACGCGCCGCACGAGCTCGACGGGCAGGCGCTCGCCGTGCGGGACGCGTGGCTCGTGAAGCTTCTGCTCGGCTAGAGTCGCGCCTGGAATGGCGCAGGTTCTCCCTGCCGAGCGCGATCTGCGGCGCGTGATCGGAGACGCTGACGGCGCGGGTGACCGCGAGGTCGAAGGCCTCGGCGAGCAGGAGCTGCTCGACCTGTA
>DASWEF010000047.1:0-13520 GCA_036394855.1 Gaiellaceae bacterium | reverse complement strand
GAAGGTCAGGAGCTGGGCAACTTCGAGCCCGGCGCCGACGTCGTCGCGCGCGTCACGGTGCTCGCGGAGGGAACGCAAGGGCACCTCACAGGTGTCGCGCTGGACCGGTTCGGGCTCGGCGGCGAGAACCCGCAGGTGTGGGCGCTCGGCGTGAAGGAGGTCTGGAAGGTCGCGCGGCCGCTCGACCGTGTCATCCACACGATGGGCTGGCCGCTGCGTGCGGCCGCGAGGTACCGGGAGTTCGGCGGCTCCTTCATCTATCCGATGGGCGACGACATGGTCACGCTGGGAATGGTGGTCGGATTGGACTACCGGGACGTCGAGCTTTCGGTGCACGACCTGCTTCAAGAGCTCAAGACGCATCCGCTCGTGCGCAAGCTCCTCGAGGGCGGCGAGCGGATCGCCTGGGGCGCGAAGACCATTCCGGAGGGCGGCTTTCTCTCCGTGCCGAAGCGGCTGCACGCGCCGGGCTTGTTGATCTGCGGCGACGGGGCGGGACTGGTCAACGTCCCCGCGCTCAAAGGCATCCACTACGCGATCGAGTCCGGCTCGCTCGCGGCCGAAGCGGCCTTCGCGGCGCTGCAGCGCGGCCAGACGCCGTGGACTCCGGGCGCGCTCTCGGTCTACGACGAAGCCGTGAGGCAGAGCTTCATCTGGAACGACCTGCAGGAGGTTCGCAACATGCGGCAGGCCTTCGGCCGCGGCTTCTGGATTGGCGGCGCACTCGCGGGGATGATGACCGCGACGAAGGGACGCTTCCCGCGGGGCGACTCGCGCACGGAGCCCGACGGCGAGCAAGAGCTGATCCGCACCGACCGGGTGAAGAGCTACCCGGCGCCGGACGGCAAGCTCACCTTCGACAAGCTCTCGTCGGTCTTTGCTTCGGGCAACAAGACGCGCGACGACCAGCCGAACCACATCGTCCTGCGGCGCGAGGTCCCGCCTGACCTTGCGCTCATGTGGGAGCGAATGTGCCCGGCGCAGGTGTACGAAGCGACGGACGACGGCGTCACGGTGACGCCGTCGAACTGCGTGCAGTGCGGCGCGATCACCGCGAAGGGCGGACGCCTGACGCCGCCCGAAGGTGGCAGCGGGCCGGAGTACACCCTCACTTAGCCCGCGACGGGAGCCTGTGTAGCCACGTTCCGCGCGGCCGCGTCCCTGCGGGCCGCGGCCGGGGGCTGTCCCTAGACGTGGCGCGGTGGGACCTGGACTTCGTCAAGGGAGTGTGACTTTTCCTCCACAGGAGATGGTCGCGGCGGCAGTCTTCCGGCAGGATGGACGACGGACCGCGGAAGGCTGCTGTCCGCTTGGGCGGGTGAGCTCTGTCCGGTTTGGACAGGCGAGCTCGTTCATACGCGTCTGGTCCCGCGCGGAACGGACGGATTACGATCCACGAGATGGCAACGACAGGCTCGCTGATCTCCCTCGACGACGTCTACGCGGCGCGCGAGCGTATCGGCGACCGCCTCCACCGCACGCCGCTGCTCGGGTCGGCGACGCTGTCAGAACAGATCGGCGCCGACGTGCGGTTCAAGGCGGAGCTCTTCCAGCGCACAGGCTCGTTCAAGCCGCGCGGGGTCCTGAACAAGCTCGCGACCCTCGACGAGGAGGAGAAACGTCGCGGCGTGATCTCGATCTCGGCGGGAAACCACGCACAGGCGCTGGCATACGCGTCCGCCGTCGAGGGGATCGATGCGCTCGTCGTGATGTGGCAGACGGCGAGCCCGATGAAGATCGCCGCCGCGCGTGGCTACGGCGCGACGATCGACACGGAAGCAGCTGACATTCCGGGCGCCTTCGAGCGCCTCGACGAGCTGATCGAGGCGACCGGCCGCACCCTCGTGCATCCCTACGACGATCCCTACGTCATGGCGGGGCAGGGAACGGTCGGCCTCGAGATCCTCGAGGACGTGCCCGAGGCAGACCTGGTGCTCGTCCAGGTCGGGGGCGGCGGCCTGGTCTCGGGCATCGCGACGGCCGTCAAAGGCATGAGACCGGCCACACGCGTGATCGCGGTCGAGCCGGAGCGCTCGCCGGCGCTGCACGAGAGCCTGAAGGCCGGGGAGCCGGTCACGGTCGAGGCGAAGTCGATCGCGGACGGCCTCAACGGGCCCTACGCGGGGGCCAACTGCGTCCGGGTCTGTACCGAGCTCGGCGTCGAGTCCGTGCTCATCTCGGAGGAGTCGCTCGAGGACGCCTTCCGCTTCATGTACGGCCGGATGAAGCTCGCCTGCGAGGTTGCGGGCGCCGCCACCGCGGCTGCCCTGCTCTCGGGTGTGGTCGAGCCGGAGTCCGGTCAGACCATCGCCGCGGTCGTCTCCGGGGGCAACGTCGCCCCGAAAACGGCCGCTGCTATCCTGGCTTCAGATGAAGCCTGAGATCCATCCCGACTACGTCCTCGCGACCGTGACGTGTTCCTGCGGGAACACGTTCCAGACGCGCTCTACGAAGCCCGAGCTCCACGTCGAGATCTGCTCGAACTGCCACCCGTTCTACACGGGCAAGCAGAAGCTGCTCGACACGGGCGGGCGCGTCGAGCGCTTCCAGCGCCGGCTCGAGAAGGCCGGCGGCGCCCGCCGCGGCTAGCACCCTCACGTGACCACAGTCGGAGGACAGGCCGTCCTCGAAGGCGTGATGATGCGCGGCCCATCGAACTGGGCCGTGGCGGTCCGCAAGCCCGACGGCGACATCGCGCAGGTCAACCAGCCCATCGAGTCGCCGATGGCGCGCCACTTCGTCTTTCGGCTGCCGGTGATCCGCGGGGTGATCGCGCTCGGCGAGTCGCTGGCGATCGGCTTTCGCGCCCTCGCCATCTCCGCCAACTACGCCGCCCAGGCCGAAGGGAAGGAAGGCGAGGAGGGCAAGGAGGTCGTCACGGAGCTCACCCGAGCGCAGCTGATCTTCGCGTTCGCCATCGCGATCGGCTTCGCCGTCCTGCTCTTCAAGGTCTCGCCGGCGTTGATCACCGACTGGATCGGAATCGAGCGCACCGGCTGGTTCGTCATCGTGGAAGGGCTGATCCGCGTCACGATCTTCGTCCTCTACCTGACGCTGATCTCGCTCTTCCCGGATCTTCGCCGCGTCTTCCAGTACCACGCCGCCGAGCACAAGGCGATCAACGCCTATGAGGCCGGCGAGGAGCTCGAGCCGGAGACGGTGCAGCGCCACAGCCTCATTCACCCACGCTGCGGCACGGCCTTCCTGCTCTGGGTGATGGTGATCGCGATCTTCGTGTTCGCGTTCTTCGGCCGCCCTGTCTGGTACTGGCTGATCGCAAGCCGGATCCTGCTGCTGCCGGTGATCGCGGGCCTCGCGTACGAGCTGATCCGGTACGCGGGCAAGCACTCGAGCAACAGGATCTTGATGACGCTGCTCGCGCCGGGACTCTGGCTACAGCGGTTGACGACGCGCGAACCGACGCTCGACCAGCTCGAGGTCTCGATCCGCGCGCTCAAAGACGTGCTGGCGCTCGAGCACCGGGACGAGGCCGAGGCTCGGAAAGTCGAGGTCATGGCCTGAGTTTCCCCGTCGTCGCGGCTGCGGTCCGACCGCCTGCCGCCTGAGTTCGACTTCCGCTACGACTTCGACCGCGCCGACATCGAAGCGCACAGCGGCCGGTCGGCGGGCGCATTCACCCACCGAACAGGTCACGTGAACATCAGCCTCAGCCGCTGGGGCGAGCCCGTCCGTGTCGTGCCGCCGACCGCCTCACGGGTGACCAACCGGATCCTCGCGCAGGTCTTCGGCGGATTCTTCCGCGCCGCATACCTCCACTACTGACGCATACGCTTCGAACCGTGCCGAGAGTGCAGCGCTCAGCGGGCGTGACCTGGGAGGGCAACGTCGCCCGCGGAAACGGGACGATCAGCGCGGCGACCGGCGCCTTCGAAGATCTGCCGTACTCACTCGCGGCCCGCATCGAGCGGCCGGACGGCAAGACCAGCCCGGAGGAGCTGGTCGCCGCCGCACATGCAGCTTGCTTTGCGATGTCGCTCGCCGGTGAGCTCTCCAAGGCCGGCTCGGTCCCGGAGCACCTCGACGTTCGCGCCACCGTGACGCTCGATGAGGTCGAGGGTGGCTCGCACCGGATCGTCGCCTCCGAGCTCCTCGCGCGCGCGCGTGTAAACGAGATGGATCAGGAGCGCCTCGAACGGCTGGCCGAGGTGGCGAGCGAGGGCTGCACCATGTCCGCGCTGATCGAGGCGAGTGCCAAGGTGACCGTGAACGCGACACTCGAGGGAGGAACCGATGGCGACTGACCGGAAGGCCGAGGTGACGTGGCAGGGCGATCTGATGAGCGGCAGCGGCCGCATCGACTCGGTGACCAGCGGAGCGGTCGGCGGGCTGGACGTGAGCTGGCCGGCCCGTTCCGAAGAGGCGGGCGGAATGACAAGCCCCGAGGAGCTGATCGCGGCCGCACACGCGACTTGCTTCTCGATGGCGCTCTCGAACGGGTTGGCGCAGGCCGGTCACGCGCCGGAGCAGCTCAAGACCTCCGCGACGGTGACCTTCCAGCCGGGCGAGGGGATCACGAAGATCGCGCTCGACGTCGCCGGACGCGTGCCGGGAATGGACGACGAGGCCTTTCAGCGCGCCGCCGAGGACGCGAAGGAGAACTGCCCGGTCTCCAAGGCCCTCGCGAGCGTCCCGGAAATCAGCTTGACGGCCCGATTGGAGCGCTAACCTGAGCCGGCGATGGCCGGCAACGTCGAACAACTCGTCGAGGAGCTGGAGCGCTCCTACCGGGAGGCGCAGGAGCGCCTGTCCGACCCGACCGTCTACAACGATCACCGGGAGGCTGCGGAAGCCGGACGCCGCTTGAAGGAGCTCGAGGGCCCGCACCGGCTGGCGCTGGAGTGGCGTCAGGTGCAGGAGGATCTGAACGCGGCGCGCGGCGACGGCGTTCTCCGGGAGATGGTTCCGGAGCTGGAGGAGCGCATCCGGGCGGTCGAGGAAGAGCTGCGCGTCGCGCTCGCGCCGACCGATCCCGCCGATCGCAAAGACGTGATCATCGAGATCCGGCAAGGCGTGGGCGGCGACGAGGCGGCGCTCTGGGCCGCCGATCTCCACCGCGCACTCACGCGCTACGCGGAGCGTCGCGGCTTCAGCGTCGAGCAGCTCAGCTCCAGCCCGAACGACGCGGGAGGCTTCAAGGAGATCACGTTCGCGATCAAGGGGGACGGCGCTTATTCGGTCTTCAAGTGGGAGGGCGGCACGCACCGAGTGCAGCGCGTGCCCGAGACCGAGTCGCAGGGACGGATCCACACCTCCACCGCAACGGTCGCGGTGATGCCCGAGGCCGAGGAGGTGGAAGTGGAGATCGACCCGAACGACCTCAAGGTGGACGTCTACCGCTCGACCGGCCCGGGCGGCCAGAGCGTGAACACGACCGACTCGGCAGTCCGCATCACCCATCTCCCGACGGGCCTCGTCGTGTCGATGCAGGACGAGAAGAGTCAGCTCCAGAATCGCCAGAAGGCGTTGCGCGTGCTGCGGGCTCGCCTCTACGAGCTCGAGCGGGAAAAGCAGCAGGCCGAGCTCGACGCGACGCGCCGTTCCCAGATCGGCTCAGCGGGACGCGCCGAGAAGATCCGCACCTACAACTTCCCGGAGAACCGCATCACCGACCACCGCATCAAGCTCACCACGCATCAGCTGGATCGGATCCTCCAGGGCGAGCTGGACGAGTTCACCCACGCGCTCACCGCGGAAGAGCGCCGCCGCGCGCTCGGCGAGTGACGGTCGAAGAAGCGCTGCGCCTCGCAGAGCAGGAGCTCGCCGAAGCCGGCGTGGACACGCCGCGCGTCGACGCGGAGTTCCTGGTCGCGCACGTCCTCGGCGTCTCGCGCACGGAGATGTACGCGGAACGCGATCGTGAAGTGCCGGCCGGCTTCCGGCCGCTGCTCGAGCGCCGACGGAGGCGCGAGCCGCTCGCGTACGTTCTCGGGGAGTGGGGATTCCGCAGGCTCACGCTCAGGACCGACGCCCGCGCGCTCGTGCCCCGGCCCGAGACGGAAGTGGTCGTGGAGCGCTGCCTGGCATTGCTGCGTGACGAGCAGGCGCAGCGTGTGCTCGACCTCGGCGCCGGCACGGGCGCAATCGCATTGGCCATCGCCGACGAGCAGCCGGCGGCGCGTGTGACGGCGGTCGACTCGTCGCCCGGGGCCCTGGCGCTCGCGCGGGAGAACGCCGACAGCCTCGGATTGCCGATCGACCTTCGGGAGGGAGGCTTCGAGACCGCGCAGGAGGGCTGGGACCTCGTCGTCTCCAACCCGCCCTACGTCTCGCCGGAGGAGTGGGATGCGTTGCAGCCGGAGATTCGCGAGTGGGAGCCTCGGGAAGCCCTCGTCGGCGTGGGGCTGCACGAGGAGATTGCGCGAATCGCGCAGACGCGCTGGCTCGTGCTCGAGGTCGGCGACGGCCAGGCGCAGCACGTGGCCGACGCGCTCCGGTCGCTGGCGTACGGCGACGTGACCGTCACCCCGGACCTCTCCGGAACGGCGCGCGTGGTCGAGGGCAGGCGGTCGTGAGCGGCATCGACGACGCCGTCGCGGCTCTGCGCGCCGGAAAGCCGGTCGTCCTGCCCTTCGACACGGTCTACGGCCTCGCCGCCGATCCTTACCGCGAAGAGCCGGCGCGGCGTCTCTACCGCCTCAAAGGCCGCGATGAGAGCCGGCCGACGGCGCTCGTCGCGTCGAGCCTGGACTACCTCCTCGAGTGCGTTCCGGAGCTGCGCGGCCGCGCCGCCTCGCTCGCACGTCTCTTGCTGCCCGGCCCGCTGACGCTCGTCGTCCCGAATCCCGCGCGCCGGTTTCGGTGGATCGCAGGCACGAACCCGGAGGCGATCGGGATCCGGGTGCCCGAGCTCGACGGCCCCGGCCGCGGCGTGCTCGACCGAGTCGGCGCCGTGATCGCCACGAGCGCCAACCATCCGGGCGACCCCGACCCGAAGCGCCTGGGGGACGTTCCCGAGGACATGCGTGCCGGATCGGCGGCGGTCGTGGACGGAGGCGAGCTGCCGGGGACGCCTTCGACCGTCGTGGACCTCACGCAACGTGACCCACGCGTGCTCCGCGAGGGGGCGGTGCCCGCCGAGGAGGTTCTGCGCCGACTGGGCGCGCCAGTACGATCCGGTTGACCCCGGGGAGAGGAGAGCCATGGCCGTCGCCCAGCAGACCTTCCAGCAGTTGACCACCGGCGGCCTCGAGCAGCTCGACCCGGAGATCGCGGAGCTCCTCGGCCGCGAGCTCGAGCGGCAGCGGGGCCAGATCGAGCTCATCGCCTCGGAGAACTTCACGTGGCCGGCGATCATGGAGGCGATCGGCTCCACGCCGACCAACAAGTACGCCGAGGGCTACCCGGGGAAGCGCTACTACGGCGGCTGCGAGGTGGTGGACGAGATCGAGCAGCTCGCGATCGACCGCGCGAAGGAGCTCTTCGGCGCGGAGCACGCCAACGTCCAGCCGCATGCCGGGGCGCAGACGAACATGGCCGTCTACATGGCGGCGCTCCAGCCGGGCGACACCATCCTCTCGCTCGAGCTCTCGCACGGCGGCCACCTGACGCACGGGCTCAAGGTCAACTTCTCGGGGAAGCTCTACTCCATCGTCCACTACGGCGTCTCGCGGGAGACGAACGTGGTCGATTACGACGAGGTGCTGGAGAAGGCGCGTGAATCCAGTCCAAGGCTGATCGTCTGCGGCGGCTCCGCGTATCCGCGCACGGTCGACGCCGCGAAGTTCAGGGAGATCGCCGACGACGTCGGCGCGCTGCTCCTCTGCGACATGGCGCACTTCGCGGGGCTCGTCGCCGCAGGACTCCACCCGAATCCCGTCGAGCACTGCGACTTCGTTACCTCCACGACGCACAAGACGCTTGCAGGCCCGCGCTCCGGCTTCGTGCTCTGCAAGGCGGAGCACGCGCAGTCGGTCGACCGCGCGGTCTTCCCGGGGATGCAGGGCGGCCCGCTCGAGCACACGATCGCGGCGAAGGCGACCTGCTTCAAGATCGCGGCGACGGAGGCCTTCCGCGACTACCAGGCGCAGATCCGCCGCAATGCCGACACGCTCGCCGAGACGCTCATGGACGGCGGCCTCGACGTGCTGACCGGTGGCACGGACACGCACCTGCTCCAGCTCGACCTCCGCAGGACGGAGTGGACGGGCAAGGCCGCAGAGGAGAGGCTCGACGAGGTGAAGCTGACGGTCAACCGCAACACCGTCCCGTTCGACGAGCGGCCGCCGACCGTCGCGAGCGGCGTCCGCATCGGGACGCCCGCGGCGACGATGCGCGGGATGGACGAGGACGACTTTCGCGAGATCGGGCGCGTCATCGTCGAGGCCCTCGGCGAGTCACCGGACCTCGGCGCCCTGCGCTCCCGCATCGAGACCCTGTGCGCCAGCCGGCCTCTGTACCCGGGCTTTCGCGGCTGGACGACGTACGTAGGGGGCGTGGGGGCGTGAGCGCCCACGCCCCCCGGAAGGGGCCTGGGGGAAACCGGGAGGTTTCCCCGCTCTCTCTCCTCGACATGGGCGGCGATCCCAGCGGCGCGCAGGTCGAGGCGTTCCCTAAAGAAGGGAGCACTCGAGGGAAACATGGTTTCCCTCGAGGGAGCGAGCCGCAGGCGAGCGACAGGTGACCGTGACCGAGACACGCACCGGCGCCGTCGTCGAGGTCACGCACCCACTCGTCCAGCACAAGCTCTCGTACCTGCGCGACAAGGACACGCCCACCGTCCACTTCCGCAAGCTCGTCAACGAGGTCACGCTGCTGCTGACCTACGAGGCGACGAAGGATCTCCCGACCGAGGACGTCGAGGTCGAGACCCCACTCGAGCTCGGCCGCTTCCCGCGCATCAGCGGCAAGAAGGTGGCCGTCTGCCCGATCCTGCGCGCGGGGGTCGGAATGCTCGACGGCGTGCTTTCGCTGATCTCCAGCGCCCGGGTCGGCTTCATCGGCATGTACCGCGACGAGGAGACGCTCCAGCCGGTCGAGTACTACGCGAAGCTGCCTGCCGACGTCGCCGAGCGCGACGTGATCCTGCTCGATCCCATGCTTGCGACCGGAAACTCGACGGCGGCCGCAATCGAGACCGTGAAGAAAGCCGGGGCGACCTCGGTCCGCCTGGTCGCCATCATCGCGGCGCCGGAAGGGATCGAGCGCGTCACGCGCGACCATCCGGACGTGCAGATCGTCGTCGCGGCGATCGACCGCGGGCTGAACGAACGCGGGTTCATCGTCCCGGGGCTCGGCGACGCGGGCGACCGGCTCTACGGCACGAAGTAACGTGGCTTCGCCGCTGCGCTGATGCTGCACACGCTCGCCGACCATCTGGAGGTCGTCTGGGGCGCCTTGCTTGCCGCCTCGATCGTCGTCCTGCTGACGCCGGCTGTCGGCGGGATGGCGCGACTGCTCGGAGTCGTCGACCGTCCCGAGGGACGGCGCCTCAACCGCCGGACCGTGCCCCGCCTGGGCGGGCTCGCGCTCTTCTTCGGGATCTTCGTGCCGGCGCTGGCGTTCCTGGACCTGTCGGGAGAGACGCGCGGCCTGCTCCTCGGCGCCGCCGTGGCAACCACGGTGGGGGCCGTCGACGACTTCCGAGGCCTGCGCTGGTGGGAGAAGCTCGGCGGCCAGATCGCGGCCGCCGCAATCCCGGTCGGCTTCGGGATCTGGGTGCACCGCTTCACGTTCCCGGTGATCGGCATCCACACGTTGCCGGAATGGATCGGCATGCCGCTGTCCGTGCTCTGGATCGTCGCGATCATGAACATGGTCAACTTCCTCGACGGCCTCGACGGCCTCGCAGCCGGCGTGTCGGCGATCTCTGCGTTCACGTTCACGCTGATCGCGCTGTCGCTCCCCCGGCCCGAGGTGCAGGCGGCGATCCTGTCGGCAGTCGTCCTCGGAGCGGCGCTCGGGTTCCTGCGCCACAACCTCTACCCGGCGCGGATCTTCATGGGCGACTCCGGTGCCCTGTTACTCGGCTTCGTCCTTGCCGCGGTGCCGTTACAGGGCCTGCTCAAGACCGCGTCAGTGGTCACCCTCTTCTTCCCGCTGCTCGTGCTCGCGGTGCCGATCCTGGACACCTCGTTCGTCGTTGCGAAGCGGCTCAAATACCGGCAGCCCGTCTACGCGGCGGACCGTCACCATCTTCACCATCGCTTCGTCAACATCGGCTTCTCGCAGCGCCGTGCGGCGACCTACATCTGGCTGTGGTGCGGGACGCTCGCCGCGACCGCCCTGTCGCTGCGCTTCATCAAGCCGCACCAGCACGGGGAGTGGCACCCGTGGCGGACGCTGGTGGTGAGCCTGATCGGCCTCGTCGCCCTCGCCGCCTCCCTGTACATGGTGTATCTGCTCGAGATCGTGAAGCTCGCGAACCCGATGATCCGACGGCGTGAGGAGCAGGCGCGCGCCGAGCGGAAGACGGCGTAGTACTACAAAGTAGGGCTCTTTTCGGCCACAGAAGCGGCATTCCGCTGTCACAAACTTGGTATGCTGCCGGCGGATGGAGCCCACCGCCCGCCGCTCGTTTCAGCCCGCCGGGGCGGGAGGCATCCTCATCGGCATCCTGCTGGCGGCGATCGCCCTCGGCGCCCTGATCGGTTGGGCTGTCGGCGCGGCGGGTATCGGCGCCCTGATCGGAGCCGTGGCCGGAATCCCCCTCGCCGTCTACTCCGTCTACCGGCGCTACCGGGGCGCGTTCTGATGCGGGCGGGGATCTTCGCGACGCCGCGGCCGGTGCCGGGCAGGCTCGTCCCCGCCCTCGGCGGCGGGCTCGTGCTGCTGCTCGCGCTGCCGATCTTCCTGCTCGGCGGTTGGGACGTCGCGGGCTGGGGCCTCGGCGCCGTGCTCTGGCTCGGTCTCGAGGCGATCGAGTTCGTGCTGACGCGGCTGCGAGGGCGGACCGGTAACGTCGCCGCCTCTGCAGTGCTGGCCTTCGGATTGAGCTTCAAGGCGGTTGCCGTGCTCGCGGTGCTGATCGCCGCGGCCGCGACCCGTCCTCACCTCGCCGCCGCCGCGGCGATCGTCTACGTGCTCGCGTACACGTTCCAGCTCGGGCTGTCGTTGTTCTCGTACTTCGGTGCGCCCCGATGAAGCGCCGGCTCGTCGGAGTCGTGCTGCTCGCGCTGGCGCTGCCACAGGCTGCATGGGCGAAGGGCGAGTTCGATCCGTCGGAGGAGTTCGAACAGCATCCGTGGGTTCCGATCCACGTCGGCGGCCTCGACCTGAGCATCACGAAGGCAGTCGCCTACCTGATCCTGGGCTCGCTGCTGACGATGCTCCTCGGCGTCACGCTCATGCGGGCGCGCCGCGGGCGCGCGCAGGCGCTCGGCGAGCAGATCTACGAGGTCGCGCAGACGCAGGTGGCCGAGCAGGGCCTGCCGGCGAAGGGCATCGGCCGCTGGTTCCCGTACGTCGCGACGCTGATGCTCTTCATCTTCGTCGTCAACCTGATCGGCTTCATCCCGCTGCCGCTGTCGGACGAGAAGTGGCACGGACTCCCGACGCTCGGCATCTACGCCGCCACCTCATCGCTCTCGGTGACGCTTGCGCTCGCCCTGATGACGTTCTTCTTCACGCACATCGAAGGCATCCGCTGGAACGGGCCCGTGCGCTACTTCAAGAGCTGGATCCCGGAGGTCCCAAAGGCGCTGCTGCCGCTGATCGTGCCGCTCGAGATCCTCGGCCAGTTCATGCGGCTGATCTCGTTGAGCGTCCGACTCTTCGCGAACATGCTCGCGGGCCACATGCTGATTCTCACGTTCATCGGCCTGATGTTCGTGCTGGAGTCGACGGTCCTGGCGGTCGTCGCGATCCCCGCCGCGACGGCCTTCTACCTCTTCGAGGTGATCATCGTCGTCGGGATCCAGGCGTTCATCTTCTCTGCCCTGTCAGCCATCTACATCGGCTCGGCGATCGAGCCCGAGCACTAAAGGAGGGGATTCACTTGTTGGCCTATCTCGTTGCGGCCGCCGCGGGCAACGTGGACGCCGGGAAGGCGATCGCGCTCGCGCTCGGCATCGGCCTCGGCTCGCTCGGAGCCGGCATCGGCATCGGCAACATTTTCGGTTCGATGATCCAGGCCGTGGCGCGTCAGCCGGAGCTGCGCGGCGAGCTGCAGGGCATCCAGTGGCTCGGGTTCGCGCTGACGGAAGCCGTCGTCTTCTACGGCCTGATCGGCGGCCTGCTCGCCTACGTGCTCATCTGATGCACGCAGTCGTCGCTTCCTCAGGGCTGATCAAGGTCGTCCCGGGCCTGATGATCTGGACGGTCGTGTGCTTCCTGATCACGCTCTTCGTCCTCAAGCGCTTCGCCTTCGGCCCGATCCAGAACATGCTCGACGAGCGCCGCGAGCGGATCCGCCGCTCGATCGGAGAGGCCGAGAACGCCCGCAACGAGGCGCGCCGTCTGCTCGAGGAGCACCGCGCGCTGATCGGCCAGGCACGCGGCCAGGCCGAGCAGATCCTCTCTGAAGCGCGGAGGGTCGCCGACTCGCAGCGGCAGCGCGTGAAGGAGGAGACAGAGGCGGACCGGCAGCGCCGTCTGGAGGAGACGAAGCGGCAGATCGAGGCCGAGACGCATCGCGCCCTCCAGCAGATCCGCGCAGAAGTCGCCGACCTCACGCTCCTCGCCACCGCGAAGGTGACCGGCAAGGTCCTCGACGACGTCGACCACCGCCGCCTGATCGAGGACGCGGTGAAGGATCTCGACTTCTCGGCACTCGAACAGGAGACGGCGAGATAGCCGTCGTCCACCGCACCTACGCGCAGGCGCTGTTCGAGGCCGCCAAGGAGAAGGGGCGCCTCGAAGCGGTCAACGAGGAGCTCGCCGACTTCGCCGCTGCGGTGCGCGACGTGCCCGAGCTTCGCGCGGTCCTGCGCAACCCGCAACTCGAGCCGCGTGCGAAGGTCGACCTGCTCGACCGACTGCTCGGCGAGTCGGACGAGCTCGTCCGCAACTTCCTCCGCCTGACGGCCGAGAAAGGCCGCATCGGCCAGATCGAGGAGATCGCGCGCGAGTTCGACCGGCTCATGGCCGTAGAAGAGCGGCGGCTGAACGTCGAGCTGACGACCGCGTACGAGCTGTCCGACGACGATGCGCGTGCACTGCTGAAGCAGATCGAAGACGCGTCGGGCCGCAAGATCGAGGCGAAACGGACTGTCGATGCCGGCCTGATCGGCGGCTTCGTCCTCCAAGCGGGGTCGATGCGCGTCGACGCCAGCGTGCGCGGCCGGCTCGAAGGTTTGCGGCAAGAGCTGGTGAGACGGGGCTAGGCGTAGTGCTGTTGCCTCGAGCGCGTCAAGACGGCCGCGCCGACAAAGTCGGCACGGCCTCTATGTCGGCATCGCGAGCGATGCCTCAGGTCATGAACTCGTGAGAAGGAGCTAAGGAATCGTGAAGCTACGTCCCGATGAGATCACCTCGATCCTGAAGGAGCGGATCGAGCAGTACGACGTCGAGACCGACCTCGCCGAGGTCGGCACCGTCCTCCAGGTCGGCGACGGCATCGCCCG